>NZ_CATKQM010000017.1:0-110974 GCF_949768225.1 Pseudomonas sp. IT-P44 | reverse complement strand
TCGGCCTGATGAGTGGTGAAAATCAAAAGCGTACGTGCCCCCTGTAGGAGCCGGCTTGCCGGCGAAAAATGTCTGGGCAACGCGTTCCTTCAGACAGCCCGCGTTATCGTTGACGTCCATCGCCGGCAAGCCGGCTCCTACAGGGGAATGCGTACGAGCAAAGAAACAGGTCGGCTGGCAGGCCGCCTCGCTTTTGCTTTGGCTGTTGATCTTGATCTGCCCCGTCGGAAGGCCGAGTGGAGGTTCTGCGCAGTGGGCAACCCGGCATGGATGCCGGGTTAGCCGCGCACGGCCATGGATGGCCGATCGCGGCGGGCCCACGGAGCAGGACCGGAGCGAGGGCATGGCGAGCCTTAGCGAGCCACCGTACGTCAGGGGCGCAGGCGCTTGGTTACTTGGCGCTTCTCCAAGTGACTCGCCGTAAGGGCGAAACCAATAGCAGCCGTTACCACAACAACGGATATGTACCCCCCCAAAAAAACCGTCGCCGGCCTCAAGCAAGCATCGACATCAACCCCCCCTGACGATCAAGTTTGGCCAGCTCGTCAAACCCTCCAACATGCACATCACCGATAAAAATCTGCGGCACGCTACGGCGACCACTGCGGCCGAGCATCTCCTCAAACTTCCCAGGTTCCGATTGAACGTTTATTTCCTGTGCCGCAATGCCTCGGCTCGCCAGCAAAATCTTGGCGTTGTGGCAATAAGGGCAAGTGTCAGTGGTATAGAGCGTCACGGTGTTCATCAGCGGTTCTCCCGAATAGACAGTCGTTCAAGCATCGATGGCCGGAAAATCGATCTCGGTCAGGGCGACGTTGTTGAGGTAATTGGTCAAGGTCTGCGAGGCCACGTGAGCGATCACTTCGACAATCTTGCTGTCGTTGATCCCGGCTGCCCGTGCCGCTGCGATCTGCTCGCTGCCCAGGTGGCCACGGCTTTCGGTGATCTGCCGGGCGAGGGTGGCAAAGGCATTGAGCTGGCCGCTGCGGGCGCTGAGGATGTCTTGCGCGGATAACCCGGCCTTGCCGGCAAACAATGTGTGGGCCGCGAGGCAGTAGTCGCACCCATTCACCTGGGACGTGGCGAGGAAGATCGCTTCTTTCTCGGTAGCGCTCAGTGAAGTTTTACCGAGGGTCGCAGACTGTTGCAGATAAGAGGACAGCACGGCAGGTGCATGCGCCAGCGTCTTGAAGACATTGGGCAAAAAACCGATTTTTTTCTGCACGCCTTCCAGCAGCGGGCGAGTGGTGTCGGTGGCGTGTTCGAGGCTCAGGGTGTTGATGCGGCTCATGGTGGATCTCCGTAGATGACGGCGCGGTGTGCGCTGGGTACGGGGTCCATGCTAATGACGAGTGCTGGTCTATTGGCTGCAAATCGTCGAGGATATGCGACTGATCGTCCAAATATGCCGCCAGGAGCCTGTCCATGGATCGCTTGTCCACCTTGCTCAGCCATTTCGGCGTCAGCGCCGGTACCTTCCACAGCGGGACCTTTTGCGGCACCACCGGTTTTGACGGTGATCAGGCCTGCGGGCACCTCCATCTGCTGCAATCCGGCGAGCTGACCCTGAAACTGGCCGATGAGCGCGCGATTGAGCTCAATACACCCACCTTGATTTTCTTCCCTCGGCCTTACCGTCACCGATTGATTGCCGCTGACACGTCCGACACACAACTGGTGTGCGCCTCGCTGACGTTCGATGGCGGTGCGGGGAATGCGCTCGCGGCGGCGTTGCCCGATTACCTGGTGCTTGATCTCGATGAAGTGCCGACCATGGCCGGTACGCTGGATTGGCTGTTCAACGAAGCCTTCGGTGGCATTTGCGGTCGCGAAGCGATGATGGACCGCTTGTTCGAAGTGCTGGTGATCCAGTTGCTGCGGCACATTCTGACCAATCGCGAACAAAGCCCCGGCATGATGGCCGGTCTCGCCGACCCACGCCTGGCACGCTCGTTAAGCCTGATGCACGACACGCCCGGCAAGTCCTGGACTGTGGCTGAGTTGTCGACGGCGGCCAACATGTCCCGGGCCAGTTTTGCCGAACACTTTCGTCAGGTGGTGGGGCAGACCCCGGTGGATTACCTGGTGAGCTGGCGCATCAGCCTGGCCCAGAAACGCTTGCGTGAAGGCAAGTCCATTGCCCTGATTGCCGATGAAGTGGGGTATGAAAGCCCTTCGGCGCTCGCCCGGGCATTTCGGCGCAAGACCGGCGTCAGTCCACGAGAGTGGATGCACGGCGGCCAGCGTCGATAGTTTTTTGTCGCCGGTGTTTCGGCAGGGAAAAAGCAACGCGTTCAGGCCCGTTTTCGGTAGGGCTGATGCCCATGTTTGAGTCGTTTCAAGGAGATAGAGACCCTTGTTGTGATGAGGACTAATTGTCGATTTATTGACGCCATTCTGCCTTGATTTTTATTTTAATTTATTGTTGTGACAGACCATTGACGTGCTGGCTATGTGCTTATAGGCTCCAATCAGCTGGGTAACGAATCCTTCATTCGATATCAGGAAAACCCTGTGTGCAGGGAGGCGGGCTTCAATGCGTTCATCACTGGTTCTCAAATCCGTTTTGTTCTGCGTGCTCTTTAATGGTGCGGCCATTGCCACCGCACAAACGGCCAATTTGACCCGTGAAATTAACCGCATGGGCGATGCTTGCCAAGCGTATGGTCCAAAAGCGGGCATGACCGCCGCCGAGCAGAGTGGTGCCCCTTCAACCGTTGCAAACGGTCCTGGCGCGGCAGCTTCGGCCAGCGATACCAGCTTCGCTGATACAGCAAAAAATCAACTCAACAGCCTTATAGAGTCCGCCACCAAGGTGGGCGCTACCGTCAATAGTTCTTCCTGTGACGGATTAATGGCGCAACTTGCCGTTGACAAGTTAACGGCAGATTCAGGTACGCAAAGTAAAGTTTTGAGTGGCGGGGATGATGCCCTCAGCAATCAATCGAATGCAGTTCCGTTAGCAGCTGCCGCCTGGTTGTTTTCATCCGCGTTATTCGGTTTTGTCATGGTTGCCAACCGGCGGAAGGTGTAGCTAGCTTTTTGTTTTTGCTGGCGATTGTGTGGCGCATTGACACTAGTGATTGATATCAATTTGATCTACTAGTGGGTTTGGCGATGTATTAGCTGAATGACGCGCTCTATTAAACAGAGTGCTATTAATTTGGCAGGCAGACATCGAGGACGATATGTTTAACGACAACTTATTGTTAAATAAAAAACTTCCTTCGCCAGCTGTTTCCCGGCAGGCAATAGAAGCGTCGGGCCGACGAAAACCGGACGGTGCCGAGCGCAAAAAACTGCCCCTTGATCGTTTCCTTGACCTAAAAATGAGCAAGAGTGATTTACCCCGGTTTTTATGCAAGACTCTTGGCAAGGTTACTTAGGCGGAGGGATCCCGATGTCGCGTTTCTGGTTACCTGTGGTCTGCGCGCTGGCAGTTATGCCCAGCATTTCCAATGCCGTCGCAAACGATGCTGCATACCGGTTGAGTCCGGGTGACAAGCTTGCCGTTTCCGTTTGGGGCGAAGACAAGCTCAAGCAGGACGTGATCGTTCTTCCCAACGGAAGCATTACCTTCCCGCTGGCAGGGCAAGTCGATGTGGCAGGTCTCGATACCACCGCAGTCGAAGAGAAAATAGCTGCCAAGCTTGTAAAGTACATACCCGATCCGCAGGTGAGCGTTGTCGTCACCAGCACGGATGGCAATCTCGTGTACGTGCAGGGCAAAGTGTTGAAGCCAGGCAGTGTCCATTTATCAGGTCAAACGTCAGTGCTGCAGGTGTTGAGCGTGGCGGGCGGGCTCGACAAGTTTGCCGACAAGGATGAAATCAAGGTCGTGCGACTCAACGGGACCAAGCAACAGATCCTGCCAGTCAATTACAGCGATCTGATGTCCGGGCGTGACATGTCCACCAATATTCTCCTCCAGGCCGGCGATACGCTGGTCGTGCCTTAGACTTGCGCGATGCATTAAGGATTAACTTGCTTGCTCTTCGAACTACCGGGGTTGCCACTGCAACCCTGATTCTGTCGTGTTCCGGTGTGGCCCATGCGGCGACCTGGCAATCATCAATCGCGGTGCCTTCGACTGTCGAGTACGACAGCAATCCACTGTTGCTCACGAGTGGTGAGCAGGGTGTGACCCGCACCATCATCGCTCCCGAGTACGGCCTTGTCGGTACTTCCGGTCGGGATGAGTTTCAATTCGGTCTCGGTGTATACGTCGTGCGTTCTTCCGATACCGACATCGTGACGGACCGTGAAGACCCCCGATTGAAACTGGGGTGGCAGCGGGAAACCGAAACGGGCGGTTTTGGGCTCAAGGCCAGGTATGAAGAGAGTTCAACGCTCTCTACTGCCGTTCAGGAAACCGGCGTGGTAGCAGCCGACGGCACGCAAAAGCTGTATACCTTGGGCGGCAACTGGCATACGGCTCTCAGCGAGCGAAGTACCTTGCTCAACGAGACTGACTACACTCATGTCACTTACGACATTCCGACCCTGATCAACTACGACGAACTGGCCACCCGCTTTACGTGGAGCTACGCGTGGAGCGAGCAGACCGAGGTGTTCACCCGTTTGGGCGTCAGGCGCTATGAGCCTGAGAAGGGCTCTGCAGTGGCGTCCTCCTCAAACAGCTATACACCCACGGTCGGCGTGAACTTCCAGCTCTCCGAGCAGTTCAAGGGTACGGTGTACGCGGGCGTCAATCAGGTTTCCGGTTCGGGTGACGGCCCCAAGGGTCAGGGCGGATTGACC
This sequence comes from Pseudomonas sp. IT-P44, assembly GCF_949768225.1. Classification (NCBI taxonomy): domain Bacteria; kingdom Pseudomonadati; phylum Pseudomonadota; class Gammaproteobacteria; order Pseudomonadales; family Pseudomonadaceae; genus Pseudomonas; species Pseudomonas sp. IT-P44. Next base: position 106,213 of record NZ_CATKQM010000017.1, on the reverse strand, counting down.
TTGCAATACACCGGCGAGCGGTTTGATGCAATCGTCGACGCCGGTCGCAGTACGGTCGCCAGCGGTGACGGCGGGTTCGTCGAGGCGGATAACCTGAAGGGAACATTCAGTTACGCCATCGATGAGATCCGACGCACCGGTTTTGATGCCTCCTGGCAGGACACCAAAGGCCAGACGCCAAACACTTTGCTTAATTACAGTGCCTGGATCAGTCAAGAACTCTCGCCTTTTTGGATTGCGCGCCTATCCTTCACGTACAAGGAGCGTCAGCAGGACGGCTTGCCGGATGCCAGCGCAAATATTGTCGGGATGACACTGATTTACAGTTACCCCGGTCTCTGAAATTCAGTTGTGTGAGAAATATGGCCTCTGAATACGAAATGTCGGTCAACGACTACATCGCCATCGTCAAACACCACGCCGTGCTGTTGATCGTGAGTTGCGCAGCCATACTTGGCGTGAGCATCGCGGTCGCGATGTCGCTGCCGCCCACGTTCGAGTCCTCTGGCACGATCCTGATCGAGTCGCAGCAGATCTCGCCTGAACTGGTCGCGACAAACAACGGCACCTTTGCCGATGAGCGCATCGAGGTCATTCGCCAGCGTGTGATGACCCGGGAGAATCTTTTAGCGATCATCGACAAATACAACTTGTTCTCTTCTCAAGGCCGGCAGTTGAGCGTTTCCGAGAAAATCGATGAAATGCGCAATACGATCGGGGTCACCCTGGTCAGCGCCGCGGTCAAGGGTCGCGGGGAAGTGACGATTGCGTTTCGTCTTTCCTTTGAGCACCGCCAACCAGAGATTGCCAACAAAGTGGCCAATGAACTGGTAACGCTGTTTCTGAATGAAAACATCCGGCAGCGCACCGAGCGCGCCAATGAAAACACAGAGTTCGCAAAGCAGGAGGCGGACAAGCTCGAGGTTGCCCTGAATGCCCAGGACAGTCGCGTGGCGAAATACAAGGAGGAGCACAGCAAATCGCTGCCCGAGAATCGGGAATTGCTCACGAACATGTTGACCCGCGCCGAAAACGACCTCAAGGAAGTCGATCGTGACTACAAGGCTGCCCGTGAGGATTTGCGCTTCAATGAGTTGGAGCTTGTCGCCGCCAATGCCGGCGTAGCGACCAAGCCTGGCGTGGCGGGTGCAGCCGCTGACAAACCGCAGGATCTGGGCAGCCTCAAGGCGGAATACGTCCGTTTGCTGACGCTGTATACCGAAGCCCACCCTGATGTGCGTGCCGTGAAACGCAAGATTGCGGCACTTGAGGCGAACAAGTCGGTGGCGGGGAGTTCGGTAGTGTCCGTCAGTATGGATGTAGCGAAGGCTCAGGCGCGGATCGCGGCCACCGACGCACGTATCAAGTCGCTGGCCGATCAGAAGCAGCAGACGCAGCAGAAAATAGCCGAATACGAAGCGCAGATTATTGAAATGCCACAAGTCGAGCGCGGCCTGATCACGCTGATGCGTGACCATGACAACGCGAAAAAGAAATACGAGGAAATGCGCGCCAAGGAGATGAATGCGAGAATTTCCGAAAGCCTGGAACAGGAAAACAAAGCCGAGCGTTTTGTTCTCCTGGAGTCGCCGCTGATGCCTGAAAAACCGGTACGGCCGAACCGCAAGAAAGTAGTTGCCATGGGCTTCGTTCTTGCCCCTGTGGGCGCTGGCGCATTGGTGATGTTCCTGGAAATGCTGACTCAGCGCGTGCGCGGAGCTGAAGCCCTGGGTAGCGTGTTGGGGCAGCGTGTACTGGTTGCCATTCCCTACATTCACACCAAGGCGGAGCTGGCGAATCGCAAGAGGTGGCGAACGCGCTTGATCATCTGTGGGATAGTGGCAATCGTGATCTTTCTGGTGCTCGTGCACTTCCTCTACATGCCACTGGATCTTTTGATTTTTAAAGCTTTGGGCCGGTTTGCATAAGGAATACAGCCATGGAATTTAACAAGACCGATACCGAAGATGATGAAAAACAGTCGTCCTCGGCCCTCGTGGCCACGCCAAAAGCCATGACCGCAACCGGGCACTCTGCAGGTCTGAATGCGCTCAGTTATGTGCAAACCAAAGTTGTGCCTTTGCGCCCGGATCATCTCGAGCGTAACCGCATTGTGGCGTACAACAAGAACTCGAACATGGGCGGGGCGTTCGACCTGCTGCGCACGCAAGTTCTGAAAATCATGGAAGAAAACGGCTGGCGTACGCTTGCCATCACCTCGCCGACGCCGGAGGCAGGCAAGACGGTCCTGGCGATCAACCTGGCAATGAGCATCGCCCATCACACCACCAAGACTGCATTGCTGGTGGATTTTGACCTGCGCCGTCCGACAGTGGGTGCCTGCCTGGGTCTGCCGATGGATAAATCGCTCAATGAGTACCTGGCCGACGAAGCGGAACTGCAAGAGGTTCTGGTCAACCCGACCTTGCCGCGTTTTGTAGTCCTGCCGACCCGTAAGCCGATTCCTCTCTCCACCGAGGTGTTGTCATCGCCCGCAGTGACCCATTTGATCAGTGATCTGCGTGAACGCTACAACTCGCGTATCGTGATTTTCGACTTGCCGCCAATCCTCAGCTCGGACGATGTCATTACCGTCCTGCCGAAATTCGACTGCGTCCTGCTCGTGGTCGCCAACGGCATGAACAGCAAGAAAGAGATCGAGGAAAGCCTGCATCACCTGGGCTCAGCCAATCTGATTGGTACGGTGCTGAACAAAGCCGAGCCGCAAAACCGCTCTTACTACTAGCGCGTCACCCTTCGGCGCGCGGCGCGTTATGCGCCAGCGCCGACTGTCAGTGCCAAGGGTGCTTCTGCTCCCACTTCCAGGCGTGCGTCACGATCTCTTCAAGCGAGGCAAATTGAGTTTGCCAGCCCAGTATTGCGTTGGCCTTTCGAGGGTCGGCCACCAGCCGTGGCGGGTCGCCGGCACGGCGGGGCGCGTCACTGATGCAGAAGTCCTGGCCGGTGACGCGACGCACAGTGTCTATCACTTCCTGTACTGAAAACCCTTGGCCGTTACCGAGGTTGAACGCCGTGCTTGCGCCACCGGCCAGCAGATAATCCACGGCGAGTGCGTGAGCGGCAACGAGATCGACCACGTGGACGTAGTCGCGAATACAGGTGCCGTCCGGCGTGTCGTAATCCCGACCAAACACGGTGATGGATTCGCGTCGGCCCGAGGCCGCTTGCAGGATCAGTGGCAGCAGGTGGGTTTCCGGTTCATGGCGTTCACCCAGCTGTCCTTCAGGGTCGGCGCCGGCGGCATTGAAGTAGCGCAGGCACACCGATTTAAGACCGTAGGCGCGGTCGAAGTCTTCCAGTATCTGCTCCACCATCCACTTGCTGCGGCCATAAGGGTTGATGGCGGCCTTGGGATGTTCTTCGTCGATGGGCACGTATACCGGGTCACCATAGACGGCGGCGGTCGAGGAAAAAACCAAGTGTTTGACCTTCGCGCGCACCATGGTTTGTAGCAGCGTCAGCGTAGCGGCGAGGTTGTTCCGGTAATACTTGGCAGGCTCGGTGACGGATTCGCCGACCTGGATAAATGAAGCGAAGTGGAACACCGCATCAAAATGTTCAGCAGCAAAAACATCGTCCAGGGCTTGCGCGTCGGCGATGTCCAGTTCGACCAGCTTTCCGCCCGGCAAGGCGCTGCGGTAGCCGGTGGAAAAATTGTCTGCCACCACCAGCTCGTGACCCGCACGCAGCAATTGTTTCACCATGTGCGAGCCGATGTAGCCTGCGCCGCCAATCACCAAAAACTTCATCCTGACCTCCTGGAAACTGTTCCTGTGCAAGCGGATTGCAGCGTCAGCGAGTGGCGTTTTTTCTCAAAAACAACCAATTGGACGCCTGCAGGTCGTCGAACTTGATCGTATAGCGTCCATCCACATAGGTTGCGGGCAGTTTCTTCATTTGTGCGAGCGTGCCGTTAGTAAAGAGCGTCAGGCCAGGCGGTGCCTGGAGGCTCAGCGTGCCCTCCAGAGGCTCCACATAAAATGGTGTTTTGTCGTCTTCCTTGGGGATGGCGCGGGTGCCCAATGAAATCAGCAAATCCTTCGATTGTGCGACGGGTGCGTTGTCCAGACTCTGCACCACCACACTGGCATTCGCCGTTTTCACTTGCACCTTGATGTTCCCGAGGCTGATCGATTCGCCGCCGATCCAGCCGGTGACAGCCTGGGTACGGGGTGTATCGATGGTGTAGATGCCTTGTTTCCAGTTGCGCTTGAGCTCGCCCGTATCCGTCGTGGACTCGCTGGCATTGGCGTCCAGCAACGACTGGTCAGGGTCATGAAACACCTTGGCAGTGCTCGGGATAATGCCCGGCTGCAACCAGGCCAGTTCCGGCGTTTGTGGCATGGCGATTTGCAGCTTGCCTATCTCCATCGCCGTGCGCAGCAGTGCAGAATTGGCCGGTGACACGGGTTTGTTGAACAGGGTGTCGGGCGTCGGTGCGAAGACGTACGTCGTGTTGGCTTCGCTGACGTCACCGCGACGATAGAGCAAGGCGGCGGCGGGCAGGGTGGCCAGCATGGCGGGGTCGTTGTAGGCGTGCCAGTTATCGGCCGTTACCCAGTCGCCGTCGAATGATTGCTGGCTGTAGGCATATTGCATCAGCGCGTCCCAGCCTTGGTGGCTGGCGGTGCCGGCGACATAGAGTGGCAACGAGTGGCGGTCGGGTGTCGGGAATGGTTCGTTGTTCCACTCGGTGACGGTCAGGGGTTTGCCTGTCACCTGGCCGGCGGCGATCCAGTCGATGATGCCGGCGGAGGTGAGCGGGTTTTTCTCCAGCTGGCCCGCGCCGCCGTAGCTGTGAACGTCGATGACATCACCGCTGGTCAAGGCCGGCAATGAGCTCAGGCCGTCACCTCCCCAACTGCTGGTGGTGGCAATGGGCACCTTCACGCCGAGGTCGCGCAGATGCTGAATCATCTCTACGTTGAAACGCTGTTCCAGATCGTTAAGGAACAGTTTGGAGGGGCCATGCTCCCACGAACGCCAGGTCAGTCCTTGCGATAGATTGTGCTGGCTGGCAAAGACATCGGCCTGGTTTTTGTAGAGCTTCCAGTGCTTGGGAACTCCCTTGTCTCGCAACAGGGCATTGCCGAAGTGTTGAGTGACGTCGTTTTCGTTGGTGATCAGGACGGCGGCGATTGCCGGCTCGTCTTTGTAGGCGAGGCCGGTAAAGGGATTTACGTGGGTCATGTAGGCTTCGGTGAAGCGTTTCATGGCCTGCTGAATGGTGATGTTTACATACGCGTAACCCTTGAGGCTGGCGTTGTTCTGCTCATTTTTTGGCAGCTCATCGAAGGCAAAAATGTTGTCCTTCGGCATAAGTGCTCGCTCGACGTGCATGTCGAGCCAGACATAAATGCCTTCGTCTTTCAGACACTTGATCCACCAGTCGATTTTTTTCAGCGACTGCGCGCTGAGTTGCTGAGTGTCATGCGTGAGGTCGCGCTCGCCAAAAATGTTCGGGTTGACCCAGGGTGAGTCATGGTGGTGCAGTCGCACGAGGTTGAAACCGAGTGCCGACAGGCGTTTGGCTTGCTGCTTGATTGCATCGTCGGACGTTTGGAACAGCGCGTAGGACGTGATGTTGGTGCCCCAGAAACGCGCCGGGGTGTTGTCGGCGAACATCAGCTGCTCGCCGGACGCTTTGACGAAACCGCGCTTGCCCGCAGGTTTTTCGCCAGCATTGAGAAACGACAGATCGACCGGTGAGGTTTTTATGTCGATGTTGTCGTTCGGCCAACGTGTCGGGTCCGTCAGGCCAAAGCGCTCGGTCAGGGTCGGGCCGAGTGTCACATCACCCGAGACGCTCAGGGTGGCTTTGATGTTTTGCTGGCCGGGCCTGATCGTGCTTTTGTAGAAAAAAGCGCGCACCTCGGATCGGTCGCCGGGTTCAAAATAGACACTCGCCAGTGCCGGCTCAAAACGCATCTCGATGCGTCGTCCTTGTGCGTTTCCCCAGGCCCAGCCGCTGTTGTCGGGGAGCAGCACCGGTTCGCCCATTTCTGCCGCGAACAGTGCCGGGTCAAACTTGAAGACGATGCCCCCGCCCATTACACCCGACTTCGTGCTGTGCGCATCGAGGGCAAAGTTCCAGGTCAGCTTTTGCTCGCCGTCCTTTTGAATCTGCGCCGTCAAGTCGAAGTCCAGGTCTTTGTTCTGGCCTTCCAGGGAGTAACTGTGGGGGGCGTTTGCCTTGAACCGGGACGCAAAATACAACCACTCCCAGTTGCTTCCCCAGAAGGTGAATGTCGATGCCAAGACGGGGCTGCCACCGCGTGTCAGCATCGGCAGGCCGCTGCGCTCATCCACGCTCGCGACCCAGTCCGATGCCCAGCTCCTGAACGGCCAGATGGCAACGCACAGGAGCGCGATGAGCAGCAGAGGTGTGCGGCGAAACAAGCTGGGCATTGGCATTACCGAAGTTGAGGATGGGCACTTACAGCGGTTGCAGGTGAGGTTTGCCTGAGCTTGCGAACCATCTGGACATAGGCAACGCCCAGCCCGGCCACCGACCAATACACCACGGGGATTACCGTGATGCTGCTGACGGTAACGATGGTCACCAATATGCCCGCCAGCGTCGCGAAGAGCGCACGCCCCAGTCGGCGCGTCTCATCGTCCTTGTCGGAGAAAGAACGCATTGCCTTGCGCAGACCGAAGAGCACCGTGGCGAAAAAAGCCACGAACAGTGTCAGCCCGATCAACCCGACCTGCAGCGCCACGTTGATGTAGGTGTTCACGATATCGATGATGCCCTGGCCCTGAATCATGGACTGCATTTCCGGCGTGTTGCGGAAGTCGAAAGCGCCGAACAAGGGGTTGCGCTGGATCACGATCATTGCGTTATCGATCAAGCGTTGCCGGTACGTGATGTTCTCTACTTCGATCGTGCCTAAGAACGGTAGCAGGTCCAGCACTTTTTGCCCGCCAGGCACGACCGCCAGCAAGGACAGGGCGAGCACGCCGACCAACGCCAGCAGAATCAGGCGTTTGAAAGCGCTGCGGCCGGTGGCGATGAAGGTTGCGATCATGACGGCGGCCCCGATCCACGGGCCGCGCGACAGCGGTGCAAACAACCCGCCGGCCAGCAGCAGTGCGCCGAGGCGGCGCTGGAACTTGCTGCGCACGTTTTCCTGCAGATACATATAAAAGCCGATGGCTGTGCTGATCACGAAGCCCAGCGCAATCGCCTGGCCGGTCGTGGCGCTGGCGCGCAATGAACCGCCACGGTTCAGGTATCCGGACATTTCCCATTGTATGCCCAAGGCATCGATCAACGCGCTGTACAGCAGCCAGCTGCGGGCAAATTCGAACAGGCCAATAATCGACAACACCATGGAGGCGAGGACAAAGGCCAACAGTGCGTCCTTGAAGTCGCTGAGGTTTTTCAGTGCCCGGCTGGCCACGTAGTACGGCAGAAAAACTTCGATGAACATGTAGAGCGCTTGGCGCAAGGTGTCGGTGGGCGTGGTTTCGCGCAGCAACAGCAGGCTCGCCAGCAGGATGTTGGCGGCCAACAGTTTGTCAGGCCAGGTCCGCCCGAATGCCAGCGTGTCTGCACGCTGGCGCAGCACAAAAAACGCCGGCAGCAAAACGCACAAGGACAGCAGGCGAATATGGTTGAGATCGAAAAAGTAGTTGATCACGCCCAAGCCTGGAATCTGCGCCGAGGCCGGCGGGACCAAAAACAGCAGAAAGAAGAACAGCGCGATGGGGTTGCGCTCGCGTTTTCCCGCGACGGTCATGATGACGGCGGCAACGGCTGCATACACCCAGAAGCTGTGCGAGACGAAGACCAGGAGCGTCAACACGAACCACAGATTGCGGCGACGCGTGAAGTCGCTGTAGGGGATAAGGTCCGCTGCAGCCCGGCGTGAAAGGGTAAAAACGATGCCGGCCAGAACCAGAATGACGGTTAACGCGCGTAAGTGCTCAGGCATGAGTTTTTAAACTTATTGAGTGGTGAGCGAAGCATAGTGGATTGCCTGATTGCGGCTATAGTAACGTTCGTGCCACAGAGTCCGGGATTGATGTTATGCCTTCAGTTGATATATCGCCATCGTTGAGCCTGCGCAAGCGAGCGATATTCGCCGGAGCATGGAATCTCGGAGCACTTGTCACCTCTCAAGCCGTGCGCCTGGGCGGCAACCTGATCATGGCTCGCCTGCTGATGCCGGAGATGTTCGGCATCATGATTATCGCTACCACCGTTTCGGTCGTTATCCATTTGCTTTCCGATGTGGGCTTGCGCCAGAACATCATCCAGAGCCCGCGTGGTGACGATCCGGTATTTCTCAATACCGTCTGGACCGTGCAGATCGTGCGCGGTTTTATCCTTTTTGCCTCGACACTTCTGATCGCAGGCCTGGCCTGGTTCGCGCAGGTCATCAATCTGTGGTCGCCTGGATCCACCTATGCCGCACCGGAGTTGCCGCTGGTGTTGGCCATTACTGGCTTGTCCGCGCTCATCTATGGTTTTCAGTCGACAAAGGTCGACGTGGCCGTTCGTGCATTCCAGCAAAAGAAAGTCGTGCTCGCCGAGTTTGCGTCCCAGATTTCCGGCCTGCTGGTGATGCTGGTTATCGGCTACTTCACCCGGTCTATCTGGTCACTGGTGGGGGCGGGGCTGGTTTCCGCCCTGGTCAGTCTGCTTCTGGGGCATTTCTGGTTTAAGGGCCCGCATAACCATCTGCAGTGGGATCGCAGTGCGCTCCAGGAGCTGGTCGTCTTCGGGCGCTGGATATTGTTGTCGTCGGCAGTGGGCGTATTGGCCATGAATGGCGATCGCATCTGGTTCGGCGGCAGCATGTCGGCCGCCGAACTGGGTGTTTATTCCATTGCCGTGCTGATTCTGGGGGCTATTACTCTCGGCGCGCAGAGGCTGGTTGGCGCCGTGGCGTTGCCAGCTTTCAGCGAGGCGGCAAGAAGCAATGACACCGTACGGCTGCGCGCTTTGTATGACCGCTTCAGACTGATTATCGACATCGCCTTGCTGTTTATTTGCGGGCTGTTGTGGGTCATCAGCCCTCTCATCATTCACTGGTTATATGATGAGCGTTATGCCGAGGCCGGCAACATGATGGCCGTGCTCTCACTGTCTTTCTTCATCTTGCGCTATGGCGTGGCGCATCAAGCCTGGCTTGCCTTGGGGCTCACGAAGTACCAGGCCATGGATAACATTATTCGCGCCATCTCGTTATGGGTGTTACTGCCGCTGCTGCTGGCCGTTGGCGGCGTGAAATATGCAATTTGGGGTGTCGCGCTGCATACGTTTCCTACACTTGTGCTAATTGTTTATGTGAACCGTCGTGTGGGGCTGTTCAATCTCAAACGAGAGCTGGCTGTACTGCCAATGGTGCTGGTAGGCGTCGGGTTTGGGGAGTTAGTGTTGGGCCTTGCCAATTGGCTTTGACTTGATTCAAGTCTTTTGCAGTCTTCAATTTCAATGTCGGGGAGCTTGAAGCATGAGTGAACTTGATTTGAATATCTCCGCGATGGGGCGCAGAGAACTCCTCCAGGCGTTCGCTCTATTAAGTCTGGGGGGGATGACATTTGGACTGCCCTCGCTCCTTGCTTCGCCTTCTTCTGAAAAAAGCGGGTTTGTCGTCGTCAACGGCTGGGTGTTGCCGGCCCAGTATTTTCGGCAAACGCGAACATGATCAAAGATTACCAATCGCAGAAAGAACTCCGCGATCATTATGACTTCTGCATCATCGGGGCCGGGCCGGCGGGCATCACGCTGGCGTTGCGCCTGGCCGGGAATGGTCGGCACGTGTTGCTGATCGAGGGCGGGGGGCACGAGTATTCGCAGCCCTCGCAAACCCTTTATGACTGCCCCTCGACAGGCCTGGATGTCTACGCACATGAAACACGCCTGCGCTTTCTCGGCGGCACGTCCAACCACTGGGCGGGGCGTTGCCGTCCCTTCGAGAAGTCAGACTTCGAAATGGCTCCTCCGGTCAAACTGCCCGGCTGGCCCATCGCGTTTTCCGAGATCGAGCGTTATCTGCCAGCGGCCATGGCTATTGTGGATCTTCCGACGGATTCCGGATTCAAGGCCATTAATGCGTCCATGGATGGCAACGACTTTGACGCGGATCGTTTCCTGCTGAGCCCGCCGACACGATTTGCACAAAAATACGCCAAGGAACTTCAAGAGACCGAGGGGCTTGATGTCTTCATCAATTGCAACTGTGTCGATCTTGAGTTCGATGCCAGGACCGGCCGCATAGCCACCATCGTTGTGTCCGATTACGAGAAGCACCGGGAACGAGTGAAGGCAAAGCAATTCATTCTGGCGACGGGCGCCATCGAGAATGCCCGGCAGCTGATGAACAGCGAGTCCCTGGCATCCGCCGGCATTGTCAGCAAGGACGGTTTCGTCGGCAGATGTTTCATGGAACACCTGAACCTCGAGCTGGGCACCTTCATTCTGGGGGAGGGGCAGAGTACCGAGCCTCGGCAGTATTTCACCACCGATGCGTTTGTCGCGCACTTTCAGTCAGGTAAAGGGAACGTTTCTGCTGCGTTGCTGGCGGAGGTCAAAGCCTATGGGCGAACAGCGGCCATCAAGGGTTTTCTGGAGACCCTCGTCTGCGACGTCGGAATGGGGCACAAGATCGATTTCATTACGAATTTCAATTGCCCTGGCGACGGGGTGATTACCACCCTCATCGAACAATTTCCCAACCTTAACAGCCGCGTCAATTTGCTCGAGGCGCGAGATGCCTTGGGGATGCGCAAGGTCAACATCAACTGGGAGCTGGTCCTCGAAGACAGGCATACCATCAAATCGATAGGGCTGGAGGTGGCGAAGTGTTTTGCCGAAACGGGGTTGGGCTTCGTCAAGCTGCATGAGTACGTGTATGACGTCTCTGTGCCACTGAAAGTGACGCCCCATGCTCATCATATGGGGACTACACGGATGGCCTCGGGGCCTGAGTCCGGTGTGGTCGACGAGAACTGCAAAGTGTTCGGCACCGAGAATCTTTACGTGGCGGGCAGCAGTGTCTTTCCTACAGCCGGTGCGAGCAATCCGACCATGCCGCTTTTACAGCTTACCCTGAGGCTGGCAGATCATCTCAATCATCAAGAGGGCCCGGCGGGCAGATATTCCTGATACTACAATCAAAAAAACCGGGGTGTACCTGGCTCTGGCACGGATGAACATCGCAGGATTTGTGAGGCTGACAGGATGATAGGGCTGGCAAGACGTGCTGTAAGTTATTACGTCAACAAAACGGGGCGGGGACGCTGGCTCTTTAAACGGTTTTGTAATCCTGACGGGTTCGAGTGGGCTCGATATCTGGCGCGCTGGGGATCGCTGCATTCCATCGGCAGCAATGTGTGGATCAATGTCGGGTGCAATATCGCTGACCCTTCGCTGGTGCGCCTCGGCAACAACATCGCTTTAGCGGATTGCACGCTGTTCTGCCACGATGGAGCCGTTTTCTTCTCCACTATCTACAACGTAAAACTCGATTCTGTCGGACCTGTCGACATCCGTGACAACTGCTTTGTCGGGCATGCTGCGATCATCATGCCGTGTGTGACCGTAGGTCCGGGCTCAATTGTCGCCGCAGGTGCTGTTGTCAGGAAAGATGTTCCGCCTGGTGTCGTGGTCGCGGGCAATCCAGCGAGGGTCATTTGTACCGTTGACGAGCTGATGAAAAAATTCGAGACGCGCTGCAACGACTATCCGTGGATGGACCTGATCAGAGAACGCAACGGTGCCTATGATCCAGGCGTGGAGCCGGCGCTGATGGCCATGCGAGTGCAGTACTTTTTTGGCGAGTCACCCAAATGATCAATACGCCCCTTGATGTGCTGGTCGTCAACTACAACACAGCGAAGCTGTTGCAGCCGATGTTTGATGCATTGCGCCAGTCAAACAGTGCGGATCTGACGCGCTACTTGATGGTGGACAATGCCTCTGCCGACAATTCGCTGGAGTGTCTGGCCTCCATTTGCCCGGAGGCGTTGCTGCTGGCCAATGACAAAAATGTGGGCTTTGGCCGTGCCAACAATCAGTTGGTTGAACACTTGCAGGGCAAGTACGCGTTACTCCTCAATACCGATGCCTTCGTTGCCGCCGACACCCTGAACAAAACCCTCGAATACATGGAGGCTCATCCTGATTGCGGCGTGCTTGGCGTTCGGCTGGTCGGACGCGAAGGCGACTTGCAACCCTCCTGCCGCTATTTCCCCACACCGTTGAATGTCTTCCTTTCCCGTGCAGGGCTTGAACGCTTTTTCCCGGTGGTGAAGCGGGTCGACGACATGGAATGGGATCACGACTCGGTCCGTGAATGCGACTGGGTGCCCGGCTGCTATTACCTGATTCGCCGGGAAGTCATCGACCAGGTGGGCTTGTTCGACCCGCGCTACTTCCTTTACTACGAGGAAGTTGACCACTGCAAACGCGTTAAAGAGGCCGGTTGGAAGGTGGTTTTTTACCCGCATACCACGGTGGTGCATATCGGTGGTGAAAGCGCCAAAACAGTGGTTGAACTCAACGCGGTCAGTCGGCAAATACCCAGGATGCAAATCGAAAGCGAGCTGTTGTACTTCCGCAAGCACCACGGCCTGCTGGGGTTGGGCTGGCATATGTTCCTGGTTTGCCTGGGGGATCTGATTCTGGCGCTCAAGGCGCTGCTCAAAGGTCGTGGCCGAGCCGCCATCGCGGCGTGCTGGCAGCATACGCGTGCCACTTGGGCGCTGCTGCGTGAAACCCGACTCGCTACCCAACCCACACGGTAGGTCAATCAATGTTCGAGAATATACGGGCGGACTTGCGTGCCTATGGTGGTGATTGGGGCGCTCAGGGATTCTGGGTCATGCTGGTTTATCGCTTCGGGCGCTGGCGCTACGGTGTGCGCCCGGCACTGCTGCGTAAATTGCTCTCCTTTATCTATAAAGTGCTCTTCAAACTGGTGCAGATCATGACGGGCATCGAGTTGCCCTGTGAAGTCGTGGTCGGGCGCAACTTCGTCATCGATCATTTCGGCGGGATTGTGATCAGTGGCTATGCGCAGTTTGGCGATGATTGCCGGATCCGCAATGGCGTCGTCGTAGGCCTGAAGAATGTGAACGAGCCGATTGCCCCGGTGATTGGCAATAATGTGGATATCGGCACCGGGGCCAAGGTATTGGGCAACATCCGCATTGGTAACAATGTCGTGATCGGCGCCAACGCCGTGGTACTGACCGACGTACCCGACGACTCGGTGGCCGTGGGTGTGCCCGCGACCATCAAGAAAAGGAAGTCAGTAGAAACAGAGGAATACTCATGAGTTATCCGAAGGCCTGTTTCGATGGCGGCGCTGAGTGAGCGTCATGACTACCGGCATGGGTGTCGTTGTGATCGGTCGTAATGAAGGACTGCGGTTGCAGCGTTGCCTGGCGTCGCTGGTAGATGCCGCGCAGCAGGTCGTTTATGTCGACTCCGGCTCAACCGATGGTTCGGTGCCAATGGCGCAGGCGCTTGGCGTCGAGGTGGTCGAGTTGGATATGAGCATCCCCTTTACCGCTGCACGCGCGCGCAATGAAGGATTTGCCTGCGTGCAACGCGTGTTGCCTTCGCTGCGTCATGTGCAGTTCGTCGATGGTGATTGCGAGGTCGTCGGCGGCTGGCTGTCAAAGGCGCAAGCCTTTCTGGATGCGCACCCTGAGGTGGCGGTGGTGTGTGGGCGACGCCGTGAACGCTTTCCTCAGCATTCGATTTACAACCTGTTGTGCGATCTCGAATGGGACACGCCGATAGGCGAGGCCAAGGCCTGCGGGGGCGATGCGTTGATGCGGGCTGACGCCTTCGCCGATGTGTCGGGGTTTCGCCCGGATCTGATTGCCGGGGAAGAGCCCGAGTTGTGTGTGCGGCTGCGTGCCAAGGGCTGGAAAGTCTGGCGGCTGCCTGAGGAAATGACCCTGCACGATGCGACCATGACCCGGTTCGGCCAATGGTGGAAGCGAACCCTGCGCGGCGGCTACGCTTTTGCCGAAGGTGCTTATTTGCATGGGGCGGCCCCCGAGCAGCATTGGCTGCGTGAGTCACGCCGCGCGTGGTTCTGGGGCCTGGGCATTCCGCTGGCAACTGTTCTCGCCAGCCTGGTGCTGGGAGGGGCTGGCCTGCTGTTGTTGCTGGTCTACCCATTGCAGGTCGTGCGCCTGGCCCGTCGGGGTTCGGGATCCGCGCGGGAAAACTGGTTGCAGGCATTCTTTCTGGTGCTGGGAAAATTTCCCGAGATGCTGGGGCAATTGAAGTTTCTTTTGAACAGGTTCGGCGCTCGCAAGTCCGCGTTGATCGAATACAAGTGAGACTTAAATGAATAACTGGCAACTGCTGAAAAACGCGTTTTCTTTGCATGCTGGTTATTCATTGAGAGCCGTGAAAAACAAGCTCGAATTAATGATTTTAGTGGCGAAGAACTGGGCTGATCTCAAGCTGTTCACCGGGCGTATGTCGAACGCTTTGGGCAGTGCCGGTTTTGCGAAGTTGGGCGGGGATTGTGTGGGGGTTGTTCATTGGCCCTACATCAGCAAAAGCTGGAACCCTCAGGACCGACTGAGTGTGTTGGCCTCGCACTATGAAGTGGTGACGAAAAGCTGCCCGCAGCTATTGCTGTTTGGTCGAAGTGAAAGTCTGGTGTTGAGTGACTTGTCGGCCTTCGCTGCCGATTGTTCCCTGGTGCTGGATCGACCCATTTGGTTTATGCGTGAAGGCGAACTGGTATTGAACCTGTTTCAGGGTGATTTACGCATTGCATCGATTGCGTTCACCTTGTGTTGCACCGAGGGTGAACTGTGTATTTTCATCGGTGCCGTGCAAGGGATTCACAAAGGGGTGGAGAGCGAACGCTCCCTGGACATTTATCGGGAGCTGACAAAAAGTTTCGAAGGTCTTCGGCCACGAAGCTTTCTGATTGAAGTCATCAAATACATCGCGACCCGGATTGGCGTTGAAAAGATCTACGCAGTAAGCGATGGGTTTCGTCATCACCGACACGCCTATTTTGGTGCTGAAAAAACCCAGGACCTGGCGGCCAATTACGATGTGATCTGGCTGGAACATGGCGCGACGCCGTCAGCGCGGGAAGACTTCTTTGAAATCCCCATGGCCCCGTCGAGCAAACCGCTTGAGAGTATCGCTTCGAAAAAACGCGCCATGTACCGCAGGCGTTATGAGTTGCTGGAGGACACGTTCAAAAAGATAGACGGCGTGTTGATTGGCAGTTATAGCCACCCGCGTGGGGCTGATTGAGGTTCCAGGCCACTGAACTACCGTGGGATGCCCCGCTGTAATCATTCACCGCAACGACAGCCAAGCTTGGTGCTTATGCGTATCGCTTACTTCATTAATCAATACCCCAAAGTCAGCCATAGCTTCATTCGTCGCGAGATTCTGGCATTGGAGCGTCAGGGCTTTGAAGTGCAGCGCATTGCCCTGCGCGGCTGGGATGCGCAGTTGGTGGATGCCGAGGACGTGTCCGAGCAAGCCCAGACCCACTATGTGTTGCAGGGCGGAGTCAAAGCGCTGGCAGGGCCGGTGCTGCAAGTGCTGCGCGCTCAGCCTCGACGCTTTTTTTCGACGCTGTGGCTGGCGTTGCGCATGGGCCTGCGTGCCGATCGGCCGTGGCCGTATCATGTGATCTATTTGTTCGAGGCGTGCCGGTTGTTGTCCTGGTTGCAAGTGTTCGGCGCCAGGCATGTGCATGCGCATTTCGGCACCAATTCAACCGAGGTGGTGATGTTGGCCCGTGCGCTCGGCGGGCCTGCGTACAGCTTTACCGTGCACGGCCCGGAAGAGTTCGACAAACCACAATTTATCCATCTGGGCGAGAAAGTCCGGCGCGCGGCGTTTGTCGCAGCGATCAGTTCCTATGGGCGCAGCCAGTTGTTTCGCTGGGTGGAGCATGCGCATTGGGAAAAGGTCAAGGTGGTTCACTGCGGCCTGGAGCGGGCGTTTCATGAGGTGCCGGCTGTCGCTGTGCCGTCTGTGCCACGGTTGGTGTGCGTGGGGCGCTTGTGCGAGCAGAAGGGGCAACTGTTGTTGCTTGAGGCGGCGCGAAAACTGGCGGCGCAAGGCGTGGTGTTCGAGATCGTACTGGCCGGCGACGGGGAAATGCGTGCAGAGATCGAAACCCTGATTACGCGGCATGGCTTGCAGGCGCAGGTGCGCATTACCGGCTGGATCAGCAGCGATCAGGTGCGAGCGCAAATCCTGGCGTCGCGGGCCCTGGTGTTGCCGAGCTTCGGCGAGGGCTTGCCGGTGGTCATCATGGAAGCCATGGCCTTGCGCCGGCCCGTGCTGACGACCTACGTGGCGGGCATTCCCGAACTGGTGCGTCAGGGCGAGAACGGCTGGTTGTTTCCCGCGGGCGCCGTGGATGAGTTGGCGGTGGCGCTGGCCGACTGCCTCGCGCAACCTGTCGAGGTGTTGCAGCGGATGGGCGATGCTGCGTATCAGCGGGTGCTGGAGCGGCACGATATCGATACCGAAGCAGCCAAGCTGGCTGAATTGTTCAAGGCGCACGCATGATCACGTTACTGGGTTGGCTGTTCAGTGCACTGCTGATACTCATCGTCCTGCCGGTGTGGGTGTTGTTCGTGCAGGTGCTGCTGGCCAGCCTGCCGGTGCGATCGCTTGCACCGGCGCAAGGATCGCGACCGAGGGTGGCGGTGCTGGTGCCGGCTCACAATGAGTCCTCGCTGATCGTCGCGACGTTAAACAGCATTCTGCCGCAACTGCTGGCGGGCGATCGCCTGGTGGTTGTCGCGGACAACTGTACTGACGACACGGCCGCGCTGGCCCGCGCCGCGGGTGCCGAGGTGGTGGAACGCAGCAATGCTCAGCAGCGAGGCAAGGGGTATGCACTGGACTTCGGGGTGCGTTACCTGGCCAGCGATGCACCGGACGTGATGATTGTTGTCGATGCCGATTCGCGGGTGGGTGAAGGCTCGATTGAGCGTTTGGCACTGTGCTGCATCGACTCCGGGCGTCCAGCACAGGCCCTGTACTTGATGCATGCGCCTGCAGGCTCCGGGTTGAAAGTGCAAATTGCCGAATTCGCCTGGTGCGTGAAGAATCAGGTGCGAGCGCAGGGATGGGCCCGACTGGGGTTGCCTTGTTCGTTGATGGGCTCGGGAATGGCGTTCGCCTGGCGGGATCTGGCGTTGATCGAATTAGCCAGTGGCCACATCGTCGAAGATTTGAAGATGGGCCTGGATTTCTGCCGAAGCGGCAAACCTCCCCTGTTTTGCCCCGGTGCGTTGGTCAGCAGTGATTTTCCGCGCAGCGACGAAGGCCTGAGCATCCAGCGCACACGCTGGGAGCATGGTCATCTCGGGGTCATCCTCAGTGATGCGCCAAGGTTGCTGTTAGAGGCTATCCGCAAAGGCAACTTGAACCTTCTGGCAATGACCGCGGATTTACTGGTCCCGCCGCTGGCCTTGCTGACGTTGCTGCTGGTGGTCGCCTTCAGCCTCTCATGGCTGGTGGTGTTGCTCGGCGGCGCGTTGACGCCAGCCTTGATCGCGTCTTTCGGGCTCGCACTGTTGGGCGTGACTGTCTTGCTGGCATGGAGTCGGTTCGGTCGCGGGATCATCGCGTTTTCAGCCTTGTTGTATGCGCCGTTCTACGCGTTGAAGAAAATCCCGCTGTACATTGGTTTTGTGCTCAAGCGCCAGGTCGACTGGGTGCGTTCGAAGCGAGATGACACCTGATGAGCCCCTTATCCTGGCAGCACAACTGGCAAACCATCCTGCGCAAACTCAGGGTGGTTAGCGATGCTGGCGACGAACAACAATTGATTGATGCATTGTCCCGGTCCGAGGGGACGACAGTGCTTGGATTCGTCAATGCCCATGCCATGAACCTGGTGACGGCCAACCCCGCTTATTACGACGCGCTGTCGGCGGCCGACGTGTTGTTACGGGATGGCTCCGGCATGGCGATCCTGTATCGCCGACTCGGTCTCGAACCGGGGCTGAATATGAACGGCACCGATTTCATCCCCAAATTACTGGCCGCCTACAAGGGCCGGCGCGTGGCGTTCTGGGGGACTGAAGAGACCTTTCTGGCCAACGCGGTGCGGCATTGCGAAGCGGTGTTTGCGGTCAATGTCGTCTCTGCTCACCATGGTTTTGCAGGGGTGGATGATTACGTCAACCTTGCCCGTCAGTCACTGCCGGAACTGGTGGTGCTGGGGATGGGTATGCCCAAGCAGGAAGTCGTTGCCGCGAGACTGGCCGCCAGTGGCGTGCCATGCCTGGTGGTATGCGGTGGGGCGATCCTGGATTTTCTCGGCGGCAAGGTGACGCGAGCTCCGCAATGGGTGCGTCGCCTCGGTTGTGAGTGGGTGTTCCGGCTGCTCAGTGAGCCAAAGCGATTATTCACTCGCTATATCGTGGGTAACCCCAAGTTTTTGTTACGCACACTCATCTGTCGAAGTTCCTGACGTAACAGGAATTTGACGTCAGTTTTAATATTCGGGCTGCCTGAAAAGCACGTCTGAAATATCTTGCAAAACTCTGCGCCAGCATCTTTACTCACCCTTGTATTACCGACTCGGTGGATGAGTTGGAGCGTTTTTTTGTTAAGGTTGGAGACGAATAAATGACGTCAGAAAATCTTGATTACAGAGAGTGAATGGCGAGTTTCTCGCAAGAAAGACAGCTGGACGTACATTCAAAAAACAGCGCACATCATATTGGTAGTTATGGTTTGCCGCATATTTTGAAAAGCGTGGTGAGCTATCGACTCTCATTTCGAGTGTTTGATCTATTGGTTTGAAAACTCAAATGAACGCTTCTTGATGTGTGCTAATAAGCAAATGAACGCATATATATCAAAACTGATACACAAGTTAATGTCGCCTTCCATGCGATTTGAGCTAAGAAAAGCGCTCGCCTGGTTAGGTGATATAGCCGCGCGCGCCTGTGTTTGGCGCTGGGAAATCGCCAGGTTCAAACTGCGGGAAGACAGCCGCTACGACATTCTTTACGTGGGCAGAAAATCCCAGCGGGAATTTGTGAAGGTGCTCCTGGGGGCTGAGCCTCAGGGGGTTGATAACCTGTCGAAATCAGACCGCACGGTCGTTGTCAGTGACATGCCGAGCTGGGGTGCATTGTATGTGCCGCAATACCTGAGTGCTGTCGTGCCACTGCGCAGATCCATTGATGAGATTACGGCGCGATACAACACTGAGTTACGTCGCAATCTACGCAAGAACCGGTTGCGCTACGGCATGAAGCAAGCATTGAACGATGATGAGATTGAAACGGCGGATCGGGAAATGCTTCAACCCTACGCCAGGGCTCGTCATGGCGCAGCCGCCTCGCAAATTGCATCACATGAAGTTCAGCGGGTGGCTAAAAGAGCCGGACGCCTCGATCTGGTGGTGTTGGAAGACCAGGTTGTTGCCTGCCATCTGGGGTGCGTCGTCACTCGCGCGGGCAAGCGCTATTGGAGCACCGTGCGTTTTGGCTACCCTGACGAGGTGTTTTCAGATGCCAGGAAATTACGTGAAGTCAATTCCATCACCACGTTCATGGCGCTCGAGTGGGCAATAGAAAACGGATTTGATTACTACGATATCGGGACGTGTCTGGCACGTCCGGACGACGGGCTTCTTGAGTGGAAAAGAAGGCGCGGCGGTGATGTCGATACGCTGGGAAACCATGGCTACGTGTTTGTTCGGCTGCCCAGGACCGGCGCTGCGCAGTTTCTGTGGGAGACGCCGCTTTTTGCTGTTGAAGGCAAACATTTGACACTTCATCTTGGAATACCCGACGGGCCAAGTGATGAAGAAGTTGCAAATCGATATCGTGAAATGGGCTTTGGGGGACTATCCAAACTGTATCTCCATTGTTCCAGGGAACCGGGCGCCGCGCTGCTCGATAACTTGCGTAGTCGCTATGCTCATTTGAAGTCGCCGCCCATTCTGCAAACTGTTCTCTGCACTTGAGATATTGAAAAGTAGTTGGCTGTAAATACTGCGCAATCATATTGCGCCGGGGGTGTCTATGTCGGAATTCAGCGCGTTGGCAAGTAGCGGCCCGGCGAAGTGGAGCCTGGCGGCTTATAAACACCTCTTTAAAACACGCCTTGCCCGGAAACCAGCATTAACGCTGCAAAGTATGGCGGTGAAAACCTGGGATATTGCGCCGGGTGAAGTCGCGTTTGCTCAACCCGCCTTCTTTCTTCCCAATCAACTTGAGCGTGTGACGGGATGGGAAGAGCAACTTTTTTATCCCCATGAACATCCTCGTCGCACAATGGAAGGCGTCGGTCGTGTTGAACATGGACCGACCCGGGGTTATTTGCTCAAAGATGTCTGGATGATCGATGGCGCGCTCTACAAAGGAAGCGCCAAATCCTGGTTGACGCCTGGCGTTGGCCGGCTGCCGGGGGTTCGCGTCGAAAACGAAATCGAGCGCGGCGCGTTGTATTGCACGGCGGGGGGCAACAAGTGGTTTGGCAGTTGGCTGACGGACGATTGCCTGACCTATTCACTGGCCTGCAACGAAGGCGTTCCAGTGACCACGGCTCCCTCCGCCAACATTGTTTCCACCACCAGGAACGGCATCCTTCACACCCCCGGTTATGAGGACTGGCTTGGCATGAAGCCGGTTCGTTTACGTAATGCGTTTTTTCGTGAACTCGTGATCTTTGACGACATAAGTCAAAATCGCCACAAGCATCTGCGCTTCCGTGCAATGGGCGAAAAGTTGCTGTCCCACGTCAACACGAGCGCTCATCCAGGCGTGTTTATCCTGAGAGGTGGTCGCGGCGATTTACGCTTGTTGCGTAACGAAATGGAGTTGGCTGAGCGTCTGCGTGATCGTCGGGGTTTTCGCATTCTCGACCCGGCGCTGTGCGATGTTGCGACCATTGTCGCGACCTGTGCCGGTGCAAGAACCGTGATAGGGGTCGAGGGCAGTCAATTGATCCATGGGGTTAATGTATTGCCGCCGGGTGGGGCGCTGCTGGTGTTGCAACCTCCCGAGCGTTTCATCTGCTATTTCAAGTACCTGACCGATCGTGACCATCAACACTTTGGTTTTGTCGTCGGTACTCCCGCGGGCAATGGTTTTACTATCGACCCCGACGAGGTCGAGCGCACGCTGGACCTGTTTCCGTCATCGTGCGGTGAAGTGTAGGAGCGAGCATTCGAGCGTCGACCGGCTGCTCCTGCAGTTTCACTACGGATTAATAGGCCTGTTTGCCGGAGAAGGCAGATACCGTTCGTAAAAGAATGATGAAGTCGAGCCAGAGCGACCAGTTGTTGATGTACTCGATGTCTGAGTCAACCCGGCGAATCATTTGTTCTACATCTTTCGTTTCACCACGAAGACCCCGCACCTGCGCCAGCCCGGTGATACCCGGTTTAATGTTATGTCGCGCAAAGTAGCCCGAGACATCGGGTGAGTACTGCACGTCGTGTTGAATCGCGTGCGGGCGAGGCCCCACCAGCGACATTTCGCCCATCAACACGTTGAACAATTGCGGCAGCTCATCGAGGCTGGTTTTGCGAATAAAGGCGCCCACCCTGGTCACGCGTGGATCATTCTTTTGTGCCTGCTTGACGGTGCCGTCCGACGGCTGATGGACCACCATGCTTCTGAACTTCCAGATACTGAAAACTTCGCCGCTCCACCCCATGCGTTGCTGACGAAAGAACACGGGGCCGGGGCTATCGATCTTGATCGCAAGGGCAACTAACGCCAGCACTGGCGCCGCAAAAAGCAGGATCAGGAAAGCGCCGACCTTGTCTTCGAGATTCTTCAGAAACAGTCGCATCCCCATCAGCGGAGTTTCGGACAAGGTCAGCACGGGAATGCCGGCAATCTCGCGAACACTGTGGTTGATCAACTTCAAGGCGAAAATGTCAGGCACCCAGTTAACCCTGACGTGTTTGTCGAACAGGCTTAAATAAACCTTCTGGATAACTTCGGAGCCGCCCACAGGGGTCACAAAATAGACGGTACGAATGGCGTGTTTGACAACCAACTCATCAAGATCAGAGATGTTGCCCAGTATCGACAGGCGTGGTGCGCCTTCCACGCCTTCCTTTGCCCAGTCATCGTCCGCGCCAATCAACACACAGCCAACGATGCGTTCACCGAGCCAGGGGTTGTTACTGATTTTCTTGTGGAGGTAGCTCGCCAACTCGCCCGAGCCAATGATCAGCGAGTTTTCCAGTTGCGTCGGGTGGGCCAGGAATTTCTTCTGCATTTCCCGTGAGGCGAGGTGCAAAAACAACTGGGCGAAATAGCCAAGAACAAATAACTCCCCAACCAATAGCCGCGAATACCGTTCGCTGGTTTTGGTCAGGAAAGCCATGGCAACGAGAAAACCAAAGGTCGCGGTCCATGCCTTCAGAAGCTTGAAGGCTTTGACAGTGAACCCGACATTGCTGCGGTAAATGGCATAGTGGTCGTACACGACGGCCAGCGCGCCAAGCAGCAGCAGGAGCATGATGACGTAGTCTTGCGAGATGAAGCCGATGTGATAATTGATCAAGAACCACGCAACACCGGTTACCGCAACGCAATCGAGACCGGCCTGAACAACGATACTGGTACTGCTTCTTCGCTGGAGAACGGAACGGGTACTGTTAGGCTCAAATATCATCTTTAGACCTCATTTGCTTTCCCTTGCGCTCGGTAATGACGAGATTCAGGTCAACACAGCCCTCATTTGAGAGCCTCAGCGTCACCGACAAGCTGCTCATACTTGTGACAGGTTTGCACCCTCAAATGCGTAAATCCGGTGAGACGAAGACAGGTGCTGTCACTTTAGCACCACTGTGCACACATTCATTCTATAGCTACGGATTCAGACAACATCCATATATAAAAATGCACTCGGACACAAGGTGCCGGGCAAACCACGGAGAGACGCCTGCACGGCGTTTGCCGCAAGGTCGTCTTGTTATCGCAGAGGAGAGTTGGCGCAGCGGAAGGGCGGGGGAACGGGCCCCCGTTTTTGCAATGACGGCTTTGGTTCAAGCCGTTGTCAGTTGTTCATCCCGTCTTCAATTGCGATGCCTTGCGCACGCATTTGCTGGATCAGACCGGCGCGGGTGCCGGGGAGGTTGAGCATGGTTTCTGCGCGCAGTGCCGCCACTTCGTCGGCGCTGTAAGGCTGATAGTCGGCCGGCGTGCTTTTACCCGCCATCCCGTCGGCACGGATCAACCAGTTGAGCAGGTCGGCCAGTTGCGCGTTGTCCAGCGCGGACTGCGACATGCCCGGCACGCGCACGAGAAACTCGCGGCCGCCCGGCACTTTCAGAAAGTTGCCGACAAACCCCGCCATCCGGGGCGTGTCATTCGCGGCAGAACCCATGCCATTGCCCAAGTGGCAACCGGCGCATTGCAGTTGGTAGTTCACGCCAACGCTGTAACCGGCCTGGGCAATCGGTTTTTGCAGGGCTTCATTGCCCGGCGCATGCCGTTGCGCCGGGTCCGGGATGGCCCTGGCATGAACGAGCGGGGCGGTCATGGCGCAGACAAGACCGAGGATGAGCAACCTACCCATAAGCAGCACCTCCACTTGTACAGGTAAACATCGGACCTGTAGGAGCCGGCTTGCTGGCGATGGCGTTCTTGAAAACGCTATCGTCGGAACGCCGCCCGCAGCAAGCCGGCTCCTACAAAAAGCCATCGTTTGCGTGAGCAGCCGACGGTAAATGCGCGTTAAACCGCAACGCCACGAATGATCGAAACGGTGCAGTGGTAGATGTGCGATTTGGCGGCCAGGCACCAGTTCACATCGTTGTTGTTGAACGGGCGATAGGCCGGTTCTTCACTGTCGTTACGGGTGCAGGCGCACTGCGCACAGCTCTGCTTACCGCAGCAGTCGTTGTACGAAATGATGTAATCCTTGCCGTCGGCCGGGTTGCGGCAGGTGCCGATCCAGGTCACTTGCGACACTTCCGTGCCCGGTGGGCAGGACGTCACCGACCCTCCGCAACAGCTGCACAAAAAGCCATCGATGGAGCAGTAGCGCCAGTAGTCGCAGGTGTTCGGATCACCCGGGTCACCGGCTTTCGGGTTATCGGCGGCCAGGGCTTTGCTGGTGCGATCCAGCGGCAACAGCAGCGGCAACGCGGCGCCGGCAACCATCAGAGAACCCATGCGCGACAGCAGTTTGCGTCGTGAGGTTGTGTCGGCAACACGACGAGTCGAACGCTCAAACAACAGATCCAGCAGTTTCATGAAGGTCTCCTGCCTTATCAGTGGCTATGGCCGTGGCTGTGGTCGTGTGCATGCGGCTGGCTGTTGAGGTATTCCTGCAGCGTCGCGCTTTTCAGGTGCTCGACTTCGAACAGGCTGTCCAGGTGCTCGCGGGAATTGACCAGGCCTTTGGCGCGCAGGGTGCCGCTCTTGTCGATCAGCGCGGCGTACGGCAGCTTACCGATCTGGTAGGTCATGCCCACTTCAGGCCCGACCACATAAGTGGCGTCTTCCAGTTTGTGTTCGGTGATCAGCTTTTGCTGGGCGTCCATGTCGCCGTCACTGATGAACACCACGTCGAGGCGATCGGCCTGTTCCTTGGCGATGGATTTGATCGCCGGCAGCAGCGACTTGCAGATCGGGCAGGTTGGCGAGAGGAAGAACAGCAGTTGCGATTTCTCGCCGGCATAGCCGAAGTTCACCGGGCGCCCTTTGCGGTCGGAGGCGGTGACCTGTGGCGCGGCTTCGTTGACCGCCACGCCTTTGTCCATCATCAACGCACCGGCCGGGGCCAGACGGCCGTGCAGCACACCAATCTGCCGGACCAGGCCCATGACGGCAAACGCCACGGCCACCAGCAGTACCCAGAGCAGAACGTTGGAAACGATTAAGCCTTCCATTGATCACCTACCAATCAGTTTGAGCAGAAGAGGGGAGTTCGCCAGCAAGCCATCGGCTGCGGCGTAAATCAGCAGCGCGACGGCGCTGGCGGCGACAGTCACGAAGCCGTCGAAAAAACCCAGGTCACGAACCACCGGCGAGACACTGGCCAGCAACGCCAGCGCTACCAGCGCGCTGTTGCGCAGCAGCAGAACCGGGCGCAGCGGTTGAGCCTGGTCCGGGCCGGCACAGCCGCAGTCGATATCGCGACGACCGCGCCACAGGTTGATGCCAATGGCCGCGGCATACAGTGCGATCAGGCTGGCGGCGCCCAACGCTGCCCAGGCACGGCTGACCGGTACCAGCAGCGCAAAGGCGATGGCCAGTTCAACCAGCGGAATGACGCGTGCGACGGGGCGTACGGCCACGTCGGGCAGCAGTTGGTAGTCCGCCAGTTGCCGGGCAAAACGTGCCGGCGCGCGCACCTTGTGGGTCGCGGCACTGGCCAGCAACACCGCGATGGCGAGGGCGCTGGCAATGATGAAGATCGGATCTAAGTGCATGGCCGAACCTCGGTTAGTAGCTCATGACCTGAGTCGCGGTTTTCGCGACTTTCGCCATGCTGCCGGTGAGCGTGTTGGTCTTCAGGTCGAAGATCTGCAAACCGCCTGCAACGTCGGCGCCCAGCAGCAGCGGCTTGTCGTCGCCGGTCGCCTGCATGCTCCACACCGGAACCGGTGCCTCCAGCGTGGCGACCTTCTTGTGGGTTTTCAGATCAAACGCCCAGATCAGCGGGCTTGGGTCTTCCCACTTCATCGGTTCGTGCGCGTCGTGCATCAGCACGTACAAGCGGTTCAGCTTCGGCGCGACGGCCATCAGCTGCCAGCCGCCCGGTGCCCAGCCGGCCTTCTTTTCCTCGTCGCTGGTCAGCGACCAGGACGGCAGGATTTTCGGTGCGTCGGCCGAGAAATCCACCGGGCGCACGGTGCCCGTGGTGGTGGTGAAGTAATAGGTGTCGCCGACGTTCACCGCGCGTTCCACCAGTTTTTCCGCGTTCGGGTCAAAGAACGGCGTGCGGCTGCGTGCGGTTTCCTGGCCCTGATCGTTCAGTGTGATCACTTGCAAACTGCCGTCGCCGCACAGCGAGGCGAAACGGCGATTGCCGATCGGGTAGTTGAGCACGCAACCGGGAATCGCCAGTTCGGCGGTGACGGCTTTGGCCTGGGTGTCGACCACGGTCACCGAGGTCGACGGGGTGAAGTTGTAGACGTAGACAAAGCGGTCATCGCCGCTGGTCTTCAAGCCGTAGCGCTGGGTCAGCGACTCGGCGCGCTTGGTAGGAATCAACAGCTCCCAGGCCGGCGACAGGGTCGAACTGTCCCAGGCGGTCAGCACGTCGGTGCGGGTGCCACGAGTGCCGCGCGAATAAAAGATGTCGGCGCTGTAGAGGGTTTTCTGATCGTGGCTGAGCGTCGAGGGCGCAGCAAAACCAGTCGGCACCATGCCGAGCACGCGTTTTTTATCGGGGTCGACCACGGTGACACGGCCCGCCACGAAACTTTCGAATTCGACGTCGACGATAAAGGCCCGATGAACTTCCGGCGGAAATGCCAGAACGGTCTGGCCGATCGTGTCAGCGGGCAGATCCGCGCTGGCATTGTTCAAACCCAGTACCAGCAGGCTGAGACTCAGCGCTGACTGTACGGTGATCCTGGTGGCTCGCATTAGGGGGAACTCCCTGAATTATTGTTCGTGCAAATCGCAAGTGCATTGGCAGATTTTTGCAGTTCGATTCTGCCTCGCTGGCAGAAGGGGGGAATTGCTGTGGCTGCCAAGCGTTTGTGTGTCTGTGCCAGTCTCGAAAAACCGGCTGCACACACCGCAATTGCAAGCCAAAACCACTGACCTGTAGGAGCCAGGCTTGCCGGCGAAGGCGTCCTTGAGTACGCCTTCGCCGGCAAGCCTGGCTCCTACAGGTTCGTGGTTTGATTCAGGTTCTTCGGCGGTGTCAGGCGGGAGTTGCGAGGGGCAGGGTGAAGGTGAACACGGCACCGCAGGGCTCAAGGTTTTGCGCCCAGATATCGCCGCGATGGCGGCCGATGATGTTTTTGCACAGCGCCAGGCCAATGCCGTTGCCGCTGACCTTGGAGGAGAAGAAACCGTCGAACAGCTTCTCTTGCGCCTGGGCCTGAATGCCGCGACCGCAGTCTTCGATGCGCACCAACGCCACGTCGTTTTCGCGGCTGGCGTGAATGCGCAGCACCCGTCGTTCAACAGGCAGATCGCTCATTTCTTCAATCGCGTTGAACGCCAGGTTAAGAATGACCTGACCGATCAGCACCTTCTCGCAGCTCACCCACAGCGGCGCGGGACTGGCGACAATCTCGACGCGGACCAGGCTCGGATCGGCGCGCAGGCTGATGAAATAGCGGGTTTCGCGCAGCAGTTCGTTGAGGTCGATCAGCTCTTCGGCCTGCTCCAGTTTGACCACGTAATCGCGCACGCTTTTGATGATCAGCGACGCATGCTCGATTTGCCGCACGGCGTTTTGCAAACCCCAGGCGACGCCCTGATCCGTGGCGGACTCCTTGCCCAGGCGAATCACTGCGCCTTCGATAAAGTTGCGGGTGGCGGCCAGCGGTTGGCTTAGCTCATGAGCAATGGCCACGGCCATTTCGCCCATGGCGTTGTAGCGCGCCAGGTATTCGAGTTTCTGCTCGCTGACCCGCCGTGCTTCTTCGGCGCGCACTTGTTCGGTGACGTCGCGAAACAGCAGCAGGTGACCGACCAGGTCGTCTTCGATCTCGATAAAACGACACGTCGCCTCATGCCAGCGCCATTCACCGTCGCGGCGTTGCAGGTGGTAGTGCACGCGGAAGGGCGCATGTTCCGGGGTCTCGCTGGCCAGCTGTTGCAGCAGCCGGCGGCGCGAATCGTCGTCGCACCATGACAGGAAGTTTTCGCCGATCAGCGTGTGTTCTTCGCTGTTGAGCAGGTGCGCGCCGGAGTCGCTGATAAAGCGGATATCACCTTCAGGGCCGAGCACCGCGACACCTTCGGCGAGGTCCTGCATGAATGCCTTGAGCCGGCTTTCGAAACGCTTGAGGTCGCGCTTGACCTTGTCCTCCCTGGAGATGTCGCGGAACTGCACCATCAGCACATCGCGACCTTCCAGATGCACCAGCGTAGCGACGGCCTCGGAGAGGATTTCCACGCCTTGCTTGGAGCGATAACACCACTCGATGGCGCGCTGGCCCGTGCGCGCTGCGCCTTCCAGCCAGCGCAGGCCGACCGAGCGCCGGTACTTGGGCGCGTCACGGGTCATGTCCGGGGCTTTCAGCGGCGTCAGTTCTTCGAGGGTAAAACCCAGCGCGTCGAGGGCGGCGGTGTTGGCCCAGAGGATCTCCTTGCTCTGCGCATCGTGAAGAATGATGCACAGCGGCATGGCTTCGATGAGGGTGAAAAAGTCGTGCGGTTTTGGCAGGTACATCGCGCAGTCCTGAGGAACCGGTGAAGGGAAAGTATGGCTTTTTATACCCGCTTGCGCGTGGGGATGCGCTCAGAGGTAACCGGGGGCGGGCTAGGGGATTCCTTTAGTGAAGAGGCTGCACGCACCAATAGTGGCGACCCGACGCGGTTTTTACACTGGACCTCAATGCAAGGGCAGCCACGCATCTTCTCTGCTTCTGTAGGAGCGAGGCTTGCCCGCGAAGAACGATAACGCGGTTTGCCATTAAGACCGAGGTGTCTCGTTCGCGGGCAAGCCTCGCTCCTACAGGGATCGATGTCGTTAGGCACGCCCCAACAACAATAAGCAAAACGGAGAAAGCCCATGCTGCGTTCAGCTGTCGCGGAGAAAGACCCTCTGCCAGGCGTCGACGGCAACACCGTCCACCGCCAGGCCTTTGAGCAGGTGCTGGCGGAAGTGCGCCAGCGTCGCGATGAATTCGACGCCGGTTCCCACGTGCCACGGGACATGATCGAGCGCTTCAAGCACGTGGGCATCTACCGCGCCGCCACGCCGAAATGCTTCGGCGGTGACGCCCTGGCGCCGGCGCTGTTCCTGCAAATGATCGAGCGTATTTCCGAAGCCGACGGCTCTGCGGGCTGGGTCGCCAGCTTCGGCAGCGCCGGCGTCTACCTCGCCGCATTGCCGCCGGAAACCCTCGCCGAAATCTACGCCCAAAGCCCGGACCTGGTGTTCGCCGGTGGCCTGTTCCCGCTGCAACCGGCTGAAGCTGTCGAGGGCGGCTGGCAGGTCAACGGCACCTGGAAATTCGCCAGCGGCTGCAAGGGCGCCGACTTGCTCGGCGTGGGGATTGGCGCGGCGGGTGGCAAGCCGCGCACCGCGGTGTTCCGTGCGGACCAGGTCGAGATCATCGAAAACTGGGACGTGGTCGGGCTCAAAGGCACCGGCAGTCACGACCTGCGCGTCAGCGACAAACACGTCGACGAACGCTGGACCTTCATCCGTGGCGGTGCCTCGACCATCGACGAGCCGCTGTTCCGCTACCCGTCGATTGCCTACGCCGCGCAAGTGCTGGCCGTGGTCAACCTTGGCCTGGCCCGTGCCGCCCTCGACGAAGTCAGTCGCATGGCCGCCGGCAGCGGCATCACCGGGGCACCGAAAATGGCCGACCGCGCCTACGTGCGCATCGAGATCGCCAAGGCCGAAGCCCGACTGGCCGCCGCCCGTGGCTTCTTCTACAACGCCACCGAGCAAGTGTGGAATTCGATCCTCGCCGGCAACCCGGTCACCGCCGAACAAACCAGCTTGTTGCGCTTGTCCGCGATTCACGTGTCCCAGGCGGGCGCCGCCGTGGTGCAGAGCGCGTACAGCCTCGCCGGCACCACCGCGATTTACCTGCGCCATCCGCTGCAGCGTTACCTGCGCGATTCGATGGTGGTCACCCAGCACGCGTTCCTCAGCGAAGGCCTGTACGACGGCGCCGGCTCGGTGTTCCTCGGCGTGCCGCCGTTCCCTGGCTACATCTGAACCCACTCTTCAAGGATCAATATTCATGTCCCAGACCACCCAAGAACCGCTGCGCGTCGTCTTCTGCATCGGCATCACCCAGAACTTTTTCGACCTGCCCACCGGCGAAGGCCTGAGCGTCTGGAAAGGCTTCAGCCAGATGATGGGCTCGCTCGGCGCCATGCCCGGCATCACTGTGCTCGGTGCGATGGACGATGACCGGCTGATGGTCGGCCCGTCCACCACCTCGCCGTGGACCGTCTACATCATGGCCGACGTCGACTGCCACCAGTCGGTGATCGATGCCTGCAATCTGTTCCGCACCACGCCGGTGAACGAGTACAGTCTGTGGCGCTACGCCAAGGTTGAAGCGCGCATCGGTCGTCCACTGACCATCCCTGATGCCGCCAGGGTGTAAGCCATGAACGAGGCCTTGTTGCAGCGTCTGGCGACGCTCGAAGGGGAGAGCCAGGTGCGCCGCTTGATGGCGCGCTACATGGACCTGTGCGACGTGCCGAGGGCGGTCACCCACGTCAGCGAGTTGGCGCAATTGTTCTGCATCGACGCCGTGTGGGAAGGCGTCGGCAGCGTCACCGCGCAAACCTTCGGCGAGCATCGCGGGCGTGAGGCGATTGCGGCGTTTGTCGGCGGTTACTTGCCGCCCTCGGAGCACTTTCACCTGAACCTGCATTACCTCACCAGCGAGTCGATCCTGGTCGACGGCAGCACCGCGCAGGGGCAGTGGATCATGCAGCAGGTGTCGACCTACGCCGATGGGCGCAGCGAGTTGTTCGGCACGCGCTTGAACATCGATTTTCGCTGTGTCGAGGGTGTCTGGCTGATCGCGCATTTCCGCACGCAACGCTTGTTCAATTCGGACCTCTTCACCTCGGAGTCGGGCGCATGAGCACGTTTATCAGCGAATTTTTACTCGGTGGCGACGGCAAGCGGGTCGCGATCAAGGACTCGATCGACATCGCCGGCCATCCGACCCGCTCGGGCAGTCGTGCGTTTGCCGATGCGGAACCGGCGCTGCGCAACGCCGACGTGGTGGACGCGATCCTCGACGCAGGCTGGCAAATCGTTGGCAAAACCAATATGCACGAGTTGGCGTTTGGCGTGACCGGGATCAACGACTGGACCGGCACGCCGATCAACCCGCAAGCACCGGACCGCGTGCCGGGCGGCTCTTCCAGCGGTTCGGCGGCAGCGGTTGCCGCCGGTCTGGCGGACATCGCCATCGGCACTGACACCGGCGGCTCGGTTCGCGTACCGGCGGCGTGCTGCGGCATCGCCGGCTTGAAACCGACTTATGGGCGGGTCAGTCGGGTCGGTGCGCATCCAGCGGCTTCCAGCCTCGATTGCGTCGGGCCGTTTGCCGCCGACATGGCGGATCTGATCGCGGCGATGCAAGTGATTTGCCCAGGCTTCCAGGTGCAGGGGTTGCCCTCTGGCAACGCGTCGGTGGGTTTTCTTGAAGTCGACTGCGACCCGCATCTTCAAGCATGCCTCGGCGCTGCCGCCGACTGCGCAGGCTGGCGTCGCAGCCAGCTGCACCTGAGCGATTTCGAAGCCGCATTCGCCGCAGGCCTCACCGTGATCAATTTTGAAAACTGGGCCGCGTTCGGCCACCTCACGGGTAAAGGCCTGATTGGCGCGGATGTCGAGCAACGCCTGCTGGCCGCGAGTCGCACCAGCGCGGCGGACCTGGCACAAGCGGAGAAAGTCCGCGCGCGCTTCAGCCAGCAAGTGGACGCCGCGCTGGAAGAATTCGCGGTGCTGCTGTTGCCGACGATGCCCAGCCTGCCACCGACGCTGATCGAAGCCCGCAGCGCCAGCAAAGCGGTGGCCGGCATGACCCCGTTGGTGCGGCCGTTCAACCTCAGCGGCCATCCGGCGCTGACGGTGCCGGTGGAACTGGAGGGCAGCGGATTGAAAGTCGGCCTGCAGATTGTCGGTCGTAAAGGTCAGGACGAGCTGGTCTGCGCCTTCGGTGCGCAGTTGCAACAGAGCATGGCCGGCGAACGGTCGACCCCTAACAAGAAATCATAAAAAGCCATGAGGAGAACCGCATGAGCACTCATGAATACCGGCTGATCGCATCATCGAAAAGCCCCGAAGACCTGGTCCAGCACGACCGCGTCGACGTCTCGCTGTACAACGATCCGGCGCTGTTCGAAGCCGAGCTGGAAAAGATTTTCTACCGCACCTGGGTGTGGGTTGCCCACGAAAGCGAAGTGCGCAACAGCGGCGACTTCAAGACCGCGACCATCGGCCGTCGCCCGGTGATTGTGGTACGCGACAAGAAGGGCAACATCAACGTCCTGGAAAACCGCTGCCGGCACCGTGGCGCCACGGTGTGTGAAAAACACAAAGGCAACGCCACCGGTTTCACTTGCCCGTATCACAGCTGGTCGTACGGTCTTGACGGCAAGCTCCGTGCGCTGCCGTATCCGGACGGCTACGAAGGCATTCTGGAAAAGTCCGAATTGCCGCTGACCAGCCTGCGCGTGGAAAGTTACGCCGGCATGGTGTTCGCCAGCTACAACGACGAGATCGAGCCGCTGGAAGATTTCCTCGGCGGCGCCAAACACTGGATGGACCTGTTCATGAAGCAGGGCGCCGGTTTCCCGATCAAGACCCAGGGCGAACACAAGTTCAGCTTCAAGGGCAACTGGAAGATCCAGCTGGAAAACACCACCGACGGTTATCACTTCCCGATCGTGCACAAGTCGTTCATGTCGTCGGTGGATGAGGAAACCTCGGAAATGCTCTCGTTCATGACTGACGAACAAGCGGTCACCCATTCGCTGGGCAACGGCCACAGCGTGATGGTGATGGTGCCGGAGCATGTCGATCTGGACCATGACGACGGCACCGAACAGTTGCAGGAGCGCTTCGCTCACGTCACTGAAGAGCTGTCGAAAACCATGGAGCCTGCGCAAGTCCGTCGCATCGTGCGCTCGCTGCACGGCGCCGGTTTCAACCTGAACCTGTTCCCTAACGTCGCGATGTCGATGTCGTTCTTCCGCGTGCTGCGCCCGGTGTCGGTCACTGAAACCGAGATCCGCCACGTTGCCCTCGGTATGGACGGCGGACCGGAAATCGCCAACCGCGAACGCATGCGCATCCACGAACACTTCCAGGGCCCGTTCGGTTTCGGCAGCCCGGACGACGCCGAGGCCTGGGACCGTGTGCAGCGCGGTTCGTACGCCGGCGTCGACGCGCCGATCCTGGTCAACCGTGGCCTCAATCGCGAAATCACTGCCGAGAACGGCGACAAAGTCAGCCACGCCACCGACGAAGGCGGCATGCGCGGTGCCTACGACATGTGGAAAAGGATGATGAGCCAATGAGCAATCACGACACCCTGAACGGTTTTTCCGGCCCGTTGGCCCAGGCCATCGAATTCATCTGGCGCGAAGCCGAATTGCTCGACCACAAGAACTACGCCGAATGGGCGACCCTGTGGAGCGACAGCGGCAAGTACATCGTGCCGATCGACCCGGACACCGAGGACTTCGAAGCGAACCTCAACTACGCCTACGACGATGCGCGCATGCGTGACTTGCGCATCGAACGCCTGACCGCCGGCTACTCGCCATCGGCAGTGGACGCGGCGAAAACCATCCGCTCCGTCTCGCGTTTCCGCCTGGTCGAAGCCGCCGGCGACATCGTCGAAGTCAACTCGGCGCAGTTGCTGTACGCCTACAAACGCGGCGTGCACACGCCGTTTGTGGCCGACCTGAACCACCGTATCCGTTTCACCGATGGCGTGCCGACCCTGGAGCGCAAAGTGGTGCGGCTGATCAACTCCACCGACAGCCTGAGCGCGCTCGGCTTCCTTTTGTGAGGGCAACATCATGAGTCGAGTAGCCCTTGTAACAGGTGCCTCGCGCGGACTGGGCGAGTGCATCGCCCGCCGTCTGCACGGGGCGGGTTATCGCGTCGCCCTGGCGGACGTGCGTCTCGAGGGCGTGCGGCGATTGGCTGCCGAGCTGGATGCCAGCGGTGCCAGTGCTGTCGCCATTGAGCTGGATGTGCGCAGCAAGGCCGACTTCCAGCATGCCCGCGACGTGCTGGTCGAGCATTGGGGCGGCTGCGACATCCTGGTGAACAACGCCGGCGTGTCGAAAGTCGCCGCGTTGATGGACATCACCCCCGAGGAGTTCGACGAGTCGATGGCAATCAACCTGCGCGGCACTTTTGTCGCGTGCCAGGTGTTCGGCGCGCACTTTGCCGAGCGTGGTTTTGGCCGCATCGTCAACATCGCCTCGCTCGCCGGGCAGAACGGCGGCACCGCCACCGGCGCGCATTACGCAGCGGCCAAGGGCGGCGTGGCGACGCTGACCAAGGTCTTCGCCCGTGAACTGGCCCCGCAAGGCGTGACGGTCAACAGCATTTCGCCGGGGCCGCTGGACTTGCCGGTGGTGCG
Source organism: Pseudomonas sp. IT-P44 (assembly GCF_949768225.1). Classification (NCBI taxonomy): domain Bacteria; kingdom Pseudomonadati; phylum Pseudomonadota; class Gammaproteobacteria; order Pseudomonadales; family Pseudomonadaceae; genus Pseudomonas; species Pseudomonas sp. IT-P44. The sequence goes on along the minus strand of NZ_CATKQM010000017.1, from coordinate 71,948 downwards.
CGAAACCGTGGCCCCGGAGCGTCTGGAACAGATCCTGAAAATGATCCCGGCCGGCACCCTCGGCGACCCCGGATACATCGCCGACAGCGTGTTGCTGCTGATCGCCGACCACGCCGCCTCCGTAACCGGCGCGTGCTGGGACATCAACGGCGGCCTGTTCATGCGCTAAGCAAGGCTTCACACACAACCCTTGTAGGAGGCGGCTTGCCGGCGATGGCGTCCTCATCGGCGATACAAATCTGTAGAAGCCGGCTTGCTGCGGGCGGCGTTCCGACGATGACGCCCTCATTGGCGATGCAAGTCTCAAGGCCGCCATCGCCAGCAAGCCGGCTCCTACAAGGTGTTTTACACCAGACAAACGCAGGTGCCCGCAGGTGCCGTAAAAACAAAATCAACCGTATTTCAGGTGATGCAATGATGAAGGTGAAGATCGAAAGGATCGTCGACGAAGCGCTGGATATCCGTTCCTTTCGCCTCGTGCGCAGTGACGGCCAGCCGCTCGACGCCTATGAACCGGGTGCCCACGTCGACCTGACCGGGCCGACCGGAGTGACCCGCCAGTATTCGCTGTGCAGCCCGCCGCAGGACCGCCGCGCGTACCTGGTGGCGGTGAAGAAAGAGGCGCAGTCCCGTGGCGGTTCAGCGGCGCTGCACGAGGTGGAAGAGGGCATGGAGCTGGAAATGGGCGCGCCGCGCAACCTGTTCCGCCTCGACCCGACGGCCAGCGAACATGTGTTGTGCGCCGCCGGTATCGGCGTCACGCCGCTGCTGAGCATGGCTTATCGGCTGAGCGAAAACGGCCAGCCGTGGCGCCTGCATTATTTCGCCCGTTCGCCGCAATACGCAGCGTTCGCCGAGCTGTTGGCGAGCACGTTCACCGGGCATGTGCAGTTCCACTACGGCATCGAGCCGGGTGACATGGATGCCACGTTGAGTGAATGCCTTGACCACGCAGGTAGTACCGCACACGTGTACACCTGCGGCCCGGCACCGTTCATGAACAAAGTGGTGGAAGTGGCGGCGCGCAGCCGCTGCGACGATGCGATCCACCTTGAGCACTTCCAGGCCGATCCCGCAGCAAATGCCGGTCCGAGTGGCGGTTTTGAAGTGGAGCTGGCCAGTTCCGGCGTGGTGCTTCAGGTGCCGGCCAACGCGAGTCTGGTCGATGTGTTGCAGGCTCACGGTTGTGACATCGACACTGAATGCCGCGAAGGCATCTGCGGCACCTGCATCGTCGAGGTGCTGGACGGTGTGCCGGAGCACCGCGACAACTGTTTGTCGAACAAGGAAAAGGCGTCCAACAAACAGATTTGCGCCTGCGTTTCCCGCGCTGTTTCCGCCCGTCTGGTATTGGACATCTAACGCAAGGGAAGGCTGGCAAGCCAGCGTCGGAGCCTGTTGAATAGGGCCCGGCGGCCGTCGAAGGAGGAGACAGCCAAGGTAAGTAACATTTGCCGAACCGCTCGACGAAGCGGTCGAAAAATAACAATAAAATGCGTGAGGCTTTGCAGTGATGATGACTTCTTCGGCGGTTCGCAACGAGGCGTTCGAAAGCTGGCTGAGCCAGGTCAACCAGGCCTGCGGGCGTTTCGATGCCCGGGCCCTGGATACGGATTTCTACGGTGAGCTGGCGGAATATCGCAGCGGCGCGATCAACCTCAGTGTCGTCGACATGGCGCATGTGCACCTGTATCGCACCAGCAAGGACGTCAGCGTCAGCAGCGACGGCCACTATTACGCGGTGTTCCAGATGCGTGGCAGTTCCCGGCTGGAGCAGGGCGACAACCGCGCTCAACTGGGCACGGGCGACATCGCCCTGATCGACGCCTGCCGCCCGAGTGACATGACCTACAACGAGGATTCCCGACAGTTGTCGCTGATCCTGCCGCGTCAGGTGGTCGAGCGCGGTTCGCATTTCAATGCAGTCAACTGCGCTACACGCATCGCGGCCGGTACACCACTGGCGGCGATGGCCAACCGCTTGGTGCTGGATACCCGGCAGCAGGAAGGCCTGGACATGCAGGAAAGCGAAGCGGTACTGGATGCATTGGTCAGCCTGTTGTTGCCCGGGATCAGTGCCCGCGACAGCGGCGCAGATGCCCACGAGCGGCAGTTTCGCAAGATCATCGCCTACATCGACGAACACATCAGCGCCGAAGACCTGTGCCCCGAGCTGATTGCCCGTGAGGTAGGGATTTCGGTGCGCGGGTTGTACCGGATGTTCTCCAAGCGCGGCCTGGTGGTGGCGCAATACATCAAGCACCGACGCCTGGATTTCTGCGCGGAAAACCTGCGCCGCTCACCTGACGAGCAGAAGCTCTCGGCGCTGTGTTACGCCTGGGGATTCTCTGATTCCAGCTACTTCTCCTCGGCGTTCAAATCCCGCTTCGGCGTATCGCCCGGGGCCTATCGCAAGCGCTACAGCCACAACTGACCTCTCCTGCAGGAGCCGGCTTGCCGGCGATCGCGGGGCATCAGACGCCACCAATGTTGAATGTGCCGGCCCCATCGCCGGCAAGCCGGCTCCTACAGTAGATCATCGCCGTGCACATACCTTGAGTTCGCTGCAGACCCCTGTAGGAGCCGGCTTGCTGGCGATGGCGGAGTGTCAGGCGCCATTGATGTTGAATGTGCCGGCCTCATCGCCAGCAAGCCGGCTCCTACAGTAGATCATCGCCGTGCACATACCTTGAGTTCGCTGCAGCCCCCTGTAGGAGCTGGCTTGCCGGCGATCGCGGAGTGTCAGGCGCCATTGATGTTGCATGTGCCGACCCCTTCGCCGGCAAGCCGGCTCCTACAGTAGATCTTCGCCGCGCACATACCTCGTGTTCGCTGCAGACCCCTGTAGGAGCCGGCGTGCCGGCGATGGCGGGGCATTAGACGCCATCAATGTTGCATGTGCCGACCCCATCGCCAGCAAGCCGGCTCCTACAGTAGATCCTCGCCGTTCACATACCTTGAGTTCGCTGCACACCCCTGTAGGAGCCGGCTTGCTGGCGATGGCGGAGTATCAGGCACCATTGATGTTGAATGTGCCGGCCCCTACAGTAGATCTTCGCCGTGCACATACCTTGTGTTCGCTGCGGACCCCTGTAGGAGCCGGCTTGCTGGCGATGGCGGCCTCATGACCGCCGCAGGTCCCTCAATGCCGAGACGGCTCATCCACCGGTAAATGCAGCACTTCGCGCACCAGCATGGCAATGCTGGTCACGCCCATCTTTTCCTTGATCTTGGTCCGGTGCACATCAACGGTTTTCACGCTGATGTTCAGCTCCCGGGCGATGACCTTGCTGGCCTTGCCATCGATCACCAGCATCAACACCTCCCGTTCACGGCTGGTCAGCAGGGCGAGTTTGCCTTGCAGGTGCTGGCGTTGCTGCTGATCGGCCTGGGCATGCACGGCGGTCTTCAGCGCCGCTTGTATGCGGTCGATCATCTGCTGCGGGTTGTAGGGTTTCTCGACGAAATCCAGCGCACCGTTCTTCATCGCGGTCACCGACATCGGAATGTCGCCATGGGCGGACACGAAGATCGTCGGCAGGGTGCTGCCACGCTGGTTGAGGATTTCCTGCAGCTGAAAGCCGCTGGTTTCCGGCATGCGCACGTCCAGCACCAGGCACGCCGGTTGCTTGGGGTCGTACTGGCTCAGGAACTCTTCAGCGCCGGCAAAGCATTGCGCCTGGACACTGACCGACTCCAACAACCAGGCCAGCGAGGTGCGCAGGTCTTTGTCATCATCAACGATATAAACAATCGGTTTGCGGGTTTCCATCAGGGGTTGCCACGAGATTTTCTAATTATTGTTTTCGCACGCGTGCACGCTGCGGCGGACGTCGGCACCTATGTTGGTGCATTCCAGCAGAATACCCACTGCGACGGGCCCTGACGATAAAGAAACCACCTAGTCGACTAGCGGAAAGCCTACCTCGGCATGGGGATCGTCAGAATGGTTGCGCGCCACGCCGGGCTTTAGTCTTGTTCCATCACCCACGGGCCGCGAACACGCGGTCCTCCTGAAGGAAGGGGCACCGACATGGCCAACCTGAGCCAGCAGCAAATCGACTTTCGCAACGCCATGGCGCAACTGCCGGCGGCGGTGAACATCATCACCACCAACGGCCCGGGCGGTCGCTGCGGTATCACCGCCAGCGCCGTGTGCTCGGTGACGGATTCGCCACCGACCGTGCTGGTGTGCGTCAACCGCAACAGCGCCACCCACGATGTGTTTCGCACCAACGGCCGGCTGTGCGTCAACGTGCTGTGCGGCGAACAGGAAGAACTGGCCCGACACTTCGCCGGCATGACCCAAGTGCCGATGGCCGAGCGGTTTGCCTGGGACTTGTGGGACGGCGGCGACACAGGCGTGCCGGTGCTGCGTGATGCACTGGTGCAGCTGGAAGGGCGGATCAGCGAGTGCAAGGAAGTCGGGTCGCATTCGGTGATGTTTGTGGAATTGTCGAAGGTGGGCGTGCGCGGGGAGGGCGATAGCCTGGTGTATTTCAACCGGTTGTTTCATCGGATTGAGCATGCTGTGGCGGCTTGCTGAAACACCGCGTTATCGTTCATCGCGGGCAAGCCTCGCTCCTACAGGTGACCGGGGTGCCCGGACGGACGCGGTCACTGTAGGAGCAGCCGGGCGGCGTTCCGTTTGCTCGCGATAGCGGTAGATCAGGCACCGCTGCCTTCAGATCCGAAAACTCCCGACCAACTGATTCAGCCGTCCGGCCTCGCGTTCCAGCTCGGTACATGCCTGCAATGTCGATTGCAGGTTCTCCACTCCTTGCTGGTTCAGCGTGTTGATCTCGGTGATGTCCACGTTCAACGCCTCGACCACCGAGGTTTGTTCTTCAGTGGCTGCGGCGACCGATTGGTTGACGTTGTCGATCTCGCCAATGCGTTGCGTCACGCTGCCCAGTCGCGTGCCGGCGAGGTTGGCGATGCTGACGCTTTCCTCGCTGTGCTGCTGGCTCTCGGTCATGGTTGTCACCGACTCACGCGCACCGACTTGCAGTGCTTCAATCATCTGCTGAATCTCTGCCGCCGAGGTCTGTGTGCGTCCGGCCAGGCTGCGCACTTCGTCGGCGACCACGGCAAAGCCGCGGCCCGCTTCACCCGCCCGTGCTGCTTCGATGGCAGCGTTGAGGGCGAGGAGGTTGGTCTGCTGGGAGATGCCTTTGATCACTTCGAGGATTTGCCCGATGTTCACGGTTTTGCTGTTCAGCGCTTCGATGTTGACGCACGACGCGCTGATTTTTCCGGACAGTTCGTTCATCACCTCAATCGTGCGCTCGACCACCTGACGCCCGTCTTCGGCCTGTTGGCGCGCGGCGGAGGCTTGCTGCGAGGCATCGGAGGCATTGTTCGCAATTTCCTGGGCAGCGGCGCCCAGTTCGTTGATCGCAGCGGCGACGCTGTTGGTGCGGGTCGATTGTTCATCGAAATTGCTCAGCGATGCGTTGGACGCCAACAGCACACGCTTGGCGCCTTCGTTGACGCCGAGCGCCGCCGAAGACACCTCGCGAATGGAATGGTGAATACGTTCGACAAAGCGGTTGAACGCCGTCGCCAGTTGGCCGATTTCATCCCTTGATTGCACGGCCAGGCGTCGGGTCAGATCGCCTTCGCCCCGGGAAATATCCTCCATGACCCGCGTCAGCAGTTGCAGCGGCCGGGTGATGCGATACGCCGCGTACCAGATCAACACCAGGCCAAGCAGCGCCGAGCCGCCGCCCAGCAACAGCTCAAGCGCGGTGCTTCGCACGGCTTGCGCATCGAGTTCCTGTTGCAGCGTGGTGACCGGGGCGAGCAGCACGTTCTGCGGCACGCCAACCAGCACGCCCCACGGCGCTGCACCGACAATCGGTGCCAGCGGCTCAAGCACTTTGATCTGCTGTTGATCGACGAACACTTTCGGCTGGCCCTGACGCAAGGTGTCCATCACCTCTACATTGTCCAGCGGTTGCCCGAGGCGACTGACGTCCTGGCTGTTGGCGGAAATCACCCCGCGCGGGCTGACGATGCTGATCTGCCCGTTGCCATCGAACAGTTGGAGCGCGCTGGCTTCGCTGTTCTTTTGCAGGGCGGCGAGGTTGATGTCGAGGCCGACCACGGCGATGACCTTGTCATGGTCCAGCAGCGGGAACGCGATGCTGGTCACCAGTTTGCGGCTGCCGGAGGCCTCGTCGAAATATGGCTCCAGAACGCAGGCTTTGCGGGTGTCACGGGCACAGGTGTAGAAGGCGTTGTAGGGCGCGCCGCTGGGGCCGGGCGAGGTGTTGGCGAGCAGCGCTTCGTCACCGATCACCGCTTGCAGTTCGCCGGGTTTGCTTTGCACCCAATACAGCGAAAAGCGCCCGGTTTCGTTGCTGCCCATGGCCGCCTGATCGACGAAACCAGCGTCGGCGCCGTCCAGGGCATCGGGTTCGAAAATGACATAAAGCCCGAGCAGGTCGGGCTTGTCGATCAGGGCCTGGTGCAGCTGGGTGCTCAGCTCCTGGCGCAGTTGTGGACGGGTAAGGTTGCCCTGATGTTGCAACTGCCTCAGGTAGAGCAAATAGCGCGACAACCCTTGGCCATATTCGTGCGTCTGCATGAAGGTGCGTTGCACCTGCATCGCTTGCACTTTGCCCAGCGCCTGCATGTGTTCCTTGGCGGCGTTGGCGAGCATTTCGCTGCTGGCCTCGGCCACTTGCTGGCTGCTCCGATGGGTTTGATACAGCGACAAACCCATCAGCAAACCCACCACCAACAGCAGGCAGAGGCCGGCGAGCAGGGCAATCTTGCTCTGAATCGTCAGGAATTTTTTGTGCATTGGAAAGGCCTTTTTCCTTGAAGAGCAACGCAATCCCTGTAGCGACTGGCGAAGCCTGTGGGAGCGGGCTTGCTCGCGAAAGCGGTGTGCCAGTCGACATCAATGCTGAATGTCAGGCCACATTCGCGAGCAAGCCCGCTCCCACAGGCTTCGCCAGCTACTAAAAGGATCGCGCTGCGGTTAAGTCTTAGAACGTAGTGGCGAAAATCACCTGGCTGTAGAGGTTCTTGTCGTTGCTGCCCAGCTGCGTGCCACCTTCGTCGGCGCTTTTGTCCGGCTGATAGAGGCCGATCAGCGGCATCACCGTCAGGTGCTCGTTGACGTGCCATTCGGCATACAGATCGACTTCGTGGCCATCGGTATTGCCGAGGTTGCGGTCGATGGTGTCGAAGTTGAAATACATCGCACCGACCGTCAGGTTCTCCAGCGGCGAGACGGTGAACTTGACTTGCTGGATACGCGAGTTGGTGTTGAACGGGCCGGCGTAGTTACCGGCGACTTCACCCTGGAACCAGGTGCCGAAGCCACGGCTGAATCCATAGAACAGCGTGTCATAACCTTCCGAGAAACGGCTGTAGCGGTAGCTGGCATTTGGCGTCCAGGCCACGTCGGCGAAGGTCCAGCCGGCTTCCAGGTACCAGGCGTCTTCAGTGCTGGTGTGGGGTTTGTCCTGCTTGGCGTATTCGCCGGAGAGGAACAGGTTTTGCACCCCGGCATTGCCGGCTGCGCGCAGGCTGTAGGTTTTCATGCCGTCGCGTTCAAGCTGCGAAGGGGAGGCGAATTCTTCGTCGACATCGGTGGTGTCGATGTAGGTCAAGCCGACCGTGCCTGCTTCGGCGACATGCTCAAGCGTGCCGACGTACATTTCGGTTTTCGCTTGTGCGCGGTTATCGGACTTCAACCACATCAAGTCGCCACGCCAGCCTTCCTTGCCTCCCAGACGCAACACCGCGGTCTCGTCGAAGGCTTTGCGCGCCGCCAGCCAGTACGCGCCTCCGCGGTTGAACTCACCGTCGGCCAGACCTTTGCCCAGGTTGAGCGCGTCGCCATTAATCAGGAAACCATCACCGACCACGATGTTCTGACGACCGAAGGACAGGTCGACGCCGTCCTCGCCGAGCACGTCGAACAGCTTGCCCGAACGCCAGCCGAGGTAGGCGTCTTCGAATTTGGTGGTGCGTTCCGAACCGTCGCTGAAGCCTGCGGCATCGCCGTCGCCCCAGGTGCCGGAGCTGAGCAGGTTCGCCGCGCCATATGCGGTGCCGACACCGGCCAGGCCCTTGTCGAAGCTCAGGCCATATTTGATGTAGCCCTCGCGCCACGACGAAGAACCCGGGTCGAGGCGACCGGACAGCGCGTAGTTTTCCTGGCTGTGGAAGATGCCGAAGACCGCTTCCAGCGTGGCGTTCAGGTGACTGTCGTCATCGGCGTAGAGTTCGTACGCGCCGGCATGGCCGGCGCTGATCATCAGGGCAAGTGTAGAGAGACGCAGCAAGGGGGACTTGAGCATGTGTGGCATCCGTTCTTGTTCTTGAGCGCAGGTTTGCGGTCTTTTTCGATACTAAGGCGCGGAACTTTTCCGGCCTTTTGTGTGGTTGCCAAAGAGTTGGCTGTGCTTGCCAAAATGCCCGGTTTGGCAGCCTCGCCAATACGACTGGCACGCAGGGCAAAACCTGCGCATCACTGACCATCGACAATCCCTCTCAACCCTGTCGATGCACCGCTGCGTCGGCGCTCCCGTGTTGCCGCTCAATGGATGAGCGCGGATTTTCAAGGTCGTTTTCCTATGTTCACCTCGCTGCGATTGCCCCTCATCGGTCTGCTCTCACTCACCCTCGCGCACACCGCGTTGGCCGCTGACTGCGCGCCCGACCAGGGACATGGCGCCCAGGTCTTCGCCAATGAATGCGCGGTCTGCCATTCGGTGACCAAGGGCATGACGGGAATGATGGGGCCGAACCTGGCGGGTGTGGTCGGGCGCAAATCCGGCTCGCTGGAAGGCTTCAACTATTCCCAGGCCATGCGCAGCAAAGACATCAACTGGCAGGCCGAGAACATCGCGCAACTCATCACCCAACCCCAGGCCTTCGTGCCAGGGACCTACATGCCCTACATGGGCCTGGCTTCGGCCGACGATCGCCAGGCGGTCGTGTGTTTCCTCAAAGAACAACAGTAATCAGCCCGTTATCCGGCTGAACAACACGTCTGAACCAAAGGTGATTTATGAGCAACGTTGAAATCCTGCCGCAGGTTGCTGCATTCCTTGACCGCCGCCACGGCTGTTTTATCGATGGCCAATGGGTGTTCGCCGAAGGGCCGCGTATTGCCGTGGTCAACCCGGCCACCGGAAAAACCCTGTGCGAAACCCTCGACGCGCCGCTGGACGTGGTCGAGCAAGCCGTGCAGTCGTCGCATAAAGCCTTCAAGTCCGGCGTGTGGTCGGGCCTGCGCCCGGCGGACCGCGAACGCATCCTGCTGAACTTCACTGCGCTGGTAGAAGCGCATGCCGAAGAGCTGGCGCAGCTGGAAACCCTGAGCCAGGGCAAGTCGATCAACATGGCGCGCGCACTGGATCTGAACGCCACCGTGGAGTTCATGCGCTACATGTCCGGCTGGGCGACCAAAATCGAAGGGCAGACCTTTGACGTGTCGATTCCGCTGCCGCCGGGGGCGAAATTCACCGCGTTCACCAAGCGTGAGCCGGTGGGCGTGGTGGTCGGGATCGTGCCGTGGAACTTCCCGTTGCTGATCGCGGCGTGGAAGCTGATGCCGGCGCTGGCCACCGGTTGCACGGTGATCATCAAGCCGGCGATGGAAACTCCGCTGACCGCCATGCGCCTGGCTGAACTGGCGCTGGAAGCGGGGATTCCGGCGGGCGTGTTCAACGTCGTCACCGGTGGCGGCGCCAATGTCGGTGGTGTGCTGACGGCGCATCCACTGGTGAGCAAAGTGTCCTTCACCGGTTCCACGGCGGTGGGCAAAAGCGTCGGCGTAGCGTGCATGGAAAACATGACGCGGTTCTCGCTGGAGCTGGGCGGCAAAAACCCGATGATCGTGCTGGCCGATGCCGACATCGAAAAAGCCGTGCAGGGCGCAATCCTCGGCGGTCTGCTGAACAACGGCCAGGTGTGTGCCGCGGCTTCGCGCTTCTACGTGCATCGCTCGATCCACGATCAATTCGTTGAAGCACTCGCCGCCGCCGTATCGGCGATGCCCATCGGCGCAGGCATGAACGGCGAGGCGGCGATCAACCCGCTGGTCTCACGCAAGCAGCAGCAAAGCGTGCTCAAGCACATCGAGCTGGCGCGTCGCGAAGGCGCACGAGTAGTGTCCGGGGGCGAGTTGGTGGAAGGCGAGGGCTTCTATGTGCAGCCGACCATTCTGGCCGACATCGATCACAGCATGGCGGTGGCCCGCGAAGAGGTGTTCGGCCCAGTACTGGGGGTGATGCCGTTTGACGATGAAGACGCCGTGATCGCCCTGGCCAACGACAACCGCTACGGCCTGGCCGCGAGTCTGTGGACCAATGACCTCGGCAAAGCGATGAACCTGGTGCCGCGCATCGAGGCCGGCACTGTTTGGGTCAACGCCCACGTGCTGCTCGACCCGGCCATGCCGTTTGGTGGCGTCAAGCAGTCCGGCATGGGCCGCGAGTTCGGGCGTGCGGTGATCGAGGCCTACACCGAGCTGAAATCAGTGTGCATCGCCCACTGATTCACACCGTGGGTGCCGGCTTCGCCAGCTCGATACCGGCGTCACTCAGGCGCTTGAGGATTTCAAACAGCAGGTCGCTCTTGGTCACGCCGACGATTCTCGGGCTGCCGACATAGCCAGTGACCGTCAGCGTGATGCCCTCGGGGGTCAGTTTGCTGAAGCGCACCATCGGCGCCGGTTTGTCGAGAATGGTCTCGTGCTCGCGGTAGGTGTTGTAGAGCAGGTCTTTCACCTGTTCGGGGTCGATGTCCAGGGGGAAGGTCAGTTCGAGTGACGCCACCCCTTGGGCGCTGCCGCCCAGGGTTACGTTGCGCAGGTTTTGCGAGATCAGCTGCGAATTGGGCACGATGACAATCGAGCGGTCACTGAGCTGGATTTCGGTGGCCCGCACGTTGATCCGGCGGATGTCGCCCTCGACCCCGCTGATGCTGATCAGGTCGCCGACTTTCACCGGGCGCTCGGTCAGCAGGATCAGGCCTGAGACGAAATTCTTGACGATCTCCTGCAAGCCAAAACCAATCCCCACCGACAACGCACTGACGATCCAGGCCAGGTTCGTCCATTGCACGCCCAACGATGACAGCGTCAGCAGAATGACCAACGCATAGCCGATGTTGGCAAACAGCGTGGTCAGCGAAGCGCGCATGCCAGGGTCCATCTCGGTTTTCGGCAGGAGCTCCTTGTCCAGCCAGCGGCCCAGCGTGCGAATCAGGTAGATGCCGATCAGCAAGGCCAGTGCGGCATTGAGCAGGTGCCCGGGGATGATGTTCAGTTTGCGCAGCCCGGCGCCGCCGAGAATGGAAAAGACGTTGGTGAGCAGTTGCCCGAGCGTCGTGCCGACCCCGCCGACGAACAGGGTGACCAGCGCCAGCAGCAAGAGTCCGGCCCGCCCGACCCCTGAAAGAACGATCGAGATCTGTTCCAGGCGCCGGTCTTCAATGCCGAGCAACTGCTTGAGCGCCTTGCCGCTGGGGCTTTTGATTGAAAAAAAGTATTCGCAGGCATCTTTGAAGCACTGCATCAGCAAATAGAAACCGGAGAGGATGAGAAAGCCCCAGACCAGTTCATAGGTGACGAACCTTGCCAGGGACACGTAACCGGTCAGGAGGGATACCAGGCAGATCACCATCGCAAGACTGGCGAGGGTGTAAAGCACGCCCGCGAACGTCCTGCCGGCTTCATAGGCTTCGCCAGACGCCACGACGGCTCTGCGGACTTTGCCGGTGCGCCACAATAAATCCACCAGAACGCACGTAACAACCAGTGCGACGACCCCTCGACCGGCGATCACGATGCCACTGCTCATGCCTGTTGCGTTGGTAATCTGGATCATTGTCACCAGAACCAGCAGCACGCCTGCCAGAACCCGCGGATAAGGCTTGAGTGACAGCGCCACCTGATCGGCAAGCGCCGGCAGCCGCCACGACGGGTGCTTCGTGGACAACAGGGCGCGGCTCAACGCGGTGATCAGCACGCAGGTGTAGGCGACTTTTTCGAACTCCTGGGAGAACGTCGTCAGTGTCGGCGTCAGCGGAGCCTGGCGTGTGAAGACATAAAACAGCAGTTGCAGGGACAGGCCGACCGTCAGCACCGTGGCCAATACGGAAGCCAGCGCCAGGGAGCTTCGGCGCAGGCGTCCTTCTGGCATCCGGTGAATGCAAAGCCACGTCAGCCCTCGTTCCGCGAGACGGCGGCCCAGCGTCCAGATAAGCAGGGCCAGCAGCAACAGTACGCTGGTGTAGAGGCGTTGGCCCGGTTGCCAGGCCAGTTTGACGACCTCACTTGCCTGACCGAGGAACGATGCGAAGCGCTGTCGATCATCCATCGAAGGGCTCAGGATCGGTGACCAGAACTCTGGGTTCAGGACGCTTCGGGTGCTCAGGGTCAGTTCGCTTTCCAGCATGTTGCGACGGATGCCGGCAATCTGGGTGATGAGGTCGGTGGCACTCGTTTTCAGGGTGGCCAGGGTTTTCAGGGTGGCGTCGACTTTGTTTTTTTGCTCGGTGAGCGCGACCCTTTGCGCGGTGATATCGGGCTGCTCGGCCGCGGCGTCATCACGCGGGACAGGCCCCAGCACACCCAGTTGCGCACGCAGTTGAGTCTGCAGGGGAAGCAGCGAGGTCGAGAGGCGATCGACATCCAGCATGAACATCTGGACGAGGTCCTGCGGGGCCTCCAGCTGGCTGTAGTTATCAACCAGCGAGATCTGTTGTTTGAGGGCGTCCAGCCGAAGTTGCAACGCCTGGAGGTCGCTTGGGGAAACGCTGGGGGGCGCGGCAACCGCCCTGGGCATTGAAATGTCCGCAGGGTCTGCCGCCAACAGCATTCCGGGGACCGCCCCGAAAAGCGTGAAAGCGACGAAAATCATGGCTTTCAGTGCATGACGCATAGGAGTGCCTGACTCTGTTGTTAGTCATTCAGCCTATGAGGTTAGGTCATCAGTCAAACCTTCGAGCAATAGTTTGTTCGGCTGCCCCCGTTGAACGGGGGCAGGGTGGACGAATCAGACGCGTTCGAACAGCACGGCGATGCCCTGGCCGCCGCCGATGCACATGGTCGCCAGTGCATAACGGCCCTGGACACGGTGCAGTTCGTGAATGGCCTTGGTCGCGATGATCGCGCCGGTGGCACCCACCGGATGGCCCAGCGAGATGCCCGAACCGTTGGGGTTGACCTTCTCCGGGTCAAAGCCCAGTTCCTGCGCAACGGCACAGGCTTGCGCGGCGAAGGCCTCGTTCGACTCGATGACATCCAGGTCGGCGACGGTCAGGCCGGCACGCTTTAGTACCAGACGAGTGGCGGGAATCGGGCCGAGCCCCATCAGTTCCGGCTCGACACCGGCGTGGGCATAGCCGACCAGCCGGGCCATTGGTTTGAGGCCTTGTGCGCGCACCATTTCACCGGTGGCCATGATCAACGCACCGGCGCCGTCATTCAGGCCCGAGGCGTTGCCGGCGGTGACGCTGCCGTCCTTTTTGAAGGCCGGTTTCATCTTGGCCAGTTGCTCGGCATTGACCTCGGCGCGCACGTGTTCGTCGGTCGCAAAGGTCACGGTGCCTTTGCGCGATGCCACTTCGATTGGCACGATCTGACTGTTGAAGCGGCCTTCGGCGATTGCCCGGGCAGCGCGCTGCTGGCTGAGCATGGCCAGTTCATCCTGGGCCTGACGCGTGATGCCGTAGCGCTCGGCGATGTTTTCCGCGGTGATGCCCATGTGGAACCCGGCAAACGGGTCTTGCAGGACGCCGAGCATGTAGTCGATGGCCTGCATGTCACCCATGCGTGCGCCCCAGCGCGCTTGCGGCAGCAGATATGCGCCACGGCTCATGGATTCGACGCCACCGGCCAGCGCCGCGCCCGCATCACCGAGCATCAGGCTTTGCGCGGCACTGACGATTGCCTGCAAACCGGAACCGCAGAGACGGTTGACGTTGAAGGCGGGTGTCTCTTTCGGCAGGCCGGCATTCATCGCCACCGCCCGGGAGATGTAGGCGTCGCGGGCTTCGGTCGGGATTACATGGCCCATCACCGCATGGCCGATGTGCTCAGGCGCCAGCCCCGAGCGCTCGATGGCGGCGCGGCAGACGTCGGTGGCCAGTTGAATCGGTGGCACATCCTTGAGCGAGCCGCCGAAGCTGCCGATGGCGGAACGGACGGCGCTGATAACGAAAATGTCGGATGGGTTCATGTGGGTTTCCCTGGTTCGGTCTTGTGCGCGTTTGGCGCTGTTATTGGGGGCAAGAGTCTAGGGGCGGTGGTTTGGTTGGGATAGGTCGAAAGTGCTCAAGGGGGGTGGTGTTTTTTGCCATTTGCGGTGGGTGGGGGTATATCCGTTTCTGCGGTCATGGCTGCTGGCGGTTTCGCTTTTACAGCGAGTCACTTTCGAAAAGCGCGAAAGTAACCAAAGCGCTCTTGCCCCTTTCGTTCGGTGCCTCGCCTAGGCTCGGCATGCCCTCGCTCCGGTCCTGCTCCGTGGGCCCGCCGCGATCGGCCATCCTTGGCCGTGCGCGGCTAACCCGGCATCCATGCCGGGTTGCCCACTGCGCAGAACCTGCGCTCGGCCTCTCGAGGGTGCGACTACCGCCACAGCCGCCGAGGCGACCTGAAAGCCGGCCTGGCTCTACGGTCGTGCGCACTCTCCCGCACTGTGGTGGCCGCACTAATTTTGGATGTTTGCACATCCCCCTGTAGGAGCCGGCTTGCTGGCGATGGCGTCCGTCCAGCCAATACATACGTTGACTGATTCACCGCTATCGCCAGCAAGCCGGCTCCTACAGGGAATCGCGTTTGCTTTTGATTTTCACCACTCATCAGGCCGAGCGTTAGCTCGCCTTCAGCTTTTGATCTGAGCGCCCCCTCGAGAGGCCGAGTGGAGGTTCTGCGCAGTGGGCAACCCGGCATGGATGCCGGGTTAGCCGCCCCCGGCCAGGGATGGCCGATGGCGGCGGGCCCACGGAGCAGGACCGGAGCGAGGGCATGCCGAGCCACAGCGAGGCACCGAACGAAAGGGGCAGAAGCCCTTGGTTACTTGGGGCTCTTCCAAGTGACTCGCCGTAAGGGCGAAACCGCCAGCCGCCGTCACCAAAAAAACGGATATTCACACCAACCGCGAAAACACCAAGCCTCACTCACCCACCCGACGCCCCGGAAAAAACAACTCAAAACACGTCACCCCCTCACTGCTGCTTACACTGTAAGCCCCGTTATGCAACTGCATGATCGTCGCCACGATCGACAGCCCCAAGCCATTGGAATGAGCCGAACGCTCGCGGGATTCGTCAACCCGGTAAAAGCGTTCAAACAGCCGGGGCAGGTGCTCGGCAGGGATGGTCTGGCCAACGTTACGCACGACCACCCGGATCCCCTCAGCCGAAGGTATGGCGCGAATGACCAGCTCAGAATGCGCCGCGCCATATTTGATGGCATTGGCGCACAGGTTGGCCAACGCACGGCGCAGCAGCATCGGCTCAGCCCAGATCACGCCGCTGCCCTGGGCATCGATGCTGATCCCGACATCCGCCGCCAGCCCTTCAAAATAGTCGGCCATACGTTCCATTTCGTCAGCGGCATCCAGCTCCTGGCGTTGGCTCAGGGCACTGGCCGGGTCGGTACGCGCCAGAAACAGCATGTTGTCGAGCATCCGCGCCAGACGCTCAAGCTCTTCGACGTTGGAGGCGAGCAGTTGCTGATAGGCCTCGACGCTGCGGTTCTGCTGCAACGCAACCTGGGTTTCGCCGAGCAGGTTGTTGATCGGCGTGCGCAATTCATGGGCCATGTCGGTCGAGACCTGACCCAGTTGCACGAAACCCTTGCCCAAGCGGTCGAGCATTGCATTGAGCGCGTCGATCATCGGCAGCAGCTCCCGTGGCGCGCCCTGGCCATCGAGGCGCTCGGTGAGGTTGCCGACACCAATGCCGTGGGCATGCCGGGCCAGGCGTCGCACGGGCAGCAGGCCGCGATGCACCAGCAGATAGCCGGACAGCGCCAGCAGAATCGCCGCCACGCTGGCGAACAGGTACACGTTGAGGCGGTAGCGGGCGAGCACGGCGGTGCGCTCGGTCATCAGGCGTCCGGTGACTACCTGCAAGCTGCCCATGTCGTCGGATTCGATGGTCGCCGCGACGGCCGCGAAAGGGACGCCGTCCACGCCGGGATAGTGCTGCACATCGGCCAGGCTCAACGGATGGTCCATCGACACCGGTGCCAGCGATGGCAAGGCGAGGTTGCCGGGATTGACCACCAGCAGCGGTTTTTGTCCGGCGGCGCCAATGGTCAGCAGGGCTTCGCGATTGCCCAGCATGTTCTGGAACAGCGCCGGTTTGGTCCTGATCAGCTCCAGCGTATTGCTGTCGTTGAGGAAGGTGCGCAGTTGATCGATGCGGTTCACCAGGGCCGCGTCGTCGCGACGGATCAGCTCGCGCTCCAGGTCGCGGTACAGCGCCACGCCCAACAGGGTCAGCGAGACAAACGCGAGCAGGGCAAACACCAGCGCCAGGCGCAGTGTCAGGGAATGGCGAAGGCGACTCATGCCTGGGTGTCGAAGCGGTAGCCGATACCGCGCACGCTGTGGATCAGCTTGAGCTGGAACGGGTCGTCGATTTTCAGGCGCAAGCGACGCACGGCGACGTCGACGACGTTGGTGTCACTGTCGAAATTCATATCCCAGACCCGTGACGCGATCATCGAGCGCGACAAGACCTGGCCTTGATGCGTGGCGAACAAATGCAGCAGGGCGAATTCCTTGTTGGTCAGGGTGATCTTCACGCCTGCGCGAGTGATGCGGCGCTTGAGCACGTCGATCTGCAGGTCGTCCACCTGCAGTTGTTCTTCTTCGCGGGTGGGACCACGGCGGGTCAGGGTGCGCAGGCGCGCCACCAGTTCGGCGAAGGAAAAAGGCTTGATCAGGTAATCGTCGGCGCCCAGTTCCAGGCCCTTGATGCGGTCGGCGATGTCATCCCGCGCGGTGAGAAACAACACCGGCGTGTCGGCTTCCTTGCGCAAGCGGCGCAGAACTTCCCAGCCATCCATTTTCGGCATCATCACGTCCAGCACGATGACATCGAAATCGTGCTCCAGAGCCAGGTGCAGGCCATCGATGCCGTCCCGCGCCAGGCTGACGGAGTAACCGAGTTCCTGCAGGCCGTTGAGCAGGTAATTGCCTGCCTTGGGTTCGTCTTCGACTACCAGGATATTCATGGGGTTTGTGCCTCAGCCAATTGGCGCCAGTGTAGCCGGATCAATGATCGTTGGTGCAGCCCGTGCCGTTGACCTGGTAATCGAGGACGTGCTCGCGACCCTGGTGGTCGAGGTAGTCGAGTCGCGCCGGGATCACGCCGCATTGCTGCGAGATGTCGGTACTGGCGAGGACTTTGGCGACGTCCATGTGCACGAAGAAACCGGTCTTGTCGTGGATCACCGGCGCAGTGGTCTGCGTATCGGCAAACGCCGAGCCGGTGGCGAGGAGGGCGGCGAAACCGAGGATTAACATTTTCATGAGGTGTCTCTCTATTCAGGTTGGCTGCCGGGAATGGCCTGACAGTGAGTTCAGGTTAACCAGGCGATCCGGACAGCCGACCAACAGTTCAATGACAAAGTTGTAATGAAACCGGGCCTGGCGTTATGGCTGGCGGCCGGAGGCTTCGAGGATCAGGTCGGCGATTTCTTTGGAATGGGAAACCAGCGATAAATGGCTCGACGGCAGCTCGATGGTGGTCGCGCCCATGCGTTTGGCGAGGAAGCGTTCGAGGTCCGGGTTGATGGTCTGGTCGAGGCTGGAGACCGCGTACCACGACGGTTTGCTGTGCCAGGCGGCTGCGGTGGTGCGATCAGTGAACAGGGTTTTGGCAATCGGTTGCTGGACGGCGAACAGTTGCATCGCCTTGTCGTGGGGCACGTCGCTGGCGAAATATTTGAGGAAGGCATCCTGTTTCAGGCTGACGAAACCGTCGTGTTCTTCGGTGCCGGCACGCACGGGCATGGTCGGGTATTTGGCTGACAGGGCGACGAAATCTTCCCCGGCGTCCGGGGCGCGGGCCGCGACGTAGACCAGCGAGCTGACCTTTGGATTGACCCCGGCTTCACTGACCACGGTGCCGGCGTAGGAGTGGCCGACCAACACCGTCGGGCCGTCCTGTTGGTTGAGTACACGTTGGGTGGCGGCGACGTCATCGGCGACCGAGGTCAACGGGTTTTGAACGGCGGTGACGTGCAATCCGGCGGCCTGCAACCGCGAAATCACGTCCGCCCAGCTCGAGCCATCGGCCCAGGAGCCGTGTACCAGCACGACGTTGTCGGCCTTGACCGGCGCGATGTCGCCGGCCATGGCGGAGCCGGTGCCGAGCATCAGCAGGCTGGCGGCGATCAGGCAGAGTTTGTTCAATGGTTTCATGGTATCGACCCTTGTCATCATCAGTGGGAGGCGTCACCCGGTGTGGGTGACTGACGACGCCACTTTAGGAAGCGAGGGTGCTGGC
This sequence comes from Pseudomonas sp. IT-P44, assembly GCF_949768225.1. Classification (NCBI taxonomy): domain Bacteria; kingdom Pseudomonadati; phylum Pseudomonadota; class Gammaproteobacteria; order Pseudomonadales; family Pseudomonadaceae; genus Pseudomonas; species Pseudomonas sp. IT-P44. The sequence continues at coordinate 53,450 of NZ_CATKQM010000017.1, read as the reverse complement.
TACGCTGACAAGTCGATGACAAGTTTGTAATGCACGGCTGTCGGGTTTTGCGGTGATCTTGCGACCGTCATCGCCGGCAAGGATTCGGTACAAACGCCGCGAACCTGTAGGAGCCGGCTTGCTGGCGATGGGGCCGGTGGGAGCACCTAACGCTGAAGGTCTTCCCTTTCGGCCTGCTGCGCAAACCATTGCAGAACCATCGCGCAAGCCGGATGAGCAACGGCTGAAGGTTGCAGATTCAACGCGTAAATACCGCGTGTTGCCAACGGCCGGCCAAACGGGATAACCAGCACCCCTCGCTCTATCGACTCTCCTGCCAGCGTCATATCCGTCATCGCCACACCCAATCCTCTCGCCGCCGCATCCAGCGCCAGTTCATCGAGGTTGAAGGGGATGTGCCGGTAATCATCCAGCGATTTACCGCCATTGGCCGACAACCACTGAGCCCAATCATTGCGGTCCGCCGAACGATGCAACAACGGGAAACTCACCAGGTCCTCCACCGCCGCCAATGGCCGCGTCGAGGTGCCCAGCCCGGGCGCGCACACCGGCACCAACGCTTCCTTGAACAGGGTCAGGCTATCGGGATCAGCAGACGGCTCGGGCAGATAGAGAATGTACGCATCACTGTCGATGGCCGGCTCCACCACTTCTGTCGCCACGGTCTCGATCGACAGCGAAACCTGCGGATGACTTCGATAAAACTCGCTCAACTTCGGCAGCAACCAGCGAACCGCCAGCGACACATGCATGCGAATGCGGAAGGGCCGTTCCTGTGGCGAGAGGCGGTCCTCCAGGGTTTTCAGTTGCGCCAGGATATTTCGTGCGGTGCCCAACACCTGTTCGCCTTCCGGTGTCAGTCGCACATGGCGGCTGTTCCTCGCAAACATCGGCACGCCGAAGTGGCTTTCCAACAGTTGAATCTTTCGGCTCACCGCACTTTGGGTCAGGCACAGCCTGGCGGCCGCTTGGGTGAAGCTGCCCGAGTCGGAGACTTCCACCAGCGCCTGCAAGGCCTGGAGCGAAGGAACGTGGCGAATTTTATCCATGCGTTTTCTGAATGGCTCGATGATTTTATAACGTTGGTTGTATCACTACAGGCCTTATAGATTCTAGCTCTGGCGAGCGTTTTCCGGAAACGTCCATGCGATTACAGCATGTGCTCGCAGAATGACAGTCAATGAGGTGAGGCATGACCAATGAATGTGGCTGGATTGCGCAGGCGGGAAGTTCAGCCGCTCGCGGTCCTCTCAAAGGCACGGTAAAAGCCGACTGGCTGATTATCGGTGCCGGTATCACCGGGCTGAGTGCCGCGCACTCGCTCGCGCAATTGCACCCTCAGGCGCGGATCGTGATCGTCGACCGGCAACGCGCGGCGCAGGGCGCTTCGGCGCGCAACTCAGGCTTCGTCGTAGGTCACGAACACCCGACCAGGGACGAATTGATCGGCAACCACGGGTTCGCCGGCTATGAGGTGGACTCCGCGATTTCACGGGCTGCCAGCGACGAAGTGCGCCAACGCATCGCCCGTCACGGTATCGAATGCGACTTCAGGGATTGCGGTTACTTCTTCGCGGTCAGCGACCCAGGCAAGTTGACCGATGTCGAGGGCAAACTGGCGACGCTACGCGCCGTCGGCGCCTCTGCTGAATTTCTGCAAGGTGAACAGCTGAGCGAAAAACTCGGCACCCGGCACTACCAGGCCGCGATCTGGTGCGGTCAGGGCAACGCGCTGCTGCAACCGGCGAAATACGTGAAGGGCTTGCTGGATGCACTGCCGGACAACGTGACCGTGTTCGAGAACACCGACATCACTGGCCTGGAGCGTCTGGGCAAAGGGCGAATTCGCGCCAATGGCATCGCTGGCAGCATCGAGGCGACGCAAGTCATGGTATGCCTGAACGCGTTCATTCCCCGGTCGGGCATAGAGGACAGCGGAACCTTCCCGATGGAACTCAGCGCCAGCCTTACCCGGCCGCTCAGCGATGAAGAGTTCCAGTCCATCGGCGCCGTCGAGCCGTGGGGCGTGCTCTCCACCCGGCCGCTCGGCGCCACGGTGCGCCTGACCCCGGACCGTCGCGTGATGATCCGCAACACTGCGGAGTACCGCTCCCGTGACCTGACCGACAGTGAACTGCTGCATCGGCGCAAACACCATGTGCTCGGCTTGCAACGGCGTTTTCCGTTTTTGGGCGAGCAGGACATCCAGTACACCTGGACCGGACATTTGAGCGCCTCGCGCACCGGGCAACCCTATTTCGGCAAGGTCGAAGAGGGTGTGTTTGCGGTGGCCGGCTGCAATGGTTCGGGTGTCGCGCGCGGCACGCTGTGGGGGCGATTGCTCGCCGAAATGGCCTCGGGCACCAGCTCGCCGATCCTCGAATCGGTCATGCGCAGGGCGCAACCGGGCTGGCTGCCGCCAAAGCCCTTGCTCGATATCGGTGCCATGCTTCGCATGCGCGTGGAGGCGGTCAGGGCCAGAACAGAAATATAGAAACCCCGGCGATCAAAAAACAACAAAAGCTCATCAATAAGGTGATTGAACATGCGCGCGAACACAATTCCCCTGATGGTTGTACTGACCACGTTATCGGCCGCCACGTACGCCGACGAAGTCGTCAATATTTCCAACTGGAACGGCTACATCGCCGACGACACCCTGACCAGCTTCACCCAGGCAACCGGGATCAAGGCGACTTACGACATCCACGACAGCAACGAAGTGCTGGAATCGAAGTTGATGACCGGCAACACCGGCTACGACGTGGTCAGCCCTTCGAACCATTTCCTGTCGCGCCTGATCAAGGCCGGGGCCATTCAGAAACTCGATCGGAGCCAGTTGCCGAACTGGAAAAACCTGGATCCGGCGTTGATGAAAAAGCTCGAGGTCAATGACCCGGGCAACCAGTACGGCTATCCGTACATGTGGGGCACGGCGGGGATCGGTTACAACGTCGAGAAGATCAAGGCGATCTTCGGCAACACCGATGTCACCCATTCCTGGAAGCTGTTTTTTGAAGAAGAAAACATCAAGAAACTCAGCCAGTGCGGCGTGGCGATCATCGATAACCCGACGCAAATCCTGCCAATCACCCTGAATTACCTGGGCCTGCCGCCCCATAGCCACGAACCGGCGGACTACAAGAAAGCCGAGCAGGCGCTGCTGAAAATCAGGCCGTACGTGCAGTACTTCCATGCCTCCAAGTACATCAGTGACCTGGCGAACGGCAATGTCTGCGCGGTGATCGGCTTCAACGGCGACATCGTTCAGGCGGCCGCCAGCGCCAAGGAAGCCAACAACGGCATCGACATCGCCTATTCGATTCCTGACGAAGGCTCGACCCTGTGGTTCGACATGGTGGTCATGCCCAAAAGCGCGCCGCACGAGAAAAACGGCTACGCCTACATGAACTACCTGCTGACACCGCAAGTCATTGCCAACATCAGCAACAGCATCCACTACGCCAACCCCAACCTCGCTGCGGATCAGTATGTGACCCCGGCCGTGAAGCAGGACCTGGCGATCTACCCGCCGAAGAGCGTGCTGGACAAGCTGTTTACCGTCGAGGAACTGCCGGCGGCGATTGCGCGGCTGAGCACGCGTCTGTGGACCAAGTTGAAAACCAATACCTGAGGTTGATTGCCCCTTCCTTGACTGTGCGAATCAGGGAAGGGGCAGTGTCAGCGGGTCAATCCCGGTCAATGGCGCTCAAAAGTCATCCAGCAATCCTGCAACTGCTCCCACCGCGACGGCCACCATTTTGAGTCCGTGCAACGCGCCGCGCATCCATGCAGGCGTCCTCCTGAAATGAACTGATTCACTGTTGTATGCCGCCATTCCAACCATGGCCTACGCTTATCCCGAGATGGCTGTTCAACGATCCGGATTTATGTCCGGACCGACGTTCAGCCGGCGCCCCATAAAAACAAAAGTCCCGGGAGAAAACGCATGTTCGCATCGTTACGTCGATCCACCCTTTGCCTCGCGGTTGTCGTCACTGCCGCTGTGCTCACAACGCCTGCCTTTGCGCTGGAAACCGTCAAGTTCATGGCCCCAGGTTCGGTGGGGGGCGGTTATGACCAGACCGCTCGCGTGCTGGGCAAAGCCTTGATTGAAGCCAACGTGGCCAAATCCGTCACCTTCGAAAACAAGGGCGGCGCGGGGGGCACGCTGGGGCTGGCGCAGTTTGCCAACAGCACCAAGGGCGATCCGGATGCGCTGCTTGTGATGGGCGCGATCATGGTTGCTGGCATTGAGCAGAACAACCCACAGATCACCTTGAAGGATGTGACGCCGATTGCCCGGTTGTTCACTGAGTACAACGTAATTGCGGTGCGCAAGGAATCCGAATTCAAAACCCTGGACGACTTGCTGAAAGCCTTCAAGGAAAAACCGACCAGCATTGCCTGGGGCGGGGGTTCCAAGGGCTCGATCGATCACATCGGCATTGCTGAACTGGCCGCGAAAATGGGCGTCCCGGTCAACAAGGTCAATTACGTCGCTTTCGCCGGCGGAGGTGAAGTGGTTGCCCAGGCCTTGGGCGGGCAGATCAAAGTCATCACCGGCGGTTATGCCGAACTTGGCCAATACATCAGGAGCGATCAGTTCCGTGTACTCGCCATCGGCGCACCGGAGCGCGTTGCAGGCATCGACGCCCCGACGCTTAAAGAAAGCGGGTATGACGTGATCATCGGCAACTGGCGTGGTGTTTACGGTGCCGCGGGCCTCACGCCCGAGCAGCGCAAGGAAGTCACCGACGCCGTGGTGGCGGCCGCCAACAGCAAAGTCTGGAAAGACAACATCGAAACCAACAAATGGTCGCCCAACATCCTCACCGGTGACGAGTTCGGCAAATTCGTCGATGCGGAGCACGTGCGGCTGCGGGCAATGCTGGTGGAAGTGGGGCTGGTCAAGCCATGAGTCAATCGCGTGCAATCGTGCCGGTGCAACTGGCGATTGGCGTCGGTGTGCTCGCCATTAGCGCCATGCTGGGCTACGGCGCCTTTCTGTTTCCCGAGGAGATGGGGTTCGTCATCCTGGGCGCGTACGTCTATCCCTACGCCGTGGCGGTATTCCTCGCGGGCGTGGGGGTGGTTCTGTGCTTTCAAGCCGTCACCGGCGGTTTTCGCGAACTGGCCGATCACGATGACGAATCCGCCAAAGTGGTGCCTGGCGGCAAAGCGGGGGTGGCCTGGGTGACGGGGGGGCTGCTAGGCGTTGCCGTGCTTATCAATCTCATTGGCTTTGTCCTGTCGGCCGCGTTGTTGTTCGCCTGTTCGGCGCGGGGTTTCGGCAGTCGTCATCCGCTGCGCGATCTCGCCATCGGCATTGCCCTGACGCTCCCGATTTACTGGCTGTTCAATGCAGGGCTGGGGGTTTCCCTTCCGCCGCTTGTCAACGCCTGGATCTGATTCAGGCCGCAGGAGATCAACAGGGTGGATATTCTCGCAAGCCTGGCAATGGGGTTTTCCTCGGCTCTGACGCCGATCAATCTGATGTGGGGGTTCATTGGTTGTCTGCTCGGCACCGCCATCGGCGTCTTGCCGGGCATCGGGCCGGCGCTGACCGTGGCGCTGTTGCTGCCCATTACCGCGAAGGTCGATCCCACCGGCGCGCTGATCATGTTCGCCGGCATCTACTACGGCGCTCAGTTCGGCGGTTCCACAACCTCTATTTTGCTCAATACCCCAGGGGAATCGTCTTCCATGGTCACGGCCCTGGAAGGCAACCTCATGGCCCGCAATGGCCGAGCGGGGCCGGCCTTGGCCACGGCGGCCATCGGGTCCTTTGTGGCGGGCACTGTCGCCACGGTTCTGCTGACCTTGTTTGCGCCCATTGTGGCGAAACTGGCACTGAAGTTCGGGCCTGCGGAGTATTTCGCGATTCTGGTGCTGTCGTTCACGACGGTGTCTGCGGTGCTCGGGGCGTCGATGTTGCGCGGCTTTGCATCCCTGGGGATTGGCTTGACCATCGGTTTGATCGGGCTGGACTCGACCTCGGGTATCGCTCGTTACACCTTGGGCGTCCCGGAGCTGGTTGATGGCATCGAAGTCGTGCTGGTCGCGGTCGGGCTGTTTGCGGTGGGCGAGGCGTTGTACAGCCTGCTGTATCAGAAAGAAGAGGCTTCCGGTCGACACCGCATGTCCTCGTTGTGGATGACGCGCGCCGACTGGAAGCGCTCGGTTCCGGCCTGGCTGCGAGGGACGCTGATCGGTTTTCCCTTCGGTTCGATTCCGGCCGGTGGTGCGGAGATCCCGACGTTCCTGTCCTATTCGACCGAGCGCAAACTCAGCAAGTATCCGAAAGAATTTGCCGCCAACAAAGGCGAAGGCGCCATCGAGGGCGTCGCCGGCCCTGAAGCGGCGAACAACGCAAGCGCCACCGGTTCGTTGGTGCCGTTGCTGACGCTTGGTATCCCGACTTCCGCCACGGCAGCCATCCTGTTGGCGGCGTTCCAGAACTACAACCTGCAACCGGGGCCGCTGCTGTTTGAAACCTCGGGTGCACTGGTCTGGACCCTGGTGGCCTCGCTGTACATCGGCAACGTCATCCTGCTGGTGCTGAACCTGCCGTTGGTGGGCCTCTGGGTCAAACTCCTGCAAATCCCCCGGCCTTATCTGAATGCCGGGATCCTGGTGTTCGCCACCATCGGCGTGTATGGCATGCGTCACTCATCTTTCGACCTGTTGCTGATGCTGGCGATCGGGTGGGGCGGGGTGTTGATGCGGCGGTTCGACTTCCCCGTCGCGCCGGTGATCGTGGGCATGCTGCTGGGACCGATGGCGGAGAAACAACTGCGTAACGCGTTGTCGATCAGCGAGGGCGACTGGACGGTGTTTCTGACACAGCCGATTTCCGCCGCGTTTCTGGCGTTGACGTTACTGGTGCTGGTGGTGCCGCATTTGCTGCATGCCAGGGGCATCAAGTTGCATGAGGATGATTGAGCCTGTGCGGTGGCGACCTGATTCTGCGGATGTACTCGTTCCCCTGTAGGAGCCGGCTTGCTGCGGGCGGCGTTCCGACGATAGCGGTGGGTCAGTCAACTATTTATTGACTGGACGGACGCCTTCGCCAGCAAGCCGGCTCCTACAGTTGATTTGTGTCATGGTCGAGTACCGCGTCCGCATGAAGTTGCCGACCCCCGGTGTTTTTGCTGATGAATACATTCGCATCAACGTTATGTCCGTTAGGCGACATCTACTGGCTTGTTAGCGTTAGTCGGTAATCGGCAGGCGCGTTAGAGTCGACCCACGCCCCTCGCCACCACCGGATAATACCGATGACTCGCCCCCGTTTTTTACCCGACAACTTCACCCTGACCCTGATCGGCGTTGTGATTCTCGCCAGTTTGCTGCCCGCCAGCGGTCAGGTCGCGGTCGGTTTTGGCTGGCTGACCAACATCGCCATTGCCCTGCTGTTTTTCCTGCACGGCGCCAAACTGTCGCGTGAATCGATCATCGCCGGGGCTGGCCACTGGCGCCTGCATTTGCTGGTGTTCAGCCTGACGTTTGTCCTGTTCCCCTTGCTTGGGCTGGCGCTCAAACCCTTGCTGTCGCCGATGATCGGCGCCGACCTGTACATGGGCATGCTTTACCTTTGTGCGTTGCCCGCTACGGTGCAGTCAGCGATTGCGTTCACGTCCCTGGCGCGTGGAAATATCCCAGCGGCGATTTGCAGTGCGGCGGCCTCCAGCCTGTTCGGGATTTTCCTCACGCCGTTGCTGGTGACCTTACTGCTGAATGTGCACGGCGAAGGCGGCTCGACGCTCGATGCAATTCTGAAGATCAGCGTGCAACTGCTGCTGCCGTTCATTGCCGGGCAGATCGCTCGACGCTGGATCGGCGCCTGGGTTGCGCGCAACAAGAGCTGGCTGAAATTCGTCGATCAGGGCTCAATCCTGTTGGTGGTTTACGGCGCGTTCAGCGAGGCGGTGATCGAAGGGATCTGGCATCAGATACCGCTCTGGGAACTGGCCGGACTGGTGGTCGCTTGCTGCATTTTGCTGGCGTTGGTCTTGCTGGCGTCCACCGTGCTGGGCAAGGCGTTCGGCTTCAATCAGGAAGACCGCATCACCATCCTGTTCTGTGGTTCGAAGAAGAGCCTGGCCACCGGCGTGCCGATGGCCCAGGTCCTGTTCGCCGGCAGCACCATGGGTGTGTTGATCCTGCCGTTGATGCTGTTCCACCAGATTCAACTGATGGTCTGCGCCGTGTTGGCGCAGCGCTATGCCAATCGCAAGGAAACCATCCCTGAACTCATGGCTCAGGTTGATCCTTGATCTCCGGTCTGGCTGACAACTATTGCCCGTCGACGAGGCGAGGCAGCCCCAACGGGTTGAAATCACGCAATACCTCAGGCAACAGCGCGTCCGGAAAACTCTGGTAAGCCACCGGCCGCAGGAAGCGTTCGATCGACGTCATGCCCACCGAGGTGAAGCGACTGTCCGAGGTCGCCGGAAACGGTCCGCCGTGAACAGTGGCGTGCGTCACCTCCTGCGGATGGGCGAAGGCGTTGACGACGATGCGCCCGGTTCTGCGCTCCAGCACCGGCAACAGGCGCCGGGCCAGTGGCAAGTCAGTTGTTTCGAGGTGCAGGGCGGCGCTGAGTTGGCCTTTGAGCGAGCGGGCAATGGAGAGCAGTTCAGCCTCGTCCTCGACGGTCACCAGCAGCGCCGATGGGCCGAAGACTTCCTGCGACAGGGTGGCTTCCTTGAGGAAACGTTGGCCGGTGACCTCCAGCAACGCCGATTGGCCGTCAACGTCGGCGCTGGCGGCCGTGCCTTCGGCGATGCGCTGCGCACCGGCGTTTTCCATCGCGGTGAGACCGTTCAGGTATGACGCATGGATCCCCGGCGTCAGCATCGTTCGGGCTGCGGCCTCGCTGACGCGCTGCACCATCGCGGCGCGCAGCGTTTCAAGGCCGGGGCCTTTGATCGCGATCAGCAGCGCGGGTCTGAGGCAGGCTTGCCCGACATTGACCAGCATGCGCTCGATAAAGCCATCGCCGATCTGCGCGCCGCGCTCGGCCAGGGCAGCGGGCAGGATGAACGTGGGGTTGATGCTGGTCATTTCGGTAAACACCGGGATCGGATCGGGCCGCAGTTGCGCACGCCGATACAGCGCCATGCCGCCTTGCTCCGAACCGGTAAACGTCACGGCTTTAATCAAAGGATGATCGACCAGCGCTTCGCCGATGGTGTTGCCGCTGCCGCGTACCATCGAGAAAACCCCCTCATGCAACCCGTGCTCCTGCACGGCCTTTTGGATGGCCCGCGCCTGGATTTCCGAAGCACCCGGATGGGCGTTGTGTGCTTTGAGGATGACGGTCGCGCCGGCGGCCAATGCCGAAGCGGTGTCGCCACCGGCCACGGAATAGGCAATCGGAAAGTTGCTCGCACCGAAAATGGCCACCGGGCCGATGGCGATTTTCTGCAGGCGATGGTCCATGCGCGGGCGAGGCTGACGATCAGGTTGTGCCGGATCGATGGCCAGTTGCAGGAAGCGGCCTTTGCGCACGACCTCCGCGAACTGACGGAACTGGACGGCGGCTCTGCTCGCTTCGCCCTCAAGCTGAGCTTCCGGCAGGCCCGTTTCGAGCGCGGCCCGTGCCGCCAGCTCCTTGCGGGTGGCCTCAAGATTGTCGGCAATGCTCTCGAGAAACGCCGCGCGCCGTGCGAGCGACGTATGGCTGTAACTGTCGAACGCTTCGTCGGCGAGCGTTGCTGCCTGGTGGACTTGCGCGACGCCGCCGAGGGCAAAATCCGGTTCGATCAACGTGTTGGTCGCAGGGTTGAGCGCTTTCATCGTTCCTTCGGTGGCCGCGACATCGTGGGTCCCGATGATCAGGTTTCCTGTCAGTTTCATCATCGGTTATTCCTTCCCTGCGAGGGCGGCGACGAGTTCGTCCGTGGTCACAATCGAATGGGCAAACGTGGGGCCATTCAGCTCGTGGGCGGCGTGCATCATTTCCGGGCGGAAGGCGGCGGTCGCATCGCGCACCAGGGTGACGTGGTAACCCATTTCCGATGCATAACGAGCGGTCGCTTCGATGCAGGTGTTGGCCAGCAGACCGACGATGATCACGTGGGTGATGCCTTTTTGCTTGAGGCGAAAATCCAGGTCGGTGTTGGCGAAACCGCTCGAACCCCAATGCTCCTGCACGACGATGTCACCGTCCTTCGGCGCAAAATCCGGATGCCATTCGCCGCCCCATTCCCCGCGAGCAAAGTGGTGCATGTGCATGATCTTGCACTGGGTCGGCGTTGGATGGTCCCAGCCCTCGTAGTCACCGTGTTCCCAGCGATGGTGCGGTACGATGACGACCGGAATGTCGAGGGCGCGAACCGTGCGGTCTAGCGTGCGCAGGTTGTCGAGCAGGCCGACTTGCTCGGCGATCGGCTTGATCAGGGGAAAGACCTTGCCGCCTTCCGAGAGGAAATCGTTGTACGGATCGACCAGCAGATAGGCGGTCCTGTTGAGCGGATAAAGGGCGTTCGACATGACGATGTTCTCCACAAAAGTTGAGTGACCGGTGCCGGGGACTTGCCTGGGCATCTTGTTGATATGATAATCATAGTTACAGAGAAAGAGGCAAGCCCGTATGTCGACCAACATTGCTGCTCCCGACACTCTATGCCCGATTGCGCGGGCCGAGACAGTCGTGGGCGACCGCTGGACCGTGCTGGTCCTGCGTGAGTTGTTCATGGGAAGTCATCGATATGACGAGATCCAGGCGCAGACCGGCGGCACCCCGCAAATGGTCGCTACACGCCTGAAAAACCTGGAAGCCGACGGCCTGGTAGAACGCCGCCTCTATAACGAACGGCCACCGCGCTACGAGTACCACCTCACCGCGAAAGGGCAGGCCTTCTACTCGGTGGTGTTGGCACTGCGCGCCTGGGGGGAAACCTGGTGCAAGTCGCCGGAAGAAGGGTTGGCGGTGGTGTACACCCACAAAACCTGTGGCGAGCCCGCCGGGTTAGGGCCGCTGTGCGCCCATTGCGGTGAGCTGTTGCGCCGTGAAGAACTGATCAGTGAGCAGAGCGCGGCGTACCGCGCAGAGAGGCAAGCGCGGCGTGAGGCGTTCAAGGGCAGTCGAAGCGCGTAGCCACCCGACAGAAAAAGCAGCACGTTGTCGTGCTGCTCTGTGGCGGGTTATCCCGCAGCGAGTGCTGTACGGGCAACTTCGGCGAAATAGTGCGCCCCCGTGGCCAGCACATTGTCGTTGAAGTCATACCTGGCATTGTGAAGCGGAGTCCCCCCTTCATCCGCTGTGTCACCGTTGCCGATAAACACGAAATTGCCGGGTACGACCTGCAGGAACGCGCCGAAATCCTCTGAAATCATCATCGGCTGGATGTCCGCATTCACCCGGTCCTGGCCAACAATTCGGGTCGCCGCCGCGACAGCGATGGGGGTGCACTTTTCCCAGTTCACGGTGGGTGCGAATTCATGGGTGTATTCGAACTCGCACGATGCGCCGTGGAGCCTGCAAATGCCTTCGCAGATTTCTCGCATGCGCCTTTCCAGCATGGCCTGGACCTCGGGTGCGTAGCTGCGCGTGTCGCCCTTGATGACGACGTGGGTTGGAATCGCATTGCGGATGCCATCGGTGATGAACTCTGTGCAGGAAATCACGGCCGGAACGCTCGGGTCGAGGTTGCGGGAAATCACCGTTTGCAGGGCCAGCACCACCTCGGAAGCGATGACGATCGGGTCAACCCCCATGTGCGGTCGTGCCGCGTGCGTGCCTTGGCCCTTGATCCGGATAACGAAGTTGTCCTCACTGGCCATGATCCCTCCAGAGCGCGTCGCGATTGTGCCGGCAGGCAGCCCCGGCATGTTGTGAGCGCCGTAGATCGCATCCACCGGGAAACGATCGAACAGGCCATCAGCAATCATCGCTTTGGCGCCACAGCCGTGTTCTTCGGCGGGCTGGAAAATGAAGCGTACCGTCCCGTTGAAATCACGAGTTGTGGTCAGTAGCCTGGCGGCGCCGAGGATCATGGACATGTGGCCGTCATGACCGCAGGCATGCATTTTCCCTGCGGTTACCGAGGCGTGATGCCGCCCCGGAGCATCTTCGTGAATGTGCAGTGCATCCATGTCGGCCCGAAGCCCCACCACCGCCGGACTGTCTCCGACCTTCAAACTGGCGACCAGGCCGGTGCCGCCAATGCCCCGATGCACCTCAAGGCCCATCGACGCGAGCGCATCAGCCACGTAGTCGGACGTGTGGATTTCCTCGAAACCGACTTCTGGGTGTTGATGGAGGTGGTGACGCCAGCTGACCAGCTGCGCGTGAAACTCGTGGTCGTCGATCACTGCATGGGCTCCTGCGTTCTGTTGATCACACATTTTTTTGTAGCTGCCATTGGTGCTGACGGGCAGTGACCGCTTCCGCGGATTCACCCACCAGACGCTCGTAGACCGACGGGGCCGTCGCACCTTCGGTACTGATGATGAGCACTCGGGAGTCTCGGTCGATGCCGACTGTTCTGGCTGTTGCCGGATCGCGTAGCAGGATTTGAAGCGCTGCCAGACCGGCCACCGCCGACTCACCGGCCACCACAGGAATGTCGGTTGGACTGCCGTGAGCCAGCTGCTGCATGGCAGACACGGCGTCGTCGTCGCTGATGGTCATAAAGAAATCTACGCACGGTTCGAGGAATCGCCAGGCGAGGGGAGAGGTTTCGCCGCAGGCGAGGCCCGCCATGACCGAGTCCACCGAGCCTGTTGCTTTGGCGGGCAGGCCCTGAATCGCACTTTGGTACAGGCAATCCGCTTGCCGGGGTTCGACCATGACGAAGACGGGACGCTGTTCCTGGTAAATTTCCCAGAGGTAACTGCTGATGCCCGCTGCCATTCCTCCCACCCCCCCTTGCAGGAATACGTGGGTGAAAGGGCAGGTCGCTTGGGCTTGGCCCGTGGTTTGCTCGATCAACTCGGCGGCGATGGTGCCGTAGCCTTGCATCACGTCGCGAGGGACGATCTCGTAGCCCTCATACGAGGTGTCCGACACGACCGGCCAACCGTTTTGTTCTGCCACGGCAGCGGTATGTTCCACCGACTCGTCGTAGTTACCTTCAACCCGGATGATGCGGGCGCCGTACGCGGCAATGGCCGCCTCGCGCTCCGTACTCACGTTGGCATGCAAAACGATGACGCATTGGCAGCCGACACTTTGTGCCGCAGCCGCCAGGGCTCGCCCGTGATTGCCGTCAGTGGCACTGATGACCGTGAAATCATGCAGGCGCTGCCGATATTGACCGGTGATGAGCCCTTTGGGGTCGAAGGATTCATGGGGCATCAGCCGCAGAATCAGCCGGATCAACGCGATCGGTGCGCCGAGTGCCTTGAAGCTGCCCAGGGGTGAACGTGTCGATTCGTCCTTGACCCAGAACCCGGCCACGCCGAGTTCTTCAGCCATGCCCGGAAGTTCCCACAGCGGTGTCGCCTTTTGGTTCAGGTGTTCCCAACTCGATAGCCAGTCTCGTGACTCATGGGCCGCGTCGACACTCATGATGTCCTGAAGGTGTTTTGGGTAGGTGCTGCGAGAGGCGCGTGGGTTAGCGAAAAACATAGCGGTTCCTTGTAACGCTGGAGAAAAGGCGTGCGCGTTTTGGCGAGTTCCAGGGGCAGTCATGCCGTGGTCGTTCTGTAGCGCCCTAAAAACTGCCGAACGCGTTCACTGTCTGAGTTGGTAAAGAATTTTTCCGGTGCCGCTCTTTCAATGATCTGTCCTTTTTCAATGAACACGACCTCGTTGGAGACGGCGCGGGCAAATTCCATTTCATGGGTCACGATGACCATCGTGAAACCGTCCTCGGCCAGTGAGCGCATCACCGCCAGGACTTCCCCGACCAGTTCTGGATCGAGCGCAGACGTTGGCTCATCGAACAAGATGACTTGCGGGTTCATCGCCAAGGCTCGCGCAATGGCAACCCGCTGTCGTTGGCCTCCTGACAGCGACCAGGGATAAGCATCATGCTTGTGTGACAGGCCCACTTTCTCCAGCAGCGCAACCGCCTGATCATTGGCCTCTTTGCGACTGACACCCATGACATGAATGGGCGCCTCGGTGACATTCTGAAGCACCGTCAGATGGGGCCAGAGATTGAAGCTCTGGAACACCATGGCGGTTCTTGCGCGCATCGCCGCCAGTTCGCGATTGGACATGGCTTTGCCACCGCCACTTTTAACGCCCATGCGATCACCGCCGATGTAGATTTCACCGGTATCAGGCACTTCCAGCCAGTTGATGCAACGCAACATGGTGGATTTGCCTGAGCCGGAAGAGCCCAGAATGCTGACAGTCTGTCCTCGCTCGACCTTGAGGTTGATGCCGCGAAGCACCTCAATGCCGGCGAAGTGTTTATGCAGGTCGCGGATTTCAACGACCGGGGCGGACTTATTCATGGACCAATCCTCTTTTCTGCGCTCGGCGACCCAGGCGACGAAGTAATGCCTCAACCAACAGGGTGATGGACCAATACAGTGCGATCACGAATATGAAGGGCGGCAGCGGAACAAAATATTTGGCTTGTACAGCAGAGGCCGCAGCCGTCAGATCCATCAAAGTGATGATCGACAGGAAGGCGGTGTCCTTCAGCAGGCAGACCAATTGGTTGCCAAAGAGCGGCCCGGAACGCATCACCATTTGCGGGAGGAGAATCCTCCAGTACATGTTTGAGTTGACGAAGCCGTGGGCATAGGCCGCTTCCGCCTGGCCTGCGGGCAGCGCGGTTCTCGCCGCCCGCAGGATCTCGGCGAAATAGGCACCGTGATACGTAATCAGGGCAATGAAACCCGCCGACCATACATCCAGGCTGATACCCAGGTTGGGAAGCCCGTAGTAAAGGAGGTACAGGAAGATCAGGAAGGGCAGCATTCGCATCAGGTCTAGCGCCCCGCGAACAAGCCGTCGAAACAGGTTGTCCTGTCCTTCCAGCAGGAAAGCGATAACGCAGGCCAACATAAATGAGCAGGCCGACGACACGCCAAAGAGTATGAGTGTGTTCTGCAGCCCGGCCGCGAACACGTCCAGGTTGTCCCACAGCATTTTAATTCCGTTCATGGGAGCCCCTACATGGCCAGGCGCTTGGCGCGCGAGTCTGCAATTCTCTGGAAGCGGACAAGTCCACCGATGATCACGATGTAAAGCAGGCCCGCCGCGAGGATGGGAGGAAGCGGATCGTAAGTGACGGCAGCGATCCGATTCGTCACGCGCGTCAGGTCCACAATGCCGATCATGGCGATCGCGGGACTGCTTTTGACCAACAGGGACATTTCATTCACAAGCCCGGGAAGGCTGGTGGTCAACATCTGCGGGAGCATGATGCGGCGAAGTGTCAGCCCCGTGGTCATGCCGGCGGCTTTTGCCGCTTCCAGTTGTTCGCGCGAGAAACTGGTCAGGGCGCTGCGCCAGATCTCGGCGTTGAACGCCGTGGTGTTGAGGGTCATGGCGGCAATGGCCACCACCCGGGCGTCAACTTCCCAGCCGATGGAGGGCGCAATCACAAACAGAAACAGCACCAGCGTGACCATCGGTGTCGCTCTGATCAAACTGACATAGACCGCGAGGGCCTGGCTCAAGACCGGGATTTTTGCCGCCCGCAACATGGCAACGACAAGCCCCAGAATGATGCCGAGCACGATAGAAATGCCGGACACCCAAATGGTCGTCCAGGCCGCGTACACAAGCGTGATCCAGTCACTGCTTTGCATTGAAAACATCCTTCGAACAAGTCTTTTGGCCGTCGGCTACCTGCCGGGTCAAAAGAACGATCCACTGACCTGACCATCGCTGACACTTCTTGCGCCAACGATGGAGGCTCTCAGGTTATTTCGCGGTCAGTTGAGTGAACTGTGGCGCAGAAGTAATCGGTTCGCGGGGCAGGTCATCGAACGATTGTCCGAGCCATTTTTTCTGTAGTTCGGCGAGCTTGCCGGTGTCACGCAAGTGGTTCACAAAACCACTCAGGTAATCGAGGAGCTCCTTGTTGCCCTTGGCCACTGGCCAGGCGATGTAGCCCATGCTTGAAGTGGCCTCGCCAACGGCGAACACCTGTGGACGTTCCTTCACCAGCATGTTGGCGGGCACGATCGAGTTCACAACGTAGTCGAGCCGGTGATTCGCCAGGTCGGCATACGCCTCCGGATAGGATTGGTACTGCACGATCTTGCCAATGGAACCGCCGGAGGCTTTGAGCTTTGCATCCAGCTGCGTCAATCGGGCCAGTTGCGCACCACCGGCCTGCACGCCGACGATCAACCCGGAAAGGTCCGAGACGCTTTTGATGCGGTCATCGTTTGCGCGCTTGATGTAATGCGAGACCTCAGGGGCGACCGGTGCCACGAAGTCAAAGGCGCCCAGGCGTTCCTCCGTAACACCGGCGCCGGTGATGGCGGCGTCGTACTTCCCTGAGGTGATACCCGCCAGCAGGCCGGTCCAGGGCATGATGTCCTGATTCACTTTGAATTGAGCGTACTTGCGCAGCTCCGCGATAACGTCCTTATGGAAACCTTCGGACTCACCGTCCTTTATAAATTCGAAAGGGTAATAACTGTCTTCGGTTGCAACGTTAAGTGTGCCGCGAGTGTTTATCTCTGCCAGGCTGGCTGCACTCGCTGCGCCGGTAATACCGAGGCTGAAGATAATACTGGCTGCGCCAACGATAAGAAAACGACCGGCCTTTGAAATGATACGGCGGTCAACTCGACTTTCTTGAGCACTGTTCATCGTGAAACTCCCATCGGTTAAGTGGTGGGGCAGTACCAAACTAAAAGCTGCGATTGGGGGTGAGATGGCGTTAGTCATGCATTCTCCGTTTTTATTGTTTTCGGCGGGTGGGAGCGCAGCCCTTGCCTGACAAGCAGGTGGGATAAAACGATGCTAATGCTCAGGGGGCGCACGATTGCTCGAAAATCGCGGCGTCAAACGCACCATCGTTGCGTTTTCAGCATTTTGTTGCGCGATGGTCAGGCTTGGTGCGTTGGAACAAGGGCTTGTGCGCAACGAATGAGCATCCAGGTGCCTTTTCTGCTGTAATGGCTGGGCCCCAGGTGAAGGAGTTCCCCTATGCAGCTAGATGCCTATGACCGCAAAATTCTCAACTTCCTTCAGGAAAACAACCGGATTTCCCAGCGGGAACTGGCTGAGGGCGTGAACCTGTCTCCCTCGGCAGTCAATAGAAGAATCGCCGCCCTCGAAGCGGCGGGAGTGATCAGGTATAACGTGAGTATTGTCGACCCGGCAGCGGTCGGCCGACCGATTACCGTTATCGTCGAAGTTAAACTAGAGAATGAAAGACTTGATTTGCTGGATGAGATCAAGCGGCGCTTTGTGAGTTGTCCGCAAGTTCAGCAGGTTTATTATGTGACGGGGGATTTTGACTTTTTGCTGGTGTTGAATGTGCGTGACATGAGTGAGTACGAACAATTAACCAGAGAGTTGTTTTTCTTCGGAAACATCAAGCAGTTCAAGACGTTTGTCGCGATGCAGAATAATAAAAGAACGTTTGCGATACCTTTGGAAATTGAATGACCCTGAAACGGCCCTCCCTGCGACAGCAGCCGGAAGGAGGGCGTTGATGATCGATCGGCGGTGTTAGAACTCCGGCGTGTATTTCACGCTGAACATCACGTTGCGTGGTTCACCGTAGTTGTTGTTGCCATTGATCTGGTTGTAGGCCGCCGTGTAGTAAGTCTTGTCGAACAGGTTGTTGGCGTTCATCGCCAGCTCGATCTCCGAGGAGAGCTGGTAGCCGACACGGGCATTCCAGACGGTGTAACCCGGTACGTTGACGACGTGGTCGTAACCCAGCGTATGGCTTTGGGTCGTGAAGCCCAGGCCGGTACTCACACGGCTCCAGTCGCCACTGAACTGGTAGTTGCCCCAGACGCGCAGCATGTGTTTCGGCGTCCACCAGCTGAAGACTTTGCCTTCGTTGTCCGGGTCCTTGAGGTACTTGGTGGTGTTGTAGGTATAACCGGCAAACAGTTGCAGACCGTCCAGTACTTCGCCGCTGATTTCGGCGTCGAGACCCTGGCTGCGTACTTTGCCGGATGCCTTCGAGCAGTACCAACCGTCGCAGTTTTGCCCTCCGTCCATATCGAGCGTGGCGCGGTTTTCCTGGTCGTAACGGAACATCGCCAGGGACGTATTGACCCGACCCTCCATCAGCTCACCCTTGAGACCCAACTCGTAGTTCGTACCGATGATCGGTTTGATTACCGAGCCGCTTGTACTGCGTTCGGTTTGCGGCGTGAACACGTCGGTGTAGCTGGCATAGACCGCCCATTCGCGGCTCAAGTCATAGACGATACCGGCGAAGGGGGTGACTTCACCGTTTTCGTTGCTGGTGCTTTCAGGATCGGCGGTAATGCTGGTCGCGTCCTGGCGCCACGATTTATAGCTGTAGTCGTACCAACTGACCCGTGAGCCGAGCACCAGGGTCAGCGGATCAATCGGCTTGACCCGCCAGCTGCCGTAGAGGCCTTTTTGGCGGATGTCATACTTGCTCGGTGTCCCACGGCCACCGGGGCTATTGAGCAAACCGTCGTAGCTGATTTCGGGACGGTTGTGATCAATGTCGAAGATGGTGTCGGCACTGTTATTGAAGGTTCGGGCGAATTTGTCGTCTGACGTGTATTTGGAATAGTTGCCGCCCACCATGATTTCCTGCTGCATGGACAAGGCTTCGAATTTGCCGTTGAGGTTCATGTCCAGAGCAACTTTGGTGGAGTCCATGTCCGTCACGAAGTCAGCGTACTGCACGCCGCTGCCATCGGCATTGATGCCGTTGCCACTGGATTGCACCCGTTGGTTTTTCGCTTTATTGGTTTCAGTCATGCGCACGGCGCCGACCTTGAAGGCCCAATCGTCGTTGAAACGGTGTTCCAGGTCGGTGTAAAGCGTGGTGACATCGATGTCCGAATGGTTCCACTTGGCCCCGGTGTACGTGCTGCGCGGCAGGTCGATGGGCTTACCGCCGGCGTAGCGGGGGAAGCCGCGGACATTCGAGCGCGATTCGCCGTCGGACTGGCTGACTGCCAGGCCCAGGGTGGTGTCTTCACGCAGGTCGAAGTCCAGCGCGCCGTACAGCGAGGTGGTCTTGTACCATTCGGAATCGACGAACGAGTGGCTGTCGTCCTGGTCGGCAATGAAGCGCCCGCGCACGGTGCCGGCCTGGTTCAGCGGCCCGCCGGCGTCCAGTTGCAGACCGTAGTGATCCCATGAGCCGGCCTTGCCGGTGAGGGTCACTATCGGTGCGGCCTGGCCGCGTTTGCGCACCAGGTTGACCGCGCCGCCAGGGCTGCCGGTGCCTTGCAGCAGGCCGGACGCGCCACGCAGCACTTCCATGCGATCGAAGAAGATCAGGTCCTGCGTGGCCCAGTTGCCCAGCGAGTAATAGTTGCGCGGAATCGGCACGCCGTCGTACTGCCAGTCATCGATCTGGAAACCACGCGAGCTCAGGATCAGGCCTCTGCCGACGCCTTGGGCGCCGACCAGGCCGGTGGTCTTGTTGGCCGCGTCCTTGAGATCGACGATATCCTGATCGTCCATTTGCTTGCGGGTCATCACCGTGACCGACTGCGGGATTTCCTTGAGGGTGTGGGTGCCCTTGCCGATGGTCACCGCCCGCGCAGCGTAGGAGCCTGAGCCTTCGGTGGTGGCGTCGGTGCTGCGTTCGACGATGTTGGTCACGCCCAACTGCAACGCCGCGCTGTTGTCCGGGGCTGGCTCGACGCTGAAGTTACCTTGCCCGGTCACTCGCAATTGCAGGCCGCTGCCCGACAACGCCTTTTGCATCGCCTGTTCCGCAGGCATCTGGCCGACCACTGCCGGGGCTTGTTTGCCCTGCACCAGCGAAGGCTCCAATGAAACGATATGACCGCTCTGGCTGGCGATGGCATTCAGCGTGCTGGCGAGTGGGCCGGCCGGCAGGTTGAACATCAGGTCTTGCGCCTGCGACAGGGCAGGGCTCGCCAGGGTTGCCAGGGCGACAGCGGCGGAAAGGGCATGGGGCCACGGGTTGAACACAGCGTTCTCCTGAAAATGTGGAAGTGTCAGGAGATAGGTGGGACGAGAAATGAAAACCGGACACGAATGAGAGTTATTTTCAAAAAAATTTATCAGCGCGACTCTTTTGCACGTATCAGCGTCAACCATGGGCTGTAGCGATCCACGCGAATCGGCAGGGTTTCCGCCAGGGCCGTGAACACCCGATCCGGATCGTTCAACGGGAATACGCCCTGGACGCGCAAGCCGCGAACCTCGGGAGCGACGCGGACAAAACCCCGGCTGTACGGGCGTAGCGCATCGACGACGTGTTCCAGGGGATCGTCCAGCACGTTCAATCGCCCGCTGAGCCAATCGGCGCGATGACGCTGATCGCCGGCCACCGGTGCAATGTTCCCTGCATACAACAAGGCCGATTGACCTTCCTGCAGGTCGAGTGTCGTGCCGTCGAACAGACGGGCTTCGATGGAGTGTTGCAGCACCACAACGCGAGTCGCATCTTGTTCCTGAGCCACCAGGAAACGGGTGCCCAGTGCCCGTATTTCACCTTGAGCGGTGCGCACCCGCAGCGGACGCTGGGGGTCGGCCGCCACCTGAATCACCAGCTCGCCGTGGCGCAGAATCACCAGCCTTTGCTTGTCATCGAAGCGCAGGTCCACCGCGCTGTTCGCATTCAGACTCAGGCGGCTGCCGTCGGCCAGCGTGAAATCCTGACGCTGGCCACGGCCGGTGTGCAGATCCGCCAGCAGCGAGTCACCCAGCGGGCTGCGGATGCCGAGCCACGCGCCGCCGCCCAGCAGGCCCAGGCCCGCGATCACGCGGAGCGCATCGCGGCGTGAACCATGAGGCTGCAACAGCAGTTGCCGAGCTTCGTTGGCTTGACCGGGCAGGCGCCGATCCAGGGCACGAATCGTGTTGAAGGAACCGCCAAGACGTTCCTGCAAGGTGGCCCAGGCCCGGGCGTGTGCGGGGTCCATCGCCAGCCATGCGTTGAACCGTTCTTGCAGTGCGGCATCGGGTTTGCCGGCACGAAGGCTTACCATCCAGTCGATGGCCTGCTCGCTGACCGGGTCAAGGCGCGGCGTGCTCATGGCGTCAACTCGCTCAGGTAGCACTGACGCAATGCCTGTTTCATGTAGCGGCTGACCGTGCGTTCCGAAAGCCCCATTTTGTGAGCAATCGCCACGTAGCTCAGACCGTCCAGCTGGCTGTAGAGGAACGTGGCTTTGACGACCAGTGGCAAGCCGTCGAGCGCCCGGTCGATCGCGACCAGGGCTTCGATCAGTTGCAACTGTTCTTCAGGGGAGGGGGCGAACGATTCAGGCAGTGTGGACAGGCGTTCGAGGTAGGCCAGTTCCAGCTTGCGCCGGCGATGACGGTCAAAGATCAGTCGTCGGGCAATGGTCGACAGGTACGCGCGAGGTTGTTCGATGCTGTCGGGGTCTACCCGGGCCACCAGCATCTGGCAAAACGTATCGGCGGCGGTGTCCTCAGCGTCCGCGTGATTGCGCAGGCGCCGCTGGATATGCTGCAGCAGCCAGCGATGATGGTCGCTGAAAAAGAAGCCCAGCTTGCTGGTAGGAGGAACTTGCACCGGTTGGCTTTCCAGATGTTAGTGTGAATCGTTCTCAATACTACCTTTGAGAGGATCGCCACTGCAATCTCTGACTTCGCTGGATGCCATCCGGCCAACGCTGCCTCGACCTGGATAGGGGAGGCGGCGAGGTGTACGCGTCTTACGATCTGGGCGATGTCGAAGACGACTCAATCATCAACCGGATCTGTTTGCTCAGAAGGCCGCAAGTTATCAGGCCCGGTGGTCGTTTCTGCGCTTGGTCGAAGCTTGAACCGGCAGACGTTACCGCCGCGCACCATGCATTCCGTGTGATCGAC
Organism: Pseudomonas sp. IT-P44; assembly: GCF_949768225.1. Taxonomy (NCBI): domain Bacteria; kingdom Pseudomonadati; phylum Pseudomonadota; class Gammaproteobacteria; order Pseudomonadales; family Pseudomonadaceae; genus Pseudomonas; species Pseudomonas sp. IT-P44. The sequence continues at coordinate 31,534 of NZ_CATKQM010000017.1, read as the reverse complement.
TTCTGCGCCGCCCAGCGTGCCGATCAAGGCCAGGTCCAGTTCACAGACCACCGGATGGGCCTCTGCGAGTCGGTGAAAAACGCAGTTGTGCGCGACGATTTCCGGGTCACCGCTGGAGCGAAAGAACACCTCCGACTGGTATCCCGCCTGGTTCATGTGTTGCACGATCCTGGCTTCGTCGACCACCTGCGATTCACGATCCAGCGCCAGTTTTCGACCCATGCTGCGCATCAGCGTGGCCAGCGCTTCGGGACCGATGATGCCGGCCACTTCATCGATCAGCACACTCGCCAGCATTTGATACTGGCGAGGAAACTGCTCCTTGGCATGGTCGGTGAGCCGGTACAGTTGCTCTGGACGCCGGCCCGTCGGCCGGGTTTCGCCCCGCAACACCAGGCCGTCACGCTCAAGCGCCGCCAGATGCTGGCGAATCGCAGTGCGCGTGACGGCCAGTTGTTCGGCCAACTCGTCAATGCTCATGCCGCTCGCATGGTGCAGCAGCGCATTGAGCAGGTCTTGCTGTGTCCGGCCCAGTCCTTCCAGCATGGTGTGTCCTCGCCCGACGTCAGAACTTGTCCGGGAACTGCTTGACCAGTGCTGCCGTCAGCGCATCGGCCAACGCCAGGATATGGCCGCGCATCATGTGCCAGGTCCGCGCTTCGCCCGCGTAATCGTGTGCGGCGAGTTCATCGATCTGCGCGACATGATGGCCCCCGTGAGCACCGAGCATGGCAACCAGCGTGGCTTCAGGCAAGTTGGGGTTGGCTTTGGCCAGGAACGCGGCAATCGCCTTGGCATTGCTGGTCAGGTCCGCGACTGCGGCTTGCTTGCCTTTGCCGTCTTTGGCGACCGTTGCATCGCTGTAGTGCTTCACCGCGCCCCAGTGGCCGGCCAGCAATTTGAGCAACTGATCGGCAGCGGGCTGACCGTAGAGCGGGGCGATGCTATTGGCGATTTTGGTTGCGTTGTCGACCACCTGATCAGCGGCGACTTTGGCTTGCTGCTTGTCGGCAGCCTGATTGGCGATGGCGTAATTTCTGATCCAGAACACATGTTCGACCCACAGGTCGCGCAAGGCCAGGCGCGTGGTCAATGCAACGCTGTCAGGCGCAGCCGTTGAGGCGGGCGGCGTCTGACTCCAGACCGGTTGAGCACAGAACGCCAACAACATTAAAGCCAGGATCTTGATATTCATGACGGCACCCTCGGAAAGTGGGATTGTTCGACAATATCAATTTAAGCATAAAAATATGTTTTTATCGGGCCGACGCCCCGCGCACAGATCAACGGTCATTGCAGGAGCGAGCCCGCTCGCGATGAACGTCAACGATGACGCAGTTTGCCTGAATCAACGCGGCGCTTATGGGGCCATCGCGAGCGGGCTCGCTCCTACACAACCCAAATCAGAACTTGAACGCCTGACGCCCGACCAGCAGCCAGTGGCCTTTCTGCTTCTGCCAGATCTGGAAGTTCTCGATTTCGGTCGGAATCACTTCAGTGCCTTTCAGCGCCTGTGCCGAGAAATGGTTGCGAACCAACGCCACGTCACCGGACAGGGTGATGGTCTGGTTTTGCATTTCGAGGGTCTTGAAAGCGCTTCGACCGGTTTCGATGTCGGCGATGTATTCCTGCTTGTTCTGGATTTTCCCGCTGGAATGCCCGTAGGTCAGGTTTTCGGCGGTCAGAGCGTTCAGTTCGGAAATATTCTTTTTCAGCATGGCCTGGGTCAGGTGGTCGACAGCCTGGGCCACGTCTTTTTCAGCGGCGGACGGGGCGGCCGCGACATAGCCACTGAACAGGCACAGAAATCCAACCAGCAATTTCGCTTTTTTCATGGGTATTTCCTTGTTGTTGTGGGTGATCGAGTGATGAGCATAAAGATCATTCATCAGTCGTCGTACAACCTAGCATGCACTGAGGAAAAAACGAACATGGCCAGGGGGAATTACCGCATGTCGTAAAAACCGCACGAACGCAAATAGCCCTTCAATTGCGCTGTGACGCAGTCGATAACCTGTTCAAAAGCCATGCGCGAATGGCCGCACCCACTGACAGGAGACCCACAGAGTGTCGATAAATTTACTATTGCTCTTGCTGATCGGCACCGGCCTGCTGACGGCCGTGATCATGAGCCTGGTCAGTTACCTGGGAAATTCGCAAATGGCGACCGCAGTGAATGACAACGAGGTCAGCATGACCGCGCTGCGCAATCACCTCGAAGCCGACATGCTGCATGACGCGTTACGCGCGGATGTACTGTCAGCGCTGGCGGGGAAATTGTCGCAGTCGGTGGACCGGTTTCGCCTCTGAAAATAAACACGCCCCTGTAGGAGCCGGCTTGCTGGCGATAGGAGCAACGCGGTTTAACGGGATACCGCGTTGTTAGCATCGCCAGCAAGCCGGCTCCTACAAATATTTGTCGGTGACGGCACCCTCGACGACGGATGACCTGTCGGCGATGGGGGGGAATTGTCGCAGTCGGTGGATCGGTTTCGGCTGTGATATCCATTCAACATTGATGTTGCCAGGCCGGACCCCATCGCGAGCAGGCTCGCTCCCACATTGATTGCGTCAACGCGAAGATCAACTGTGGGAGCGAGCCTGCTCGCGATGGCAATCGCTCAAACGATACAGAATCAAAGCATTAAAGGTATTTATCGGTGACGGCACCCTCGGAGGCGCTGGACACCGTCTTCGCATACTTCGCCAACACCCCGCGTTTGTACCTGGATTCCGGCCGCACCCAGCGGGTTTTGCGCTCGGCCAGTTCGGCATCGGAAACGCCGACCGTGATCTGCCGGGTTTCGGCATCGATGGTGATTTTGTCGCCGTCTTCGATCAACGCAATCGGCCCGCCATCAAACGCTTCCGGCGTGATATGACCCACCACAAAACCATGGGAACCCCCTGAAAAGCGGCCATCGGTAATCAACGCAACATCCTTGCCCAACCCCTTGCCCATGACCGCCGACGTCGGCGAGAGCATTTCGCGCATGCCCGGGCCACCCTTGGGCCCTTCGTAGCGAATCACGATCACATCGCCCGCTTTCACTTCGCCATTGAGAATCCCGGCCAGCGCACCTTCTTCGCCATGGTAGACCCGCGCCGTGCCTTCAAAGCGCAAACCTTCCTTGCCCGTGATCTTGGCCACCGCGCCGGTGGGCGAAAGGTTGCCGCGCAGCACCACCAGGTGCGAGTCCTTTTTCACCGGCTGGTCGAAGGGCAGAATCACGTCCTGGCCTTCCGGATAATCCGCCACGTTTTCGAGGTTTTCCGCGAGGGTCTTGCCGGTCACCGTCATCGCATCGCCATGCAACATGCCGGCCGCGAGCATGCGCTTCATCAGCGGTTGAATGCCGCCGATGGCCACCAGTTCGCTCATCATGTATTTGCCGCTGGGGCGCAGGTCGGCCACCACCGGCGAGACCTTGCCCAGCTCGACGAAATCATCCAGCGTCAACTCGACGTCCACCGCATGCGCCATGGCCAACAGATGCAGCACCGCATTGGTCGAGCCGGCGAGGGCGATGACCACGCGGATCGCATTTTCAAAGGCTTTGCGGGTCATGATGTCCCGCGGTTTGAGGTCCAGCTTCAACAACTCCATGACCTGCTGGCCGGCGCGGAAACTGTCCGAGGCCTTGTCGCTGCCGACAGCGTCCTGAGAGCTGGAACCGGGCAGGCTCATGCCCAGCGCTTCAATGGCCGAGGCCATGGTGTTGGCCGTGTACATTCCGCCGCAGGAACCGGGGCCGGGAATCGCCACTTCCTCGATCTGCTTGACCTGGATTTCGTTGATGTCGCCACGCGCATTCTGGCCCACGGCTTCGAACACGGAAATGATGTCAGTGTGGCCGGCGCCGGGCCGAATCGTCCCGCCATAGACGAAGATGGAAGGGCGGTTCAGCCGCGCCATGCCGATCAGGCAGCCCGGCATGTTCTTGTCGCAACCGCCCACAGTCACCAAGCCGTCGAAGCCTTCGCAACCGGCCACGACTTCGATGGAATCGGCAATCACCTCGCGTGACACCAGCGAATACTTCATGCCTTCCGTGCCGTTGGCGATGCCGTCGGAAATGGTGATGGTGTTGAAAATGACGCCCTTGGCCCCGGCGGCATTCGCGCCTTTCTCGGCCTCGATCGCCAGTTTGTCGATGTGCATGTTGCACGGCGTGACCATCGCCCACGTCGAGGCGATGCCGATCTGCGGTTTCTTGAAGTCCTCGTCGGTGAACCCCACGGCCCGCAGCATCGAGCGACCGGGCGCACGCTCCACGCCATCGACCACTTGAGAGGAATATTTGCGCAGATTGTTTTTATCGCTCATGACTGCTCCTCACCGGCTCATCGAAAAAACAGGTTGAGTATAGTGGCCCCGGCGCGCGTGTTCGGACTATCAGGTCGGGAACAGACGCGCGGGTTTGCTCCGGCGTGATATTCTTCACCTCAACTTGGTTTGACCTATTCAGTTTGCGTGTTCTCGAGACGCGCCAACAGAATCACTGTCGCTCAAGTAGCTGAAGCCAATAAAGATAAAAAGTCAGTTCAGTAGGGACATATAAACTGAGGTCGATGGATCACGTCGGCCTTGTGTGCCCACCCTCCGGATCTCATGTGCGAGCCCCCACGACATTTGCCTGAATGCCGTGTGAAACAAGGGTTTCGTCGTGAGGATGGAAGGGCGGATGACGTTTTATCAAAGGTGCTACAAGATGTTTAAGAAAATGAACACGGCCCTGCTGGGGCTGGCTTTGTCGATGGGGATCACGTCCGCTCACGGGTCAGAGGCAAAGAAAGTCGATGTGCTGCTGATCGGCGGCGGCATCATGAGCGCGACCCTGGGTGTATGGCTCAATGAGCTGGAACCTGGCACCTCGATGGAAATGATCGAGCGCCTCGACGGCGTCGCCCTGGAAAGCTCCAACGGCTGGAACAACGCCGGTACCGGTCACTCCGCCCTGGCCGAGTTGAACTACACCCCGGAAGACGACAAGGGCAATGTCTCGATCCCGAAAGCCGTTGAAATCAACGAAGCGTTCCAGATCTCCCGTCAGTTCTGGGCCTGGCAGGTTCAGCAAGGCGTGCTGAAAAACCCGCGTTCGTTCATCAACTCCACACCGCACATGAGCTTTGTGTGGGGCGATGACAACATCAAGTTCCTGAAAAAGCGCTACGAAGCCCTGCAAGCGAGCCCGCTGTTCGCCGGCATGCAGTACTCGGAAGACCCGGCGCAGATCGCCAAGTGGGTTCCGCTGATGATGGAAGGGCGTGACCCGAACCAGAAAATCGCGGCCACCTGGTCCCCGATCGGCACCGACGTGAACTTCGGCGAAATCACCCGCCAGTTCGTTGCGCACCTGCAAACCACCCCGAAGTTCGACTTGAAACTGTCTAGCGAAGTGCAAGACATCACCAAGAACGAAGACGGCACCTGGCGCGTCAGCTACAAAAACCTGAAAGACGGCAGCAAAACCGAAACCGACGCCAAGTTCGTGTTCATCGGCGCGGGCGGCGGTGCCCTGCACCTGCTGCAGAAGTCCGGCATTCCTGAAGCCAAGGAATACGCAGGCTTCCCGGTCGGCGGCTCGTTCCTCGTCACCGAAAACCCGACCATCGCCGAGCAACACCTGGCCAAGGCCTACGGCAAAGCTTCCGTTGGCGCACCGCCAATGTCGGTTCCGCACCTGGACACCCGTGTCCTGGACGGCAAGCGCGTGATCCTGTTTGGCCCATTCGCGACCTTCAGCACCAAGTTCCTCAAAGAAGGCTCGTACCTGGACCTGCTGACCACCACCACCACGCACAACGTGTGGCCAATGACCAAGGTCGGCATCAAGGAATACCCGCTGGTCGAGTACCTTGCCGGTCAACTGATGCTGTCTGACGAAGACCGCCTCAACGCCCTGAAAGAATACTTCCCGAACGCCAAGGCTGAAGACTGGCGCCTGTGGCAAGCCGGCCAGCGCGTGCAAATCATCAAGCGTGATGAAGCCGCCGGTGGCGTGCTGAAACTGGGCACCGAAATCGTTGCTTCCGCTGACGGCACCATCGCCGGTCTGTTGGGCGCATCGCCAGGTGCTTCGACCGCTGCGCCGATCATGCTGACCGTGCTGCAGAAAGTGTTCAAGGACAAGGTCGCTTCGCCAGCCTGGCAGGAAAAACTGCACCAGATCGTGCCGAGCTACGGCACTCAGCTGAACGGCAGTCCTGAGAAGGTTGCACAAGAGTGGGCTTACACCGCCAAGGTCCTGCAACTGACCCCGCCACCGGCGATCGGTCAAGTAGCGGCCCCGGCAGCTGCCCCGGCTGAAGCGCCAAAAGCGCCGAAGGCAAACGCTGCTACTGATATGGCTCTGTAACTAGAAGCCCAGTCAAAAAGCCCACTGAGCCGGTGACGGTCAGTGGGCTTTTTTGTGCCTGGAATTCGGGGCTGGCGGGTAGCTTTCGCTTACCCTCACACAACTTGCAAAAGCACTGCGAATGGGGCTAGATCGCCTGCAAACGGCCATTCACCACAGGGATCTGTCTATGCCGCTGAGTTTCCATAAAATGCACGCCAATGGCGACGACTTCGTGGTCGTGGACGCGCGAAACTCGGCCAATCCAGTGACAAGCGCCCTGGCTCGGCGAATGGGAGATCGCCACCGCGGCATCGGCTTCAATCAGCTCGCAGTGATGCTCGATTGCGAGGACGCCGATGCGCGGTTGATGTTCTGGAATACCGATGGCTCCACGCTGGATGTGTGCGGCAGCGCAACGCGGGGGGCTGCGGACAGGCTGATGCGCGAATCGAATTCGACGTCGATAACGCTTCGGACCAACCGGGGGTTGCTCACTTGCCAACGAACCTCCAACGGCAACATTTCCGTCAGCATGGGGCCGCCGATGTTCGGCTGGTCGGATGTTCCCCTGGCTCATGAAATGGATACGTTGGTTCTGCCCCTTGATGGCGGCCCGGCGGCGTGCAGCATGGGCAATCCGCATTGCACCTTTTTTGTGGATGACCTGACGGCGATTGATATTGCGGCCATCGGACCGACCCTTGAAACCCACCCGCTGTTTCCTCTCAGGACGAACGTGCACTTCGTTCAGGTCATTGACCGCAAGCATATTCGACTGCGCATCTGGGAACGTTGGGGCGGGATTCCGCTGGGTTCAGGTTCGTGCTCTTGTGGTGCTGCGGTTAACGGGATTCGTCGGGGGTTGTTGGACGATACCGTTGAGGTTGAATGTGATGGCGGGGCTGTTACGGTTCAATGGGATGGGGTGGGGCCGGTGTTTCTTATTGGGCCGGTGGAGGCAGTTTTTTCAGGGACTATTGCGGATAGTTTGTTAAAAGATTGATTGCTGCTTTGTCGTGAAAAGCGGAGGAGCCCCCGTTGGGCTTCGAAGCAGGCCTGAGTAGACCCATTCACTGCCCTTCGCGAAAGGCAGCAATCGGCCAATTGCAGCCGTTCGAGAGTTGCCCGAAGCGACCTTAAACACTCGGTCAGTAGGTGCGTGGCGCTAGCCGATCCATAGTCTCATGCTCGCTTCAAATCTGACGAAGCACGACCACTGACTACCCCATTGATCACCCGCCCTGTCAAAGGAACTGCGGCATACCCTTCACAATTTCCCTTTACACGGCAACCCGGCTTGAAATAGCCTGAAAAGGTGCCCGTCGAGGCATAAAAATGGGTGTTTGAGTCAACCGGACTCAGCGCTGGCACAACCTGTGCCCTGACCAGGCGGGAACCTGGATATGACTCATCATCGGTATGGAGTCCTTATGACACAATCCGCTCTAATCGCGGTAGCGTTTGCTCGTGCGCAATCATTTCTTACCAAAATAAGCAAACGACATGAAGGCATCTGGCAGCAGATTGACGGTGTCCGCCAGCTCGCTCATGAGCATGAGACCAAGTGGGACCGGCGTTGCTTCATCCCCACCAAATTTTTGAATCACGAATTTCAAGACCCCTTCCCTACGCGCGGTCGCTACAGCCGACCAGGCAAACTGGAACAGAGAAAGCGTTTACGTGACATCGATGTCATTGCCGGCCTAGCCTCTTGGCGCCTCACGAAAGGGATATTCGTGATGAGCGATGAGGACGTTACGGACGCCCGTGAGACCGGTATACCAAACGATCCCGATCCCAAAATGTTCCTTCACCTTCCTCAACCATGTATCTACGTGCCTACACCGGGCTTTTCATGGCTGGGAGATCCCTTGTCCGGTTTCTTTGCCTATCTCGACGACCATCTCGATGAAGAGTTGGGACTGATTATACTGATGGACCGTGACGAGCCGGTTTTTCATTCGCTGACCGATGTCGTCCATGTGCGGATCGAATACCAGATTCACAAGGTGCGCGAACCCATGAACTCACGTGCCGACATCATTCGAAACTGGAAGAAGGGCGCGTCTGGGTGGGGAATGGACAACGATGATCGAAACTTCTTCCAGGCAACGGTTCTAGGGGATTACTGGAAGCGCGCACCACTTCCAAATGAGAGCCCAAAACACCCTGAGGAACTCCTCGAAATCCTGAAAAGCACCCTGGAGGAAGATATCCTTCCCATCGCGGGGTTGCTTTATAGGCTTTGTGCCATAACAGCTGAGGTACCCCCTGCAAGTAGGCCTTCTACTCCAAAGCCCAAGCGGACCCCATCTGGATTCCAGATGATTCCTGCACAGGAAATCACCGCCTGGGATGTTGAAACTCGAACCCGCCAACTTCGCAAACGCCCCACCTCATCTGAAGTCGGTGACGAAAATCAGGGCGGCGGCACTGGCCAATCCAAGCGCACACATGCCCGAAATGCTCACCTTCGGAAGCTCTCCAACGGGAAGCAGGTGCAGATCCCATCGACCGTTGTAAACGCTGCAGCAACATCGCCGGACGATAGGCCCATAACAGCTGTCATTGTGCCTCCTCTTAATCATAGCTGACTCTGCTCTGCAAAAAATGCCAGTACTCGTCACGAGTACTGGCATTACTTGGCCGGTTGCTGCCCTTCGCGACAGGCAACTATCGGCCAATAGCTGCCACACAGATTCATCTAGGAAACCAGGGGCAATTCAATTATTGCCCATATTAATTTAATTAGCGGCCACCCATTGATCCAAAAAACGCACGCAGTCCTGAACGGATTTGGATTTAGCCAGGTTTTCTGAAGTAAGCATATTTGTTTGATCCAAAATGACACTTAGGCTGCCGCCTGGCTTTTCGCGCTGCCCTTCGACGCATAACGCCGCCTTTAATCGCTTTGCAGCGAGGGCACAAACCTGATCAGGTTTTGCTTGCTTTGCAGGGGCCCAGGAAAAGCGCTGATCCAAAAATTCGAATGTTCTCAGTATCGTTTCACTTTCCGACAAGCACTCAAGAGTCAAATCTTCCAATGTCCCTATATCTTGTGACCACTGCCTCCATATATAAGCTGAGACTTCGCCGTTTGTTGTGGACTGTGTAACAGCACGCGTTTCGCCGAACGGGGCCCATTCGACTTTAAGCCATTCTTTATCGCCGATTATAGCCAAGTCTTTTTGGATTTGATCAAGAGCTAGTTTCGAGCCTATCGCGTCAGCATCCGCGAACACGGCATAGCGTACCTTCGCGCTAGCACCATTCGTATCAGGTCCCCCAAAACTTGACTGGACCGCCAAAAGTTCAAATACATCTGAAAGGAATGGGCCGATTGATTCGCTTCGCCGTGATGCCCCCCCAGAATTGAAAATCATCACCAATGTTTCGCCTTTCGTCAGCAGGAAATCTGGAAGAAAGAATTTCTTGGCGAGGTCTAATCTTAGATCCTCAGCAGAACGAGTGAGCATGCTCTGGCGAAAAATATTTGAGAATGGGTAAGGGATCTCTGAAATTTTCAGTTGCCTTCTTTCAAAGCCAATAACCCGCCTCAATAAAAGAGCTAGGAATGCCGCGTCATGGGGCCCTTCACAGAACAATAGGTGAATGTTCGAGAAGCTCGACATCAATTCGCTCCTCGCAAGTCTACATCTCCGATGTCCAGTAGGCGCTTGAATTGGGGACCACTGAAATCACGAGTCCGAATACCGTCTTCCGTATTCACAACAGCATGACAAGATAAATCATCTTTTGTTGCTATCTCCATTACGAATGCATCAATGCACTCCTTGCTATGGCTGCTGATGAAAACTTGCACATTAAATTTGAGTGCCATCTGATGAATAAATCGCGAAAATGGGCCTATCAAGCTGTAATGCAAGGCGTTTTCAAACTCATCTATCAGAACCACTCCGTGCTGCGCCGAAGCAAATAGTAACGAAAGTAGGAACATTCTTTGTAGGCCTTCGCCATAAGAGGACAAATCCACCCCAGCAGGGAATTTGCTATCAATCACCACAAACCGCTGTCTCTCATCCGTCAGTCGAATATCTTCTAACGTTGGAAGCATATGGATCCGCAAGAATTCAAATATTTCGGGCAGGGCCTTAGACTGAACACTCTTGTGATAAAAACCTGAATAGCGATGCGGCTCATTGAAAAAGAATGGGCTGCTAAATACAATAGGGCATAGTATACGAAGACTGTCAGCATGAGTCTCTCGATCTTGCCCCTTATAGATCCGATTGATTGAGTTAAGTTGATTGCTACCGAAGGCAGAATTAATCTCCACAGATCCAAGATAACGGGTTCTGTCAAGAGTCGAATCTTCTTCCTGGCGAAGCTGAATTTCTACATTCGTTGCCAGATCGTCGAATATCCCTTCGATAAATAGTTGAGTCTGACCCAATTGTTCGAGCATCCATTCAGGATCCAGTTGATCCGTAGCCACCTTTCCGCGGCGGCGCATTATTTCTATAAGTCCATCGAAATCATTTTGCCTTGTTAATAGGTAGATTGCTTCCAGTAAAGATGTCTTTCCGGAGTTGTTGATGCCCGCAATCAAATTAATTCGTGTGAGGCCGGTCATGTGTAGGCCCGCCATACTTCGATAGCATTTCACATGAATTTGAGTGAAGTGGGTATCCACCCGGTCACGGAATACTGCTTTCTGTTCAACGCCACTAAGGCCGATGGTTCTTGCACGATCGATAATGGTTTGTAAACGACCGCGTATACCTTCAAGTTCGGGCAGGTTCTCTGGGCGTATAGTTAACTGACTCAAGGACTTAATGTCAGCTACAACAGAGTTGATAGTGGATTCTTGTCGCTCCCGAAAGACCAAGTCGCTGCTTCGGTATGCACCATTCAGATCGCGGGTTTTCTTAAGATGCTCAAGTGCACGCTCATCCGAAACAACCTTGCCTAGCGTATCGATGTCGTCGCGCTTGGTGATCGCCGGGTCCAAATATTTGTCTCCGTAACCGATCGAACCATCCTCTTCCGGTTCATCCATAGGTTCGCGTGACAGTAGTGAGAAGAAGAAGTCTCGGTTGGCCGTATTGTGACTTTTCCGGTCAAAGTCATCCCATTGCAGCCAATCCTTCAAGGCAGCATTGCGTACTGCATGACGAAAAATGGGGAACATAGCCTCAGTAAACTGATCCCCATAATCGGAGGCCTGGTATTCAGCCACCATTGATAGGGCGCGTAGACCACGGCGTAATTCGACTGTACTAATACCGATGCGACTGCGTATCTCTCCCTCTGTTAGTCCGTGGGTGCTATGCAACGTCTCTAGCAACTTGGCCTGATTCCACTCCCCCCATTTTTTGTTGCCGCTAATATGCTTGAGCGCCATCAGCGTCAAATGGTGGACCTCATCGGCATCGGAGTACAGAACAACCGGAATCTGGCTAAAAAAATCTGGATCTAGTTCCCCTAGGTCGATCCCTTTGGTTTCATACTCCAGTTGCAGAAACTTGAGTGCGGCTATACGCCGATTGCCTTCGATTACTAGATAGCCAGAGCTCGGCAACTCCCGAACTTGGATTTGATCAACTGGTAAGTAACCGTTGGCTTTAAAGCTTTCGATCAAATCTTGGATGTTCTGGTTCCGATCTCCAGTTAGCAAACGCATTGTGCGTTGGGCCACAGTGCGATCCTTTACTTGATCGTCCGGTACCGCTTTCTGGTCTGGCTCGTGAATGATGCGGAAATTGTTCGGGTCGAGGTAAAGGTTGCGTAGGCTGACACGACGCATACTCGCTGTGGCTTTGGAGCTTGCCGGCTCCTGATCAGGAGGTGTCGAGTTGGACATTTTCAGTTTCCTTGAGTGTCATTTCTACAAAGCGCGCCATCTTCAAATAGGCACACGTCCTACCCACGACGCTAGTAGCGACATTTTTCCAGCCATCAATCTAAGGGGTAGTCCTATCCAATTGTCATAATCGCATCGCTTCATGGATATATCTACTACTGCTCCCCACGCTGAAGGGAACGTAACCTTTGGTCTGCGAGGTAATGTCGAGCGTCCGCTTCTGGCCGTTAGCTGCCCTCCGCGAAGGGCTGCTATGGGTCGGTTGCCGTCCTTCGCGACAGGCAAAATTCGGCCAGAAGCGGGCGCTGCTGGTATCGGGCACTCAACAACGTAGCCACTGCCCCCGATTCACGCTTACCATACTCCCGACTCGTATTACCGCGGCTGCTGAACCCGGTACTCACGAGGAAATGACCATGGAAAGAACCCGCGCGTGGAGACGCACACAGGCCCGTAAACACGGCAATGACAAAGCGGTTGATCCGCTGAAGTTCAAGCCGGAAAAGAACTGGAAGCTGATGTACACCCGTGCCGACAAGCTTGTCAGGGCACGGCAACTCGGCATGAGCTATCCCATCCGCACCACCCGCCAACTGTTGGATCAAGCGTGACAAACCTTCTGTTCGTCTGCAGTCGTAACCAATGGCGTAGTCCCACGGCGGAAGCGATCTGGCACCGCCGCCCCGGCTTCAATGCCCGCTCGGCGGGCACAAGTCCGAACGCACGCAAACCCATCGGCCAAGCGGATATTCGCTGGGCCGATGTCATCTTCGTCATGGAACGCAAACACCTGAATCGCCTGCAAGCCGAGTACGCCCGCCTGCTTGAACACAAGCGGATTTACACTCTGGATATTCCCGACGACTTTCGCTACATGGATCCTGAGCTGGTGGACATGCTCGAAGACGCAGTGAAGCCCTATCTCACGACCTAGGCTTTGTGCGCAAACTTCAGAGGAAAAGGGGATAGATTTACTTATTCGCGCTCACAGAAAGTTTGCTTCGGCCGAAATCAACCCCCTACAGATTCGGCGCCTAACTCCATCGAAATTTCCTACAACCTAATAGGCTTGCACCTAGGAAGCGACCTTACTAACCTTCCTCTGCCGCTGCCAATACAGCGACCGGGTGTGGTAGCCCGACTTTCTCATAGGAGCCCAGTTCATTGGAGTTCCAAATGCTCGACGAAAACGTTAACCCCTCCGAAACTTCTGAATCCCCACCCCGCAAACCCGCCGAGGCCGAGCGCCGGCCAAACCCGATCTTCGCCGTCGTCCCCACCGCAAGCACTGAAACCTTGTTGGTTCACGCCTGCGAAACACTCGCTTCTGCAAGCGTTATGGCCAGTGAGCTGGCGTTCATACTCGAAGGTCCCAAATGCAATTTGGCACTCGGGATTCAGCAAATGATTGCTTTAGCCGAGTTGACGGTGAATCGGGTGCTGGATCAGGTTGACCCGCAGGAGTAGGCGAGGGCGTTGATTTAACGTGATGCGCCAACAGAAGCTCTGCCCCAATTAGTCGGGGCAGGGCTTTTTTGTTTTTGGATTGAAGCCACAGCATCAGAGATAGCCAACCCTGCGCCTTCATCACTCGGAAAAGAATGAGTTAGGATCATCAAAGCCTAAAAACGGAACCTCTCAACCCAAGGATGCGACACTCATGGAAACCCCCTTTTCTCAAATCAGCGAGCGTTTGAACAATCGCCGGTTTACCGTCGCGAATAACGCTCAAGGGTTGTCCGGTGCCGGCACCGTGTTTCACTACCACGTCGAGGGGAATGCCATTTCGAGCACTTACCAGGGCGGACGGATACGCATCGGTCATCAAGTCGGGCGTGTGACAGGCCCCGATACGATTGAGCTGCTTTTTCAGTGTTTGACGGCGGATGGCGAGATGCTTGCCGGCTGGTCTCGTGGCACGGTGGGCGTTGATCACGCAGGGCGTACCACTCTGGCCTTCGTTTGGGGGTGGTTGTCGGGCGCGACGGGCGGTGGGGAGTCGAGCTACGTCGAGCTTACGGCGTAGCGGTTAAGGTTTATGATCATTGCGTCGACACCCGTGCGGCAGTCGCTCCGACTCGTTCAACAGTCCGATCCGTAATCAATAACACGCCACTTTCATTGAGGAGAATGACCGTTCATGACGACGCAAACCGAAACCGCCATCCTGGCCGGTGGTTGCTTCTGGGGTATGCAGGATTTGCTGCGACGTTACCCCGGCGTGCTGTCCACACGGGTGGGTTACTCGGGAGGCGATGTGCCGAACGCGACTTATCGCAACCACGGCAATCACGCAGAAGCCATCGAGATCGTGTTCGATCCGCAACAAATCAGTTATCGCCAGATTCTCGAGTTCTTTTTCCAGATTCATGACCCGACCACCCAAAATCGCCAAGGCAACGATGTCGGCGCGAGCTACCGATCTGCGTTGTTCTACCTCAGCGATGAGCAGAAAGAGGTTGCCGAAGACACCGTGGCCGACGTCGAAGCTTCCGGCCTTTGGCCCGGTAAGGTGGTCACCGAAATCACCCCGGCCGGGCCGTTTTGGGAAGCGGAGCCGGAACACCAGGATTACCTCGAACGGCTTCCCAACGGTTATACCTGCCACTTCATCCGACCCAACTGGAAATTGCCCAAACGCGGGTAATCAAGTACAGGGGCGGCTCGAATGGGCCGTCTCTGTTCAGCCGCTTTGAGGCAGGTTCAAACCCGCTTCAACACACTGTCCCCCGCATCTTTGGGCAACCTGATCACATCAACCAACGCCAACAACCCCAACACCGCCACACCCACAAACGCCACTCGAAAGTCAGCCACCTGCGCCTGCAACTCATGGCCTTGCACCGACATCGACGCTCGCAACAACAACGCCGCAACCGTCACCCCCAACCCCATGGCCAGTTGAAAAAACAGGCTGAACAACGCCGACGCTTCGCTCATCCGCGCTTTGGGCACGTCGGCAAAGCCGATGGAGTTGTAGCAGGTGAATTGCATGGATCGCGACAAGCCGCCGACAAATAGAACGGCGGCAATCACGGCGAAGGGTGTCTGTGGGGTGAAGAAGGCACAGGCGACAATCGAGATCACGCCGATGACGCCATTGACCAGCAGGACTTGGCGAAAGCCATAACGCTGCATGATTGCTGTGGTGAACGGCTTCATCGCCAGGTTGCCGGCGAACACCGCGAGCACCAGCAGGCCGGCGTCGACGGGCGATAAGCCGAAGCCGACCTGGAACAACAGCGGTAGCAAAAACGGCAAGGCGCTGATGGCCAGGCGAAAGAGTGATCCGCCGAAGAGGCTGACCCGGAAGGTGTTGATGGAAACGGTGCCGAGCGGCAAAAGCGGGTGGGTGTGATGTCGGCAGTGGTGCACGGCCCATGCGGCGAGGATCACGCCGGCAATCACTAGCGCGAGTCCTGAGTACATGGCGTTGCCGTGCTGACTGCCCAGCCATTCCAGGCCGCCCAGAAGGGATGCGCAGGCGCCGGCCAGCAGGGCGAAGCCTTTGCCGTCGAATGGGCGCACGTTGTCTTCTCGTCCTTCCGGCACTAGCCACAGTGCGGCAAACAACGCCAACGCACCGAGCGGCAGGTTGACGTAAAAGATCCACGGCCATGAAGCATGGGTGACGATCAGGCCGCCCACGATTGGCCCGAGAATGGGCGCTACCAGGCCGGGCCAGGTAATCACCGCGATCATTTTTACCAGGTCTTTTTTGTCGGTGTTGCGCAGCACGGCCAGGCGTCCCACCGGCACCATCAACGCGCCGCCGATGCCCTGGAGCACGCGGGCGAAAACGAACATTTCGATGTTCTGGCTGAGCCCGCACAGGAGCGAGGCGAGGGTGAAGACGATGATTGCGCCGGTAAACACCTTTCGCGCACCAAAGCGGTCGGCGATCCAGCTGGACAGCGGGATGAAGATCGCCACCGCAAGAATGTAGGCAGTGATGCCGATGTTCATGTCGACCGGCGTAATGCCAAATGCGCTGGCCATGGTGGGCAGCGCGGTGGCGATGACCGTCGCGTCGAGGTTTTCCATGAAAAAGGTCACCGCCACCACCAGCGCGATCAGCCGGGTTTGCAGGCTCAGGCCAGACTCGGCTGTGACACTTGAATCTGGCGTGGCGGGTGACTTCACCGATGTGATCCTTTTTCGAGGCCATTCAAACAAAAAACAACGCCACGAGTTTTACCATTCCGGGACCACTCAGTCTCTAGCTCCGAGGCTTGAGACGCTCGACGATTGCCTTGCCCACGTCCAGCGCGGAACCTGGGTTTTGGCCGGTCACCAGTTCGCGGTCGATGACGACGTTGGAGGCCCACGGCGAGGTGTTGCTGCGATAGACGCCGCCCGCTTGTTCCAGCGCCGTTTGCGGATAGAACTTCATCGCGCCGCCATTCAACAGGCCCTTGGCCAATTCCTCTTCCTGATTGCTGATGACGGTGAATTTGTAGCCGGCGTAGGTCCAGCCTTTGGTGGAGGCTTTGCCAGCGGTTTCGAGTTGTCGGGTGAATGCGACAGGATCGGCCAGGGTCGACAGCAGGGCAATCGGACCGTGGCAGACGAGGGCAGTGGTCTTGCCGTTGTCATGGAAGTTGTTCAGCAGTTTCCCCAGCGCGGCGCTGTGCAGCAGGTCTTGCATCGGCGCGTGGCCGCCGGGGACGTAGACGGCATCGAAATGCTCGTAGCCAATCTGTTCGACCCGCGCGAGGCTGATGACCGGCGACTCGCCTTTTGAAGTGACTTTTAGCTGATCCAGCAACGCCTTGTGCGCCTGTAAGGCGGCCACGTCATTGTTGAAATACATCTTGTCGTTGGACGATTGGTCCAGTGTCGGTGCCTTGCCGGTTGGGGTGGCGAAGGTGACCGAGTGCCCGGCATCGAGCAGCAGTTTCACCGGTTGCATCAGTTCGTTCAGGTAGAAACCGGTGGCGAAAACCTTCTGGTCCTTGAGGTCGAGGTGGTCGGAATCGGACAGCACGATCAGGACATTGCTGGCCTGTGCGTTGAAGGCAGCCGCGGAAATGGTCATGGCGAGGGCGAGTCGGGCGATAGGGCGCATGGGAGCTTCCGAACAGTGAGGTGATCGATCGGCGGTCGCCGGATCGTTGATTCACTATATTCATGCCTGTATGGGCGATAAACTCGCTGCGAAGGAAAGCACTTGTTCTTTGGAGGTAAGAGTGACCCGTCGATTCGATTATCTCGCGGACGTTGAAGTGTTCGTCACCGTGGTGGAAAAGGGCTCGTTGAGCGCCGGGGCGGTGTTTCTGGCGACCACGCCGTCGGTGGTCAGCCGGGCGATTTCGCGCCTGGAAGCGCGCCTCGGCGTCCAGCTGTTGCGGCGCACGACCCGGCGTCTGAGCCTGACCGAGGCGGGCCTGCTTTACCTTGAACAATCCCGCGCGGCGTTCGGGTTGATCGATGATGCCGAACGAACGATCCAGGGGCAGGAAGGCGAGTTGACCGGGCGTGTGCGGCTGAGTGTGCCGACGACCTACGGGCATTACCGGTTGCCGCCATTGCTGTGCCGTTTTACCCGGCAGTACCCGCAAGTGCGCATCGAATTGAGCATCAGCAATCGCAATGTGGATTTGGTGGCGGAAGGGTATGACCTGGCGATTCGTCTCGGGCAATTGCCGGACAGCGGCCTGATCGGACGCAAGCTGGAGGACGCGGGTTTGTGCTTGGTCGCCGCGCCGGACTACCTGAAACGTGCCGGCACCCCGCGCAGTGTCGACGAACTGGCGGCGCATGCCTGCCTGCCGTTTGTGATGCCCAGCAGTGGCCGCGTCGGGCCCTGGCTGTTTCGCGAACAGGGGGTTGATCGGGAGTGGATACCCGAGGCGAATGTGCAGGTGTCCGACGACGTGCTGGGCATTGTGTCCCTGGCCGAGCACGGCATGGGGATCTGTCAGAGCTACGATTTCATCGTCCGCGAGCGCATTCAAAGTGGACGCCTGGTGCCGCTGCTTGAACAGTCGGGCGGACGCTCCCGACCGTTCTCGGTGATCTATCCGCCCCATCGCCAATTGTCAGCGACCGCGCGGGCCTTGATCGACTTTCTGACCCGGGAAGTGGCCGAGCCAGCCGGCTCGCCGTCCCTGTAGTTATCAGCGTACTTGATGCACCGCAGCGCCGGGATCGCCAGCAAGCCGGCTCCTACAGGTTGGGTGGTGTGTCAGGTAAGCCTGGATTTCTGTAGGAGCCGTCTTGCCGGCGATTCAGGCGACGCGGTGCGCCTGAACAGCCGCCATCGCCAGCAAGCCCGCTCCTACAGCTTTTTATGAAAAATATTCACAAGTTCAATGAACATTGACCCGCATATTCCGGCGTATCGAGGGGTGTCGCCTGTGATATTTTTTCACTAATCAATGAGCGGGAGACAGACGTGGATAACAGAGCGGGCGAGATGCAGGTTTTTGTGCGGGTCGTCGATGCCGGCAGCTTTTCACAGGCAGCGCGGCAGATGCTGATGACACCTTCCACGGTCAGCAAGCTGATCGTTCGCCTGGAGCTGCGCCTGGGGGTTCGTCTGCTCGAGCGCTCGACCCGCAAGCTGTCGTTGACCGATGAGGGCCGCATTTACTACGAGCGCAGTAACGCTTTGCTGGCCGAGCTCGACGACGTCGAAAGAGTCTTGGCCCAAGGTGCACAGAAAGCCCGTGGGACCGTGCGCATCAATGCCTCGGTGGCGTTTGGCACGCTGGCGATCGAACCGAATCTGCCGGCGTTCTGGGAAGCCCATCCGAACATTCAGATCAACCTGTCCCTGTGCGATGACATCGTCGACATGTACCTGGACCGCACCGACGTTGCCTTCCGGGTCGGCGTATTGACCGACTCGACGTTGCGCGCACGGCGTATCGGTGTTGCCCGACGCAAGATGGTGGCGTCCCCCGACTACCTGGAAAAGTACGGCGTGCCCCAGACCCTTGAAGACCTCGCCGAGCACAATTGTCTGAGCTTCAATTTCCGCCGCTCCAGTCCGGTCTGGCCGATGCATCAGAGTGGTCGCATCGTCGATCGCATCGTCCAGGGCAACCTGCAAGCGAACAATGGCGAGACGGTTCGGCGCATGGCCATCGCCGGGGTCGGGATTGCCCGATTGGCCGATTTTCACATTGATGAGGACCTGGCCTCGGGGCGTCTGGTCGAGGTGCTTGCGCAGACCGGGCATGATTGCGAGGAAGTCCATGCGCTGTATCAGGGCGGGCAGCATGTGCCCCAGCGTATCCGGACGTTCCTCGACTTTATGGTGCCGCGTCTGCAGGCCTTCATGAACCGGGGATGAGACGTTTTCGGTGCTCAGTCCATGGTTTCGACGATGGCTTTGAGGCGCTCGAGACCAGTGCGGTAGAGCGCCTCGAGACGCGCGACGACCTGCGCTTCGTCGGCCTCCAGGACCTGGAAAGTGCTTGACCAGGAGGCCAGCGTTCTACCGTTGCCATCGCTCTGGGCTGACATCGTGCCGACATAGTCGGTGACGGGTGAGGGGCCTTCGAGCAGGGCGTAGCTGTAGTATTTTTCATTTTCGTCGAACGTGAGCAAGCGCTCGACAATGACGGCACCGTCCGTGGTTTTCAGATGGCGCAGGCGGCCGCTGTCGCTGAGACGGCTGCTGGCGATGACCTCGACCCAGCGCGGGAGCCAGTCAAAGCCGCCCAGTAGCGACCAGACCTGTTCGATGGGACGTTCAATGGCAATCCAGATGTGCACTTCACTCATGTTTTCACCTGTGTGGGAGGAGCGTGTTTTCAGGGTGTTTTGATAACGGTTTGTGGTGTGATCGGGTGATGTCGTTGTTGGCGATGCTTCGGCGGCCAGCCTGATGCATCGGATGTACATGTCTCCTGTAGGAGCCGGCTTGCTGGCGATGCGTCCTTTCAGTCGACAAATATGTCGTCTGACCCACCGCTTTCGCCGGCAAGCCAGCTCCTACAGTTGATAGGGGGCGGCAGAAATCAGGCTCACGCCCTTCATTCACCGGCGAATCACCCTGCCAATTCGCGGCACGCAAGCCACCAGCAAGGCATGAACAAACAGCAGAATCCCGGCAACCGAAAGCATGTCCCGCAGGTCTCCACGCAGACATTGCGCCAACAGCAAACACACCAGCGCTGCCAATTGAGTCAGCAAACGATGCGCCAGGGAGACCCTCGCCCCCTCGAACATACAACCGGGCCAACGGTCCGGACCGCCCCGCGAGAGCGCTGCCGCCGCGAGCGCCACCGCGGCATAGATCCATACACCGGCACTGACACCCGCGAGCGCCAGGCCAATGGCGCTTACCGTCAACAGCAGCGCAATGACAACAGACCGGATGCTCATGGCGCTTCGCTCAACCCCATCGGTGCATCCACCTGCAAACGCAGAACATGGAAGGGCGGCTGGCTGGCGTCTTCACCCGCATTGAGCAGCGGGTGTCGGTGCAACTGGTTCGCTGTGATGTACAGCCATTTTCCTTGCGCATCGAGCTCGACCCCGTCCGGCCAGGCAAGCAGTCGGTCGTCCTGGGCCAGGATGCGATAGCCCGCAGGAGAGGCCAGCCCGATCGCACTGTTGGCGATGTCCGTCACATAGACGTTGCCTTGTGCATCGACATCAAACCCGTCGCAATGCGGCTTCTCGCACCAGTATTCCACCGCCTCGCTCAACGGCGCGTCGGCGGCAGGTTGCGCGAGGATTTCGGTGGCGATGCGGTAGACCTTGCGCGCCGACATCGAACCGAAATAAACCCATCGGCCCAACGGGTCGATGGCGATAGGGTTCAGCCCGTACTGGTAAGCAATGACCTCGCCATCCGGTGTGCGCAGCGACAGCGGTTTACCGGCGACCATCAGCGGCACATCGCCGGGCATCAGACCCGGATAGCACTCCAGCGAACGCCACGAAAGACCGCTTTGCAGGTCGACCACGACGATGGCCGGATAGTCGCTCGCACCGCTGGGGTTCATCGTCATGTCGGCGATGTAAATGCGTTGGCGGCGCCAGTCGATGACGAAGTCCTGGGTGAAGGAACTCGGGCGAAGTACGTTCTGCGGCAACACGATCAGGCGATGCAGGCGTTGTTCGCGATCATTCCAGGCGATGAGCCGGGGCTGTTGCTGCGGGCTGCCCATGTCGAGGATCCAGACGATCCCTTGCGGGTCCGTGCGAATGCCGATCACGGCAGACATGCCACGGCCGTCGACGCCGGGTTTGCCGGCCCAGACCTCATCGGGATAGGCCGCATGCTCGCCGTTTTCGGACACGGCGCGCACCGAGATCGACGGCGCGATGATCGCCGAGACCGATACCAGTACGCGTCCGTCCGGCATTACGGTCGGATTGCCGGGGCGCTCGACTGGAAAGGTCGCGAAAACTTCCAGCGCGCTGCTGTTCATGGCTTTGCCTGCACGAACGATTCGGCGGTGCCGCTGGATGGATCGACAAAGATGATGTCGCTTGGATCACGACGCGGAGTGTCGACCGACACCATGAACAGCGGATGTTCGAGAATCTTCGGCATGCCGTGGATGGTGAACTTCTTGAAGAACAGCATCTCGCCCGGACCGACCTCGAATTCTTTGCGGTCACCCATGAAAAAGGTCGCGCGCCCGGACAGCACAATCAGGTATTCGTCGCAGGTGGCGTGATAGTGCGCGGGCGTCGGGTGATAGACCCGGAAGACCCGCGCACTGGCTTCGTCTTCATCAGTCAGGCGCGTATCGACCAGCAGTGTTTCGGCGGTTTCGGGGAATGTCTTGACGATCTCGTCGAGATTGAACGAGGCATGGGGTGCGGCCTCGACCAGTTTTTTTCGGGTGCTTGCTTCGGTCATCTTGAAACCCTCATTCAGGCGCCTCTGGGGACGCAGTGATGTTGTTTGCGGGTTCAGGATAAGCAGTGGATGGGTGGCCGGGAACGCGGTGGCCGAGCACAAGATTTGAGAACCGAAATAACAATTCGACCCGAATGCGTGCCCGCCGGGACAGCGTGCTTTTGCGAATTCAATTCCAAACAGCTACGCCTGGCGATGCGTTTCTGAGGTGGGTGGGCTGCGGCATAGTGATGAGTACTCACTATCGAGTCCAGCTGCGTCGGAGACGAAAGATGCAAGTCAGAGCTGCTGTTCTAAGACATATGAATGTTGCGCCGCCTTATGCACAGAGCAAGCCGATCGCAATTGAAACCATCGAGCTGGCGCCACCGGGGCCGGGCGAAGTGCTGGTGCGTATCCGTGCCGCAGGCCTGTGCCATTCCGACCTGTCGGTGATCAATGGCGACCGCCCGCGACCAATGCCCATGGCGCTCGGCCACGAAGCGGCGGGCGTGGTCGAAGCACTCGGCGATGGGGTCAGTGACCTTGAGCCAGGCGACCATGTAGTGATGGTGTTCATGCCCAGTTGCGGTCACTGCCTGCCGTGCGCAGAAGGTCGGCCGGCGCTCTGTGAGCCGGGGGCAAAAGCGAATGCCGCCGGCACGCTGATTAATGGCTCGGTGCGTTTAAGCAGTGCTGCCGGTCACGTCCATCACCATCTCGGCGTTTCGGCGTTTGCCGAATACGCGGTGGTGTCGCGCAACTCGGTGGTCAAGATCGATCGCGATCTGCCGTTTGTCGAAGCGGCGCTGTTTGGTTGTGCAGTGCTGACGGGGGTTGGCGCTGTGGTGAATACCGCGCAGCTGCGGGTGGGCTCGACCGCCGTGGTGATCGGGCTGGGCGGTGTCGGCCTGGCATCGGTGTTGGGGGCGAGGGCGGCCGGGGCGAGCAAAATCATTGCCGTCGACCTGTCACCCGAGAAGCTCGCACTGGCTAAAGAAGTCGGGGCCACTGCGGTGGTCAATGGCGGCGACCCGGACGCCGTGGAGCAGGTGCGGCAATTGACCGGGGGCGGCGCGGACTATGTGTTCGAAATGGCCGGTTCGATCCGCGCACTGGACAACGCCATGCAAATGACCAAACGCGGTGGCATGACCGTGACCGCCGGTTTGCCGCCGCCCGGTTCGGCGCTGCCGGTCAACGTCGTTCAACTGGTGGGCGAAGAGCGCACGCTCAAGGGCAGCTACATCGGCAGCTGTGTGCCGCTGCGCGATATTCCACGCTTCATCGAGCTCTATCGCGATGGCCGCCTGCCGGTGGATCGGCTGCTTAGCGGCCGCTTGAAACTGGACAACATCAACGAAGGTTTCGACCGCCTGCACGATGGCAGTGCGGTCCGTCAGGTGATTGAATTTTGAGGAGTGACAGCAGCATGGCCGATTCAAACTTCCTGTCGACGCTCGACGATCCCTCGCTGTTTCGCGAGGCCAACTACATCGATGGTCAATGGCTGGCGATTGGTGAAGGTCGCAGCATCAACGTCATCAACCCGGCCACCGGCAAGGTACTGGGGCGCGTGCCTTCACTGGGGGCGAGCGAAACCGCGCGAGCCATTGCCGCCGCCAGGCGCGCACAACCGGCGTGGCGTGCGCTCACCGCCAAGGAACGTGCGGCAAAGCTGCGGCACCTGTTCGAATTGATGATCACCCACCGCGAAGACCTCGCGCGGATCATGACCGCGGAACAAGGCAAACCGTTGGCCGAGAGTCGCGGCGAGATCACCTACGCCGCGTCGTTCATCGAGTGGTTCGCGGAGGAGGGCAAGCGTGTTTACGGCGACACCATCGCTTCGCACTCGCCGAACAGCCGCATCATCGTGCAGAAAGAACCCATCGGCGTGTTTGCAGCGATTACCCCGTGGAATTTCCCGTCCGCGATGATCACCCGCAAGGCTGGGCCGGGCTGGGCGGCGGGGTGCACCGGTGTGTTGCGTCCGGCCAGCCAGACGCCGTTTTCGGCGATCGCGATTGCCGTGCTGGCCGAACGTGCCGGCCTGCCTGCCGGCGTGTGCAACGTGATCACCGGACCGGGCAGTGAAATCGGTGGCGAGCTGACCTCCAACCCGGATGTGCGCAAACTGTCGTTTACCGGCAGCACCGAGGTCGGCGCAACACTCTTGGCCCAATGCGCACCCACGATCAAAAAGACCAGCATGGAACTCGGTGGCAACGCGCCCTTCATCGTGTTCGACGACGCCGATCTCGATGCGGCAGTGCAGGGGGCGCTGGCGTCCAAGTACCGCAACGCCGGGCAGACCTGCGTCTGCGCCAATCGCTTGCTGGTGCAGGACGGCATCTATGAGGCGTTTGCGGCCAAGCTGAAAACCGCCGTCGAAGCGCTCAAAATTGGCGACGGCTTTGAAGACGGCGTGACGATCGGTCCGTTGATCGACGACAACGCGGTGCGCAAGGCCGAGGAGCATGTCGCCGATGCCGTCGAGCGTGGTGCGTCGGTGTTGACCGGTGGCGAGCGTCATCCGCTGGGGGGCAGTTTCTACCGGCCGACGATCCTGGTGAATGTGCCGCGCGAATCGAAAGTGTTTCGTGAGGAAACCTTCGGCCCGGTGGCGCCGTTGTTCCGTTTCAGCACCGAGGCGCAAGCCATCGAAATGGCCAACGACACCGAGTTTGGTTTGGCCGCGTATTTCTACAGCCGCGATATCGGCCGGATCATGCGCGTGGCTGAGGCGCTGGAGTGCGGCATTGTCGGGATCAACGAAGGGTTGATCTCTACGGAAGTGGCGCCGTTCGGTGGCGTCAAATCGTCAGGACTTGGCCGTGAAGGTTCCAAGTACGGCATCGAGGATTATCTTGAGATCAAATACCTCTGTCTGGGAGGTATTAATCGCTGATAGTTTCGGGGGGATGGCCGCCAGGTCATCTCCTTTTATTGAAAGTTAATTATCCCTGCCTGCTTTTAATCTTATTGTTATTAGTCCTGCCTCCATAATTGGCAATCGCCCAATCATCAGTGAATGCGCTTCACAAGTCATTGTCCCGTGATGTCGGATCGGTGCGATGGTGCTTGTGTGATCCTCGTGTTAGAGCGTTCGTTCGTGTCTTTTAGTCAATATTGTTTTCGTATTCCTGCGGTTTATCTTCGGTGGGTGGTGCTGGAAAATCCTTTCCATCCTGATCACTACCGAGATTTTCCATCATGACTTATTTCAAAAAAATCGTTGCCTTGTTTGCCACCGTGGCTGCTATTTCTGGATCTTTCGCAGTTCACGCAGAAGAGTCGGGTGCTTTTGTCGAGCGCAATAAAACACTGGATGAGCGCGCTGTCGGAAGTTGATTAAACCAGTTCTGGATAAATGAACTGATGTTTTAGTTTTACCCACTTCGGAGAGCACAACAGTGAACTTGCACACCACGGGGAAACCGGCAGCATCCCCAGTCAAATCAAAAGTAATAAAAGGCGCGGCGTTGTCCGCGATCAGCCTTGCGCTGGTGGCTGCCTTGAGCGGATGCGGTCCGGAAAAGGCCAGCAGCGCGCCGGCGGCACCGAGCGTTACGGTCAGTCAGCCGGTCAAGTCGGTGATCACCGACTGGGACAGTTTTACCGGGCGCTTCGAGGCCACCGATTCGGTGGAAGTTCGTTCGCGGGTCAGCGGCTATCTGGAGAAAGTCGCGTTTCAGGATGGGGCCATCGTCAAGAAGGGCGATTTGTTGTTCGTGATTGATTCGCGCTCGTTCCAGGCCGCCGTGATCCAGGCGCAAGGCAAGCTGGCGCAAGTACGCTCGCAACTGGCCCTCGCCGAGCAGGAGTTCGCCCGCGCCAACGTCTTGATCGAGTCCAAAACCATCGCCCGCAGCCTCTACGACCAGCGCTTGCAAGCGCGTCAGGCGGCACAGGCCGAAGTCCTCAGTGCCGAAGGCGCGTTGAGCGCAGCGAAGCTGGACCTGGAATTCACCCGCATCACCGCGCCCATGAGCGGGCGGATCAGCCGCAAGCTGATCAGTGAAGGCAACCTGGTGAATGGCGGCAACAGCAGCGCCACGTTGCTGACCACCATCGTCTCGATTGACCCGATTGATATCTACTTTGATATCGATGAACAGAGCTACCTCAAATACCGTCGCCAGGCGAACGCCGCCGGCAAACAGAGTCAGGTGCGCATTGCCTTGCCCGGCGAAGCCGAGCCGAGCATGACCGGACGCATGGACTTCATCGACAACCGCCTCGATCCATCGACCGGGACCTTGCGGCAGCGAGCCCGGGTCAGCAATCAGAACCTGCAACTGAGCCCAGGGCAATTTGGCCGGGTGCAGTTCTCCAGTCAGGCACCGTACCCGGCGCTCCTTCTGCCGGACACTGCGATCAGCGTCGATGCGACCCGCAAAGTCGTCTACGTGCTGAATGCGCAGAACAAGGTCGAAGTGCGCCCGGTGACGCTCGGCAAACTGCATGACGGTTTGCGCGAAATCGCCAGCGGATTGCAGGCGCAGGACCGGGTGATTGTCGATGGCCTGCAACGCGTGCGGGCCGGTGATACGGCCATGGCCGAGGATCGCTCGCTGGCCCAGGCCGCGAAAACCACGGGCAACGAGGAGGCGCCGTTATGAGCCTGGGCCGTACATCCATCGAACAGCCGGTATTGGCGATTGTGCTGTCGATCGTCCTGATGATTATCGGTGGCCTGGCCTATCTGGTCTTGCCGACTTCCGAGTACCCGGACATCGCGCCGCCCACCGTGGTGGTCACCGCGACCTATCCCGGTGCCTCGGCGCAAACGGTCGCCGAGACCCTGGCAATCCCGATCGAGCAGGAGGTCAACGGCGTTGAAGACATGCTCTACATGTACAGCCAGGCGACCTCCGATGGCAGCCTCAACCTGACCGTGACCTTCAAGAGCGGCACCGATGTCGACAAGGCCCAGGTGCTGGTGCAGAACCGTGTGGCGCTGGCCACGCCGCGCTTGCCGGAGCCAGTGCAGCGCAGTGGCGTGACGGTGCGCAAATCATCGCCGACGCAGTTGTCGACGATTTTCATCTCCTCGCCCAAGGGTACTTACGATCAGCTGTACGTCTCCAACTTCGCGATCCGCAACGTCGCCGATGTGCTCAAGCGTATCGACGGTGTCGGCGACATCAACCCGCTCGGCGCACGCGAGTACTCGATGCGCATCTGGCTCGATCCGGAGCGTGTGGCGGCGTTCAACCTGACACCCGCCGACATCATCGCGGCCGTGCGTTCGCAAAACACCCAGGTGGCCGGCGGGGTGATCGCCCAGCCGCCAGTGGCGTCCCAGGCGTTTCAGCCGAACCTGATCTTCGAGGGCCGCCTGAAAGAGCCGGCCGACTTCGACAACATCGTTCTCAAGTCGGGAACTGCCGGGCGTCTGGTGCGGCTCAAGGATGTGGCGCGCACGGAAATCGCCGGGCTGGCGTACGTCAACAACACCTATTACTTGCGCAACCCGGCCATCGGCCTGCAAGTGCTGCAACGTCCGGGCGCCAACGCCCTGGCGACGATGAAAGTGGTCGAAGAGACCATGGAGAAAATCGGCAAGGACTTCCCGGAGGGCATCGAATACAGCATCGGTTACAACCCGACGGCGTTCATTGCCGACAGCATCGGCGAGCTGGGCAAGACCATTTACGAGGCGGTCATCCTCGTGGTGCTGGTGATCATGGTTTTCCTGCAAGGCTGGCGGCCGTCGATCATTCCGATCCTGGCCATTCCGGTGTCGCTGGTGGGCACCTTCGCGGTCATGGCAATGCTCGGTTATTCGATCAACAACCTGACCCTCTTCGGGCTGGTGTTGGCCGTGGGCATCGTGGTCGACAACGCCATCGTGGTGGTGGAAAACGTCGAGCGGCATCTGGCCGATGGCAAGAGTCCGCTGGAAGCGACCATCGTCACCATGCAGGAAATCGGTGGTGCGTTGATCGCCATTACCCTGGTGTTGTGTGCGGTGTTCATTCCGACTGCGTTCATTCCGGGGATCTCGGGTGAGTTCTTCCGCCAGTTCGGGATCACGATTGCGGTGGCCACCGCGATCTCGCTGTTCAACTCGGTCACGTTGTCTCCCGCCCTGGCGGCGATGATCCTGCGCCGGCATGAACCACAAGCGCATCACGCCGCAAAAACAGGCGTGCTCAAACGGGCGGCCGATGGCTTCAACCGTGGCTTCCTGAAACTCTCTTCGAGTTATGCCGGCAGCGTACGCGGCCTGGTGGCCAGAACACCGTTGATGCTGGCGATCTACGCGGTGCTGATCGCCGCGACCGCATACCTGTTGGTGTCGACGCCCAAGGGTTTCATCCCGGTTCAGGATCGCGGCTACCTGGTGGTCATCGTGCAACTGCCCGATGGTGCATCGCTGGAGCGCACCAACCAAATCTCGCAGCAGATCGAGGCAATTGCCCTGCAGGTGCCGGGAGTGGATCGCGTACCGACGTTCTCCGGGTTTTCGATGGTGACCGGCACCAGTTCCTCGAACTCGGCCGGTCTGGCGCCGGTGTTCCAGCCGTGGTCCGAGCGCAAGGTCC
Organism: Pseudomonas sp. IT-P44; assembly: GCF_949768225.1. NCBI lineage: Bacteria > Pseudomonadati > Pseudomonadota > Gammaproteobacteria > Pseudomonadales > Pseudomonadaceae > Pseudomonas > Pseudomonas sp. IT-P44. Next base: position 3,007 of record NZ_CATKQM010000017.1, on the reverse strand, counting down.
ATGGGCTTACCTCGGACAGGATTGCCGAAGACTTGCGTGAACGTTTGAAAGTGGTCAGCGGTGCGACGGTGATTGTTGCCACGCCACCGCCGGTTCAAGGCTTGGGCAGCACCGGTGGTTTCTCCATGCGTTTGCAGGACACTGCCGGGCTGGGCACCGAAGCCCTGGCCAAAGCGACCGATAACCTGATTGCCGCCGCCAACGCCACCCAAGGCATGACCGGCGTGTACTCGCCGTTCTCGGCCCGCACGCCGCAGGTGTTCGTTGAACTGGACCGCGAACGGGCGGAAATGCTCGGCGTACCGAGCAGCCAGATCAACCAGGCCATCGAAACCTACTTTGGTTCGTCGTACATCAACGACTTCAACCTCGTCGGGCGGACTTATCGCGTAACGGCGCAGGCTGACCTGCCGTACCGCGTCACGCCGGAGGATCTGGCACGGGTCAAGGTGCGTAACGATGCCGGTCAGATGGTGCCGATTACCAGCGTGACACGTCTGCATGAAGCGCTGGGTGTGGAGCGATTCCCGCGCTACAACCTGTTCCCGACCGCGGAAATCAACGGTGATACGTTGCCGGGGCTGGGCTCCGAGTTCGGGATCAAGACCATGGAACGCCTGGCTCAAGAGACGCTGCCGGCGGGTATCACTTATCAGTGGACCGACCTCAGCTACCAGCAGACCACGGCCGGCAACATGGGGTTGTTGGTGTTCCCGCTGTGCGTGATCTTCGTCTACCTGGTGCTGGCGGCGCAGTACGGCAGCTGGAGTCTGCCGCTGGCGATCCTGTTGATCGTGCCGATGTGCTTGCTGGCAGCTGCCGGAGGCGTACGGCTGATGGGGCTCGATATCAACATCCTGACCCAGATCGGTTTCATCGTGCTGGTGGGACTGGCGGCGAAGAACGCGATTTTGATCGTCGAAGTGGCGCGTCAGCAGGAGAAGGAAGGGCAGGGCATTGTCGATGCAGTGGTTGAGGCGTGTCGTCTACGCTTGCGGCCGATCCTGATGACCTCTCTGGCTTTCGTGCTGGGTGTGTTGCCGCTGGTGATGTCCGAGGGCGCGGGTTCCGAAATGCGCCAGGCCGTGGGTTCGGCGGTGTTCTTCGGGATGATCGGCGTCACGTTGTTTGGTCTGTTGTTCACCCCGGTCTTTTATGTGCTGATCCGCCGCCTCGCGGGTGGCGAGCGTCAGGCCAAGGCTCAATCCATTCATTCTGAACAGGGCGTGGCCCATGAATAACTTGCTTCGTGCTCCAGGCCTGATGCTGGGAGCGGCGCTGTTGAGCGCCTGTGCTTCGCCGGTGATGCCACCGCCGTCCGACGTGTCGGTCGAGCGTTTCGTCAACGCGCAAACGGCACGTCCGGCGAGCGTTACCGACAACTGGTGGACGCGTTATCAGGACCCGCTGCTGGACCGTCTGGTCGAGCGCGCCCTGGGACAAAACCTTGACCTGCAGATTGCCCTGGCGCGTATCGATGCCGGGCGTGCGCTGCGCAACATCAGCGCGGCGTCGGGCAGCCCACAGGTCGATCTCGGGGCGAGCGCGGCGCGTCAGCGGATCTCGGCCGATCAGGCCGGTTTCACGGATTCGCTGATCACCGAGCCGACCTCGGTCGGGTTGAGTGCTGCCTGGGAAATCGATCTGTTCGGACGCATCCGCGAAGGCGTGCGGGCTGCCGACGCGGACCTCAACGCGACCGAGGAAGAGGCGCGGGGCGTGCGGGTAGCGTTGATCACTGAGGTGGTCCAGGCCTATGCCGAGGCGCGCGGCCTGGAGGAACGCCTGGCGATCGTCAAGCAAAGTGCTGCCAGTCAGGCGCAGACCTTGCAACTGACCGAGCAGTTGTATGCGGCCGGGGACACGCCGGAGGCGGATGTGTTGCGTGCACGTTCGCAGTCGGACTCTACCGCTGCTCAGGTGCCGGCGCTGCAATTGAACTGGCAGCGTTCGCTGCATCGGTTGTCGGTGCTGCTGGCCCAGCCGACCGAGGGTTTGTATCAGCAGTTCAGGGACAGTCCGGTGCAGGTTTCCACGGTGTCGTTGCTGGAGGCCGGAACCCCGGCCGATCTGTTGCGCCGCCGGCCTGATATCCGTGCTGCGGAAGCTCGCTTGATCGCGGCCTATGCGCGGGTCGGCGTGGCCAAGGCGGATCTGTTGCCGCGCTTGAGTCTGTCAGCTGCACTGGGGTCTTTGATTGATGGTGTGAGCGCGGCGAACCTGGCCAGTTCGACGTTCTGGCTCGTGGGTTTGAATGCCAGCGTGCCGGTGCTCGATGGTGGCCGTCGACGTAATGTGGTTGATTTGCGGGACGCGGAAGCGCGGCAGGCATTGTTGAGTTATCGGCGCACCGTGTTGGTGGCGGTGTCCGAGGTGGAGTCGGCACTGGCTGCTGCGCAACGTAATGTCGAGCGCCAGACGTTTCTGGCCAGTGCGGCGAGTCAGGCCAGTTCGGCCGCCGTGCAGATTCAACGGGCGTGGCAGGCGGGGGAGACGCCGTTTCTGGATGTGCTGCAGGCGCAGCGGGTGCAGTTGGCGGCGCAGAATGCGTTGTCCCAGGTCAAGACGGCGCAGTGGCAGAATCAGGCGACGTTGGTGAATGTGTTGGGTGGGTAGGGGGATTGTGTACATATCCGTTTCTTCGGTAACGGCCGCTTGTGGTTTCGCCCTTACGGCGAGTCCCTTTTCCAAACGCCGAAAAGGAACCAAAAGGCTTTGCCCCTGACGTACGGTGCCTCGCCTAGGCTCGGCATGCCCTCGCTCCGGTCCTGCTCCGTGGGCCCGCCGCCATCGGCCATCCCTGGCCGGGGGCGGCTACCGCGGCATCCTTGCCGCGGTGCCCACTGCGCAGAACCTCCACTCGGCCTCCCGACGGGGCAGATCAAAATCAAAAACCAAGCAAAAGCAAAAGCGAGGCGGCCTGCCAGCCGACCTGGCTCTTTGTTCGTACGCATCCCCCTGTAGGAGCCGGCTTGCTGGCGATAGCGGTGGGTCCGCCAACTTATTT
>NZ_CATKQM010000016.1:0-112667 GCF_949768225.1 Pseudomonas sp. IT-P44 | reverse complement strand
ACCTATTTTCACATTTCTGTCATACGGGTCAAAAAAGCCCGAAAACACGAAGGCCGAGCCCCAAGGGGCTCGGCCTTCTTCCCTTCTACTTACAAGCTAGGGAATGCGAATTGCGATGCTTCATGGCTCGCACGCTGTGGCCAGCGCTGAGTGATGGCCTTGCGACGGGTGTAGAAGCGCACGCCATCCGGGCCATACGCATGCAGATCGCCGAACAGCGAACGCTTCCAGCCGCCAAAGCTGTGATAAGCCACCGGCACCGGCAACGGCACGTTGACGCCAACCATGCCGACTTCGATCTCATCGCAGAACAACCGCGCAGCTTCCCCATCACGGGTAAAGATGCAGGTGCCATTGCCATACTCGTGATCGTTGATCAGTTGCATCGCCTCTTCCAGGCTGTTCACCCGGACGACGCACAGCACTGGCCCAAAGATCTCTTCTTTATAGATACGCATCTCTGGCGTGACGTTATCGAACAGGCAACCGCCCAGGAAGAAACCTTCTTCATGACCGGCCACGCTCAGACCACGACCATCCACGACCAGGGTTGCACCGGAGGCAACGCCGTCTTCTACATAGCCACTGACTTTGTCACGAGCCTGACCGGTAACCAACGGCCCCATGTCCAGACCACAAGTGGTACCTGCGCCAATCTTCAATGCCTTGATCTGCGGAGTCAGCTTGGCCACCAACGCATCGGCCACCTGGTCGCCAACGCACACGGCTACCGAAATCGCCATGCAACGCTCGCCGCAGGAACCGTACGCCGCCCCCATCAGAGCGCTGACGGCGTTATCCAGATCTGCATCCGGCATCAGCACCGCGTGGTTCTTCGCGCCGCCCAGTGCCTGAACGCGTTTGCCGCGCTTGGTGCCTTCGGCATAGATGTATTCGGCAATCGGCGTCGAGCCAACGAAACTCAATGCTTTGACTTCCGGCGCTTCGATCAGCGCGTCCACTGCAGCCTTGTCACCATGCACAACGCTCAACACGCCTTTCGGCAGACCGGCTTCCAGCAACAACTGAGCGATCAACAGCGTCGAGCTCGGATCACGCTCGGAAGGTTTGAGGATGAAGCAGTTGCCGCAGACGATCGCCAGCGGATACATCCACAGCGGCACCATCGCCGGGAAGTTGAACGGAGTAATACCGGCGACCACGCCCAATGGCTGGAAGTCCGACCAGGCATCAATGTTCGGGCCGACGTTACGGCTGTACTCGCCCTTGAGGATTTCCGGTGCCGCGCAAGCGAACTCGACGTTCTCGATACCGCGCTTCAATTCACCGGCAGCATCTTCCAGCGTCTTGCCATGTTCTTCGCTGATCAGTTGGGCGATACGTGCTTCGTTCTGTTCCAGCAGTTGCTTGAAGCGGAACATTACCTGCGCACGTTTGGCCGGCGGAGTATTGCGCCAGGCCGGGAACGCAGCCTTGGCCGAGTCGATGGCCTTCTGGATGGTTTCGCGGCTGGCCAATGGCAGTTTGTGAATCGCCTGGCCGGTAGACGGGTTGAACACGTCGGCCGTGCGACCGTCTTCGGTCACCAGTTCACCGTTGATCAAATGCGGGATAAGGCTCATGCGGGGCTCCAGAAAAGTTGTCCACAGGCGCCCGTCAACGGGCGCCTCTATATAGAAGGGGAAATCAGTCGATTTTGTTCAGCACTTCGCCGACCGCGTCAAACAGACGATCAAGGTCTTGCGGCTTGCTGTTGAAGGTTGGGCCGAACTGCAGGGTGTCGCCGCCGAAGCGCACGTAGAACCCGGCTTTCCACAGCGCCATGCCCGCTTCGAACGGACGCACGATGGCATCGCCGTCACGCGGAGCGATCTGGATAGCACCGGCCAGCCCGTAGTTACGAATGTCGATGATGTTTTTCGAGCCCTTAAGGCCGTGCAGTGCATTTTCGAAATGCGGCGCAACGTCGGCCACGCTCTGCACCAGGTTTTCCTTTTGCAGCAGGTCGAGTGCGGCAAGACCAGCGGCGCAAGCCACCGGGTGCGCGGAATAGGTGTAGCCGTGCGGGAATTCCACAGCGTACTCAGGCGTCGCCTGGTTCATGAAGGTCTGGTAGATCTCGGAGCTGGCAATCACCGCGCCCATCGGGATCGCACCGTTGGTGACTTGCTTGGCGATGCACATCAGGTCCGGGGTCACGCCAAAGCTGTCAGCGCCGAACATCGAACCGGTACGACCGAAGCCGGTGATCACTTCGTCGAACACCAGCAGGATGTTGTGCTGATCGCAGATCTCGCGCAGACGCTTGAGGTAGCCCTCAGGCGGAACCAGCACGCCAGCGGAACCGGCCATTGGCTCGACGAATACGGCGGCGATGTTCGAAGCGTCATGCAGCTCGATCAGTTTGAGCAACTCATCGGCCAGAGCGATACCGCCCTCTTTTGGCATGCCGCGCGAGTAAGCATTGCTCGCCAGCAAGGTGTGCGGCAGGTGATCGACGTCCATCATCGCCTGACCGAAGATTTTGCGGTTGCCGTTGACGCCGCCGAGGCTGGTGCCGGCGATGTTCACACCGTGGTAACCACGGGCGCGGCCGATCATTTTGGTTTTGGTCGCCTGGCCTTTCAGACGCCAGTAAGCGCGGACCATCTTCACCGCAGTGTCAGCGCACTCGGAACCCGAGTCGGTGAAGAACACGTGATTCAGATTACCCGGCGTCAGGTCGGTGATTTTCTCCGCCAGTTGGAACGACAGCGGATGACCGTACTGGAAGCCCGGCGAGTAATCGAGCGTGCCCAACTGCTTGGCAACCGCTTCCTGGATTTCCTTGCGGGTGTGCCCGGCGCCGCAGGTCCACAGACCGGACAGCGAATCGTAGACCTTGCGACCCTTGTCGTCCGTCAGCCAACTGCCTTCAGCCGCCACGATCAGTCGCGGATCGCGCTGGAAATTTCGGTTGGCGGTGTAGGGCATCCAGTGAGCATCGAGCTTGAGCTGGCTGGCCAGGGAATTCGGGGCGTTTTCAGGCAAGTTCATGGGCAAAACCTCGCAAGGCAATAAGCGGCGTGGAGATGAAAAGCGTTCTTGCAGCTAAATTGCCACGGGGATAAAGTCGGTGAAATCCAACTTTTCTAACGTTCAGTCAGGCCAGCGCTAAACTATGAGCACTCGACGCCCCGATCCGCTGGCACAAGTCAGCGACTTTGATATCCGCTTGCTGCGGATTTTTCGCAGCGTGGTGGAATGCGGTGGTTTCTCGGCGGCGGAGTCGGTGCTCGGGATCGGCCGCTCGGCGATCAGCCAGCAGATGAGCGACCTGGAACAGCGCCTCGGCCTGCGCCTGTGCCAACGAGGTCGCGCCGGGTTTTCCCTGACCGAAGAAGGTCGCGAGGTGTATCAATCGGCATTGCAGCTATTGAGTGCGCTGGAAAGTTTCCGCACCGAGGTCAACGGTCTGCACCAACACCTGCGCGGCGAATTGACCATCGGCCTCACCGACAACCTGGTCACCCTGCCCCACATGCGCATCACTCATGCGTTGGCGCAATTGAAGGAACGCGGGCCGGACGTACAGATTCAGATCCGCATGATCGCGCCCAATGAAGTCGAGCAAGGCGTGCTCGACGGCCGCTTGCATGTCGGCGTGGTGCCGCAGGCAAGCGCCCTGTCGGGGCTGGAATATCAGCCGCTCTACAGTGAACGTTCGCTGCTGTATTGCGCGGTTGGTCATCCGTTGTTTTATGTCGACGACAAACAACTGGACGATGAGCGCCTCAACAGTCAGGACGCCATCGCCCCGACCTTCCGCTTGCCGGCCGAGATTCAGGCGCATTACCAGGCACTCAATTGCACCGCCAGTGCGTCAGACCGCGAAGGCATGGCGTTTCTGATTCTCACCGGGCGCTACATCGGTTACCTGCCGGATCACTACGCCAGCCTCTGGGTGCAGCAAGGGCGCTTGCGCGCGCTGAAACCGACAGCACGGTTTTATGACTTGAGCCTTGCATCGGTGACACGCAAGGGACGTCGCCCGCATTTGGTGCTGGAAAGCTTTTTAGAGAGCCTGGCTGCAACACGTTGAATAAGGTGGAAACCTGTAGGAGCGAAGCTTGCTCGCGAAGGCGGTGTGTCAGCCGACATTAATACAGATGACACGCCGCCTTCGCGAGCAAGCTTCGCTCCTACAGTGATTTGTGGTGGTCAGGTTTTATCGTGTCGGGACTTGTCTGGAGCCTGTGGTTGCGCTATCAACGCATTGGTTGCACCCACCCACCTGTTCGGAAGTGCCTATGACCTTTGAAGTCCCCGCTCACGGCGGCAAACCTGCCAGCCGCATTCGTCAGAAGAACGAAGAGACCATCATCAAAGCCGCCGAAGACGAGTTCGCCCGTCACGGGTTCAAAGGCACGAGCATGAACACCATCGCCCTGAATGCCGGGTTGCCCAAGGCGAACCTGCATTACTACTTCACCAATAAGCTGGGGTTGTACGTGGCGGTGTTGAGCAACATCCTGCAGTTGTGGGACAGCACTTTCAACACCCTCACCGCCGAGGATGATCCGGCCGAAGCGCTGACGCGCTACATTCGCGCCAAGATGGAATTCTCCCGCCGCCAGCCCCAAGCCTCGCGAGTCTTCGCCATGGAAGTGATCAGCGGCGGTGAGTGCCTGACCGAATATTTCAACCAGGATTACCGCGCCTGGTTCCAGGGCCGGGCGGCGGTGTTTCAAGCGTGGATCGACGCTGGCAAAATGGACCCGGTCGACCCGGTCAACCTGATCTTTCTGTTGTGGGGCAGCACCCAGCATTACGCCGACTTTGCCACGCAGATTTGCCGGGTCAGCGGCCGCACCAAGTTGACCAAGCAAGACATGGAAGACGCCGGCGACAACCTGATCCGCATCATTCTCAAAGGCTGCGGCCTGACTCCAGCCATTTAAGACTCTTATGCCTTTTACCCTCAGCGACTTTTGCGAATACCGCGAAGAGATTCGCAAAAGCCGCTTCATCACCTTCGCCGCACCGATCAGCAGCCCTGCTGAAGCCCAGGCGTTCATCGAGCAGCACAGCGATCTGAACGCCACGCACAATTGCTGGGCGTGGAAACTCGGCGCCCAATACCGCAGCACCGATGACGGAGAGCCTGGCGGCACCGCCGGGCGCCCGATTCTGGCGGCCATCGATGCGCAGGATTGCGACCAGGTCGCGGTGCTGGTGATCCGCTGGTATGGCGGCATTCAACTCGGCACCGGCGGCCTCGCCCGGGCGTATGGCGGCGGCGCGAACAAGTGCCTGCAAGCGGCACCGAAAATTGAGCTGATCAGCCGCGTACCGCTGAGTTGCGCCTGCGGGTTTGGCGAACTGACGCTGGTGAAACTGCGGGTGGCCGAACTTGGCGGGTTGGTCGTGGAGGAAACGTTCACGGCCAACGGTGTGGAGCTGAAATTGGCGATGGGCGAAGCGCAGATCAACACCCTGCAAACGCAACTGGCCGATTTGAGTCGCGGGCGCATTCTGTTGCAGCGCTGAGCGCACCAACAACGCTCAACGCCCTTCCATCGATCCCGTGTATTTGCCCACATCTACTGTGCACCCGGCTGTGGATAACCTGAGCACATACCGCTGTAACCCTTCTGTCATGCGGCTTTGCGGGCATTGCTCACTTTTTGTCCAATACGTCTTCAAAAAGACTAAATCCACGTAAAAACAATCAGTTAGCGTGGTTTATCGCCTTTAGAAGAAAGCCGCTCAGTGCTTATGCCCGAGCTTTGCGCTTGCGCACAAATACTGTGGAGCAATCTGTGGATAACCCGTTCATGGCTGGCGCGACCCCATATCCGGCATGGCTTGCAAAGGGTTGCTCGTTTTTTGACCAAATCGGCCTGCGCAAAACCGGAGCCTGATCTACTGCTTCGCCCTTATGTGGTGCTGCGTCGGGATCGAAATGTGGCGAAGCGGCGCGCCCGATGCCTTGGCCGGCAAGCATTTTCAATTTTCCTGACTCAATGGCCAGGAAATTGCTTTATCCACAGGCACAACTCCATCGACCCGAGCCTGTCATGCCCAACCCCGTGCCGATCCCTGACCAAACGCCTCGCCTGCAACTGCGCAGAATCAGCAAACGCTATCCGGGTTGCCTGGCCAACGATGCCATCGACCTGAGTATTGCGCCCGGCGAAATCCATGCGCTGCTCGGCGAAAACGGCGCGGGCAAAAGTACGCTGATGAAAATCATCTACGGCGTCACCCACGCTGATTCTGGCGAAGTGATCTGGCAAGGCCGGCACGTGACCATGCGCAACCCGGCTCAGGCTCGCGGTTTGGGAATCGGCATGGTGTTCCAGCACTTCTCGTTGTTCGAAACCCTCAGTGTGGCGCAAAACATTGCGCTGGCGATGGGCGCGGCCGCCGGTACACCGAAACAACTTGAGCCAAAAATTCGCGAAGTGTCCCGGCGCTACGGCATGGCATTGGAACCGGAGCGACTGGTCCACAGCCTGTCGATTGGCGAACGGCAGCGGGTGGAAATCATTCGGTGCCTGATGCAGGACATCCGTCTGCTGATTCTCGATGAACCGACCTCGGTGCTGACCCCGCAAGAGGCCGACGAATTGTTCGTCACCCTGCGCCGGCTCGCGGCCGAGGGCTGCAGCATCCTGTTTATCAGCCACAAGCTCGGTGAAGTGCGCGCGTTGTGCCACAGCGCCACGGTGCTGCGCGGTGGTCGTGTGGCCGGGCATTGCGTGCCGGCGCAGTGCTCGGATCAGCAACTGGCGAAGTTGATGGTCGGGGAAGCGGCCGATCTGATCACCGATTACCCGAAGGTCGTGGGCGGTGAGGCATTTTTGAACGTGAACGCATTGTCGTGGCACAACCCCGATCCGTTTGGCTGCTCGCTGAAGGACATCGACCTGCACGTACGCCGTGGCGAAATCGTCGGCATCGCCGGAGTGGCAGGCAATGGTCAGGATGAGCTGCTGGCGCTGCTCAGCGGCGAACAACGCCTGCACCGCAATGACGGTGCAACCCTGCGTTTTGGCGGGCAAGCGGTGGCTCACTTGCCGCCGGATGCCCGCCGAAAACTCGGCTTGGCCTTCGTCCCTGCCGAACGATTGGGGCACGGTGCGGTGCCGGAGTTGAGCCTGGCCGACAACGCCCTGCTCAGCGCCTTTCAACAAGGCCTGCTGCGCAACGGGCTGATTCGGCGGGCCAAGGTCAAAACGCTAGCCGAAGAAATCATCCGCCGCTTCGGCGTCAAGACACCCGATGCGCAAACGCCGGCCCGCAGTCTGTCCGCTGGCAACTTGCAGAAATTCATCCTCGGTCGGGAGATTCTTCAGCAACCGAAACTGCTGGTGGCCGCGCACCCGACCTGGGGCGTGGACGTCGGCGCCGCCGCGACCATTCACCGCGCGCTGATTACCTTGCGCGATGCCGGCGCAGCGATCCTGGTGATCTCCGAAGACCTCGACGAACTGTTCCAGATCAGCGACCGGCTCGGCGCCTTGTGCAGCGGACGCTTGTCGCCGCTCAGGGCGACCGTCGACACCCGACTGATCGACGTCGGCGGCTGGATGGCCGGCCAGTTCGACGCCCCTCAATCACTTGCGCCCGCAACGGTTTAACGGAGTTTCACATGCTGCTTTCCCTCGAACCCCGTGGCCAGCAATCGCGCCTGATGCTGTGGTGCTCGCCGTTATTGGCGGCGGCCCTGACACTGGGCTGCGGCTCGCTGCTGTTTATCGCGTTGGGCCATGACCCGTTGCTGACCTTGCACACCTTGCTGATCGCCCCGGTCAGCGACTTGTATGGCGTCTCCGAATTGTTGGTCAAGGCGCTGCCAATTCTGCTCTGCGCCTTGGGTCTGGCCGTGGCGTATCAAGCGCGGATCTGGAACATCGGCGCCGAAGGCCAGTTGCTGCTCGGCGCGCTGGCCGGCAGTGCGTTGGCGGTGAACATCATCGGTCTGCAAAGTCGCTGGGCATTGGTGTTGATCCTGCTCGTTGGCACGCTGGCCGGCGCGGCGTGGGCCGGGCTGACGGCGTGGCTGCGCACGCGCTTCAACGCCAACGAAATCCTCACCAGCATCATGCTCAATTACATCGCCCTGAACCTGTTGTTGTTCTGCGTGCACGGGCCACTGAAGGATCCGGCCGGGTTCAACTTTCCGGAGTCGGCGATGTTTGGCGATGCCAGCCGTTTGCCGTTGTTGATGGAGGACGGTCGAGTGCATGCCGGCGTTTATTTTGCCCTGCTCGCGTTGGTGGCGGTGTGGGTGTTGTTGCAGAAAAGCTTTGTCGGGTTCCAGATCAAAGTGCTCGGGCTGGACAAGCGTGCGGCGGGTTTTGTCGGGTTTCGCGAGAAACGGCTGATCTGGCTGGCGCTGTTGGTCAGCGGTGGATTGGCGGGGCTGGCCGGCGTGTGTGAAGTCACCGGGCCGATTGGTCAGTTGGTGCCGCAAGTCTCGCCCGGCTATGGCTATGCCGCGATCACCGTGGCGTTTCTCGGGCGGCTCAATCCGATCGGCATTCTGTTTTCCAGCCTGTTGATGGCATTGCTGTACATCGGTGGCGAGAACGCGCAGATGAGCATGAATCTGCCGCAAGCGATCACGCAGTTATTCCAGGGCATGATGCTGTTTTTCCTGCTGGCCAGTGACGTGCTGATTCTCTACCGACCGCGTTTGCATTTGCGCTGGACGCGTCGTGCATCAGCCACCGTCGTACAAGCAGGAGCGCTGTGATGGATATCGATCTGTTGAGCAATATTTTCTACGCCATGGTGCGCTGCGGCACGCCGTTGCTGTTGGTGGCGCTGGGTGAGTTGATTTGTGAGAAGAGCGGCGTCCTCAACCTCGGCCAGGAAGGCATGATGCTGTTTGGTGCGGTGATCGGTTTTATCGTCGCGCTGAACAGCGGCAACCTGTGGCTTGGCGTGTTGCTGGCGATGCTCGCCGGGATGTTGCTGTCGTCGCTGTTTGCGTTGGTGGCGCTGGTGTTCAACGCTAATCAGGTGGCCACCGGGTTGGCGCTGACGATCTTTGGTGTGGGCCTGTCGACCTTTGTCGGTGCGGCGTGGGTCGGTAAACCGCTGGCGGGTTTTGAGCCGGTGGCGATCCCTTTACTGAGCGAGATCCCGCTGATCGGGCGGATGCTGTTTGCACAGGATCTGCTGGTGTATCTGTCGTTCGCGTTGTTTGCGCTGGTGGCGTGGGTGATTGTGAAAAGTCGTGTCGGGCTGATCATTCAGGCCGTCGGCGAAAACCCGGATGCGGCCTGTGCGATGGGCTTGCCGGTGTTGGGCGTACGAACGCTGGCGGTGCTGTTCGGCGGCGCGATGGCGGGGTTGGCCGGGGCGTATCTGTCGCTGGCCTACACGCCGATGTGGGCGGAGAACATGAGCGCCGGTCGCGGCTGGATTGCCCTGGCGCTGGTGGTGTTTGCCAGTTGGCGGGTGTGGCGATTGCTGCTGGGGGCGTATCTGTTCGGGCTCGCCAGCATCCTGCACCTGGTGGCGCAGGGGTTGGGGCTGGCGATCCCGTCGAGTCTGCTGGCGATGCTGCCGTATGTCGCGACGATTGTGGTGTTGGTGCTGCTGTCGCGGGATGCCGTGCGCACACGATTGTATGCGCCGGTGTCGTTGGGGCAGCCTTGGCAGGGTGGGCATTAGGGGTTGTCTGCTCCGGCCCCTTCGCGGGCAAGCCTCGCTCCTACGGGTGTTATGCAAATCCTGTAGGAGCGTGGCTTGCCCGCGAAGGCGTCCGCACTGGCAACACCTGAACCACGCCCCACGCCAATTCAAAAACCAGAAAAATCACCAACAGCGAACTGGCGCCATGGAGCAAGGCATAGAGCTGCCAAGAGGAGAACAGGAATCTGCCAACGGCGTCATACCGGCCATAAACCTGCTGCGGATCACGAATCCGCAGCACCGACCACACGCACACGATCGAGCCCAACAGGTTCGCCATCAACATGTGCATCGGCTCAAACGCCGGCAGTTCGCCGGGCAAATTCAAAGCCTGACTCAAACCCGCCAACAACCCATGCAACGCAGTAAAACTCCACGGCGTGACAAACGCCGCCGTCACCAGCAAGTCATACCAGGCGCTGCCCCGCACCACGCGGCGATATTGCGTTGAAGTCCACATCGGCACTGCTCCATAAATTCAGGGAGCAACAAGCCTAAAGCCTGGAGTATGCTCCAGGGTCAAGCCCTCTCGAGACATCAACATGCGCATCGGTGAATTAGCCCAGGCCAGCGCCGTCAGCCGCGACACGCTGCGCTTCTACGAGCAGCGCGGATTGATCGCGGCGCAACGCAGCGCCAACGGTTATCGCGAATATCCGGATGACATGGTGCAACTGGTGCTCTACATCAAGACCGCTCAACGGCTGGGCTTTACCCTCGGCGAGATCGGCAACAGTGTCGCCGCGTTGTGGCAGTCGCCCGATCCGGACAGCGCCGTCACGCAATTGCTGCAAGACAAACTCAAACTGATCGAAACCCGAATGGATGAACTCGGCGCGTTGCGCAACGAGCTGCAACAACGGCTCGGGCAACGTTGTCCATTAAATCCGTGATCCTCATTCATCAAGGAAGCCACTCATGTCCACGGCAAAAACCGCACTCATCATCGGCGCCTCCCGGGGCCTGGGCCTCGGTCTGGTGAAAACCCTGCTGGCCGACGGCTGGCAAGTCACCGCCACCGTGCGCAACCCGCAGAACGCCGACGCCTTGCAGGCGCTGGGCAAGGTGCGGATCGAAAAACTCGACATGGATGATCAGCAAGCCGTCATTGCCTTGAGTCAGCAGCTCAAGGGCGAAGTGTTTGATCTGTTGTTCGTGAATGCCGGCGTAAAAGGCCCTGACGTACAGACGCCGGGCGGTGCGACGCTGGCTGAAGTCGGTCAGTTGTTCTTCACCAATGCGGTGGCGCCAATCAACCTGGCACAACGTTTTGTCGGGCAGATTCGCCCGGACAGCGGCGTGCTGGCGTTCATGAGTTCGGTGCTCGGCAGCGTGACCATGCCGGACGCGCCGGAACTGGCGTTGTACAAGGCGAGCAAGGCGGCATTGAACTCGATGACCAACAGCTTTGTGACGCAATTGGGCGATCAGAAACTGACAGTGCTGTCGCTGCATCCGGGCTGGGTGAAAACCGACATGGGCGGTGAAGGCGCCGATATCGACGTGGAAACCAGTGTGCGTGGGTTGGTGGATCAGGTGAATGCGTACACCGGCAAGGGTGGGCACCACTTCGTGAACTACAGGGGTGAAAACATTCCCTGGTAAGACATCATTTCTGTAGGAGCCGGCTTGCTGGCGATGCAGGCGCCTCGGTCTTTCAGTGATACCGAGGCGATGCTATCGCCAGCAAGCCGGCTCCTACAGATTATTCGTCGTCCTGTCGGGGTGGGCTTGCCCGCTGCACGGTTTTGTTTGACACTGCGCACCTCGTCCCCGCGGCGACCCTGGATCAGCAGACAGGGTAATCACTGAGCTGGCTAACCTGAACCCAACTTTCAGAGGAGCCGGCCAACATGCCTGCGACCCGTACCTGGTTAAAAAATCCCCTCGCGATCTTCACTGCCAATGGCCTCGATGCCCGTGGCGGCCTGGTTGTGCAAGACGGCTTGATCGTCGAAGTGCTCGCCGCCGGCCAGCAACCGTCCGCCCCCTGTGGACAAGTATTCGATGCTCGCGAGCATGTGATCCTGCCGGGGCTGATCAACACCCATCACCACTTCTATCAAACCCTGACCCGCGCCTGGGCGCCGGTGGTCAATCAGCCGTTGTTCCCTTGGCTGAAAACCCTGTACCCGGTCTGGGCACGCCTCACCCCTGAAAAACTCGCCCTTGCCACGAAAGTCGCGCTGGCCGAGTTGCTGCTGTCCGGGTGCACCACCGCCGCCGATCACCATTATCTGTTCCCGAAAGGCCTGGAAAACGCCATCGACGTGCAAGTCGAAAGCGTCCGCGACCTCGGCATGCGCGCCATGCTGACGCGCGGTTCCATGAGCCTGGGCGAGAAGGACGGCGGCCTGCCCCCGCAGCAGACCGTGCAAGAAGGCGAAGTGATCCTCGACGACAGTCAGCGCCTGATCGCCGAGTACCACGAGCGTGGCGATGGCGCGCAAATCCAGATCGCCCTGGCGCCGTGCTCACCGTTTTCGGTGACCCCGGAGATCATGTCTGCCAGCGCCGAACTGGCGAACAAACTCGACGTGCGCCTGCACACGCACCTGGCGGAAACCCTCGACGAAGAAGACTTCTGCCTGCAACGCTTCGGCCTGCGCACCGTGGATTATCTGGACAGCGTCGGCTGGCTCGGCCCGCGCACCTGGCTGGCGCATGGCATCCACTTCAACCCGGATGAAATCACCCGCCTCGGCGCGGCCGGCACTGGCATTTGCCATTGCCCGAGCTCGAACATGCGCCTCGCGTCCGGCATCTGCCCGACGCTGGAGCTGACCGCCGCCGGCGCGTTGCTGGGCCTCGGCGTGGATGGCTCGGCGTCCAACGATGCGTCGAACATGATGCTTGAAACCCGTCAGGCGCTGTACATCCAGCGGCTGCGTTATGGCGCCGAAAAGATCACGCCGGAATTGGTGTTGGGGTGGGCGACCAAGGGCTCGGCGAGTTTGCTCGGGCGTACCGATATCGGTGAATTGGCGGTGGGCAAGCAGGCGGATCTGGCGTTGTTCAAGCTGGATGAGCTGCGGTTTTCCGGTAGCCATGACCCGGTTTCGGCATTGCTGTTATGTGGTGCGGATCGGGCGGATCGGGTGATGGTAGGAGGCAAGTGGCGAGTGATCGACGGGCAGGTTGAGGGGCTGGATCTCAAAGGCTTGATCGCCGATCACAGCCAGGCGGCCCGGCAGTTGATCGCAGGCGTCTGATCGGACGCCTTCGCCGGCAAGCCGGCACCTACAAGTCCTATGCAAAACCTGTAGGAGCCGGCTTGCCGGCGATGCTTTTTAAAGCCCCAATGGCGATGTTGACCGCCGACTGACTGCGGGCGTTTCGTGACACCTTAGCGCACCAGTGGATGGCAACCCTGCATGGCCATGCACTTTATTGGCCTTGTGGGCCTCTTCGCGGGCAAGCCTCGCTCCTACAGGTCGGCGTTGCTTTTGTAGGAGCGAGGCTCGCCCGCGAAGGCCATCGCACGGCTTCGGATATTTGTTGTCCTGTTGGTCAGTAATTTGCATTACCCCCTCCAACCTCAAAACAAAATGGAGTGGGAATTCATGCATAAACGTCCGTTGAAGAAGCTGCTGTGCGCCGTCGCTGCAACCTTCGGTCTGAGCGCCAGCCTGACCGTCAGCGCCGCTGACCCGCTGAAAGTCGGCTTCGTCTACATCGGCCCGATCGGTGATCATGGCTGGACGTATCAGCATGAACAGGGACGCAAGGCGCTGGCCGAAAAATTCGGCTCGCAGATCACCACCCAGTACGTGGAAAACGTCGCCGAAGGTGCCGACGCCGAGCGGGTGATCCGCAACATGGCCAAGGACAACTACGACCTGATCTTCACCACCTCCTTCGGCTACATGAACCCGACCCTGAAAGTCGCGAAACAGTTTCCCAAGGTGACCTTCGAGCACGCCACCGGCTACAAGCAGGACAAGAACCTCGGCACCTACCTGGCGCGCACCTATGAAGGTCGCTACGTCGGCGGCTTCCTCGCGGCGAAAATGACCAAGACCAAAAAGATCGGCTACGTCGCCTCGTTCCCGATTCCGGAAGTGATCCGCGACATCAACGCCATTCAACTGGCCCTGAACAAATACAACCCCGGTACCGAGATCAAAGTGGTGTGGGTCAATTCCTGGTTCGACCCGGGCAAGGAAGCCGACGCCGCCAACGCGTTGATCGATCAAGGCGTGGATGTGGTGTTCCAGCACACCGACAGCCCGGCGCCGATCCAGGCCGCCGAGCGTCGCGGGGTGTATGCCGTGGGCTACGCTTCGGACATGGCGCACTTCGGGCCGAAAGCGGTGTTGACCTCGATCGTCAACGACTGGGCACCGCACTACATTCAGGCGACCCAAAGCGTGATCGAGCATGCGTGGAAGTCGCAGGATTACTGGGGCGGCTTGAAGGAAGGCACGGTTGAACTGCCGATCAGCGACCTGGTGCCGGCGCCGGTGAAAGCCGAGGCCGAACAGATCATCGCGGACATCAAGAGCGGTGCGCTGCATCCGTTTACCGGGCCGATCAAGGATCAGGCGGGCGTGGAGAAAATTGCGGCGGGCGCGACGGCGAGCAACGCGGAACTGGCCTCGATGAATTACTACGTTGAAGGCATGAAAGCCGAGATACCGAAGTAACCCTCAAGCCCAACACAAATAAATGTGGGAGCGGGCTTGCTCGCGAATGCGGTGCTTCAGTCGACATCATCTTTGAATGACACACCGCTTTCGCGAGCAAGCCCGCTCCCACATTGGATCTACAGTGTTTTTAAGGACTGCGCATGAACAGCCTCCCCATCATCGACATCGCCCCGCTCTACAGCGATGACCAGACCGCCTGGCAATCCGTCGCCACACACATCGACCGCGCCTGTCGCGAGTGGGGCTTTTTCTACATCAAGGGTCACCCGATCAGTGCCGCACGCATCGACGCCGTGCTTGATCACGCCCGACGCTTCTTCGCCCTGCCCGCCGCCGAAAAGCTCAGCATCGATATCACCCAGACCCGACACCATCGCGGCTACGGCGCCATCGCCACCGAACAGCTCGACCCGAGCAAGCCCAGCGACCTGAAAGAAACCTTCGATATGGGCCTGCACCTGCCGGCCGATCACCCGCAAGTGCTGGCAGAAAAACCGCTGCGCGGCCCCAACCGTCATCCCTCGATGCCCGGTTGGGAAGCGCTGATGGAGCAGCACTACGTCGACATGCAAGCGCTGGCTCAAACCCTGTTGCGCGCGATGACGATGGCGCTGAACATCGAGCGCGACTTCTTTGACACGCGCTTCCATGAACCGGTCAGCGTGCTGCGGATGATCCACTACCCGCCGCGCCGAACCGCCAGCTCCGCAGATCAGCAAGGCGCCGGTGCCCACACCGATTACGGCTGCATCACCCTGCTGTATCAGGACGCGGCCGGTGGCCTGCAAGTGCGCAACGTCAAAGGTGACTGGATAGACGCCCCGCCCATCGAAGGCACTTTCGTGGTCAACCTCGGCGACATGATGGCGCGCTGGAGCAACGACCGTTATCTGTCGACGCCGCACCGGGTGATCAGCCCGCTGGGTGTGGACCGTTACTCGATGCCGTTCTTCGCCGAGCCGCACCCCGACACGCGCATCGAATGCCTGCCCGGTTGTCAGGATGCCCTTCACCCGGCGAAATACCCGGCCACCACCTGCGCCGAATTCCTGCTCTCGCGCTTCGCCGACACCTATGCTTATCGGCGAGAGCAAGAGGCGGGGTAATGAACCTCTTGGTCAGGTTTTACCAATTGTTGCAGTCAGCACCTGTAGAATGCCGGCATTGCACCTGATGAGATTTCTACAATGTACGATTGGCTGAACGCCCTGCCCAAGGCAGAACTGCACTTGCACCTGGAGGGTTCGCTGGAGCCCGAGTTGCTGTTCGCCCTGGCCGAACGCAACAAGATCGCCCTGCCGTGGAGCGATGTCGAAACCCTGCGCAAGGCGTACGCCTTCAACAACCTGCAAGAGTTTCTCGACCTGTATTACCAGGGCGCCGACGTGCTGCGCACTTCGCAGGATTTCTACGACCTGACCTGGGCGTACCTGTTGCGTTGCAAGGCGCAGAACGTGATTCACACCGAACCGTTCTTCGACCCGCAAACCCACACCGACCGTGGCATCCCGTTCGAAGTGGTGCTCAACGGTATCGCCGCCGCACTGAAGGATGGCGAGCAGCAACTGGGCATCACCAGCGGTTTGATCCTGAGCTTCCTGCGTCACTTGAGCGAAGAACAAGCGCAGAAAACCCTCGATCAGGCGCTGCCGTTCCGCGATGCGTTTGTGGCCGTCGGCCTGGACAGTTCGGAAATGGGTCACCCGCCGAGCAAGTTCCAGCGCGTGTTTGATCGCGCCCGCCACGAAGGCTTCCTGACCGTCGCCCACGCCGGTGAAGAAGGCCCGCCCGAGTACATCTGGGAAGCCCTCGACCTGTTGAAAATCCAGCGCATCGACCATGGCGTGCGCGCCATCGAAGACGAGCGCCTGATGCAGCGGATCATCGACGAGCAGATCCCGTTGACCGTGTGCCCGTTGTCGAACACCAAGCTCTGCGTGTTCGATCACATGTCCCAGCACAACATTCTCGACATGCTTGAGCGCGGCGTGAAAGTCACGGTGAACTCGGACGACCCGGCGTACTTCGGCGGGTATGTGACCGAGAACTTCCATGCGCTGTACACCGATCTGGGCATGACCCAGGATCAGGCCAAACGCCTGGCGCAAAACAGCCTGGATGCGCGGTTGGTCAAACCCTAAGCCACACCGCATTACCCTGTGGGAGCGGGCTTGCTCGCGAAGGCGGAGTGTCAGTCGACAACAATATTGACTGATACGACGCTTTCGCGAGCAAGCCCGCTCCCACATTGGGCCGTGCTCTGCGCACCTACAACGCCATTTCCAGCTCGGTTTCCTTGGCAAAGCGATGGATTTCACGCTGCCCCGTCGCGGTGACGTGCAAGGCTCGCGAATCGTTCGGCAAACTCAGCCAGCCGGACTGCATGAACAATTGCAGCAACGCCGCGCCGAGTGAACCGCCCATGTGCGGACGTCTTTCGCTCCAGTCGGGGCAAGCGCAAGCGGCTCGACGGGTGCTGTGCGCCAGCGCCTGGACGTACACACCGCGCTTGGCCAATTGCGTGGCGCCCTTGTGGGTGATCGACACCCGCTGCTCGAACTGTTCGATCCAGCCCGTATCCAGCAAACGCTGGTAAAGATCGGCGGCCAAAGTGCCCCCCAAATGATCGTCGCAGAGTCGTGCGCGCAACAGCGACGAAGGTGCCGCCTGAGGTTTGGAGAGAGGTGCGGCGCGTTTGAAAACGTCCGGCATGCCCCGGGGCGTGCTGGCAATCGTCGCACTGGCCAGTGCTTCTATCGCAGCGCCGACTTCGGGCGCGGCCAGGCGAAAAAACCGCTTGCGGCCACGGGTTTCGACTTTCAACAGACCTCCGGCGGACAAACGCCCCAGGTGTGCACTGGCCGAAGACGGTGACAGGCCGGCCAGCAAGGCCAACTCTTCGGTTTGTCGCGCTGAGCCGTCCATCAAGGCCCACATCATTGCGCTGCGCTTTGGGTCAGCCAGCAACGTGGCGATCTGGCTGATGCAAGGTGCATGTTCCATGTATTCACTCCCTGTTGAATCGTTTCGTCTACTGCTCAGAGACATCTTGACCAGTAATGTGTCGTCGGCCAAGACGCGGAAACCGCGACAACCCGGGCAAAGCCACCCACTCACACAAGCCATTGCCTTGAGGGTTTTGCAAAGGCTCGGCGATCGACTGCGGGCCTGGCCGACTCGAACGCGGACTCGCCAAGGCGAGATCGACCGTGCGTACCTGAGGCGAGCGCTAGTATATGCGTGTTAACCGTCGGTTCCTGCCCTCTGAAAACCCTTGGTGGTGATAGTTCCTGAGTGAAATTTCGCTTTTTACCTGCGACTAATGATCGGTGACCGCCAACACGGGAAATTGACTACTTAAACCGGCGCATCGGCTGGCGAGCATTTCCCGCAAAAGGTTCACCGGCTTACTCAATTGTGCGCGATGGGCGCACAGCAAATTCAGCGGTGCGCGCTCACAGATCAGCTCCGGCATCAGCACTTTCAAGCGACCGGCCAACACATCGGCGGCAACATCCAGCCAGGATTTGTAGGCGATCCCGGCGCCCGCCACGGCCCACAGGCGCACCACATCGGCATCATCACTGAAACGGTCACCGCTGACGGTCAGGCTGACTTCGCGTTTGCCATCGTGAAAACTCCAGTGATCGTGAACCCGGCTGCCAAGCATGAACAGCAGGCAATTGTGCTGCGCCAGTTGCTCCAGTTGCCGGGGCTCGCCGTGTCGGGCCAGATAGCTCGGCGCGGCACACAGCACGCGGCGGTTATTCGGTGCGATGGGCAGCGCCACCAGGCTTGAGTCTTCCGGCTCGCCGTAGCGCAGAGCGATGTCCACCGGCTGGCGGAACAGGTCGGCGATGCGGTCGCCCAGCAGCAGGCGCACCGTGAGCTTCGGATGCTCGCGCTGGAACTCGTCCAGCCACGGCAGCAACAGGTTGCGACCGAAATCCGACGGTGCTGACAGCTGCAACACTCCGCTGACCTGGTCCTGACCGCTGGCCAGCAAGCGGCGACCTTCATCGAGGTTGCTCAGGGCCGCCCGGGCGTATTCGAGAAACCCCTCGCCCTCGGCGGTCAGGCGCAGGCTGCGGGTGGAGCGGGCGAGCAACCGCGCACCGAGTTGCTGTTCGATGCGCTTCAACGCCGCACTGGCGACCGCCGCCGACATGTCCATCCCCCGCGCCGCCGCCGACAGACTGCCCAGGTCCGCCGCCCGGACAAACAACTGCAAGTCATCGAAACGCAGCATTTCCAGCCTCGATTATCAAAAAAATATTGAAAGAGACTGCTCTTTTAGCGGGTTTTATCTTGCAGAGAAATAGCCAATCATCTGCCCCATCGAAATCACCCCGTTATCGGAGTCGAACATGTCCCAGCCGTTTACCGCCATTGCCACCCTGATCGCCAAAACCGGTCAGCAGGACGCCCTCGAACAACACCTGCGTGCACTGCTGGAACCGACCCGCGCCGAAGCCGGCTGCAGCCAATACGACTTGCATCAGGACCTGGCCAATCCGCAGGCCTTCTACATGATCGAGCAGTGGAGCAGCGACGAAGCGCTGCAAGCCCATGACGCCAGTGCACACATCCAGCATTTTCGTGCCACGGCCGGCGACCTGATCGAGCACTTCGATCTCAAACGCCTGCGCGTCGTGGCCTGATTCTCTTAAATACTTTTGCGGAGCCCCTCATGAAAGCCATTGCCTACTACGCCTCGTTGCCGATCAGCGACGCCAACTCCCTGCAAGACATCGAACTGCCAGAGCCGGTTGCCGGCCCGCGCGACCTGTTGGTGGAAGTCAAAGCCATCTCGGTCAACCCGGTGGACACCAAAGTCCGCCAGAACGTGCAGCCTGAAGGTGGCGCGGCCAAAGTGCTGGGCTGGGACGTGGCCGGTGTGGTCAAGTCGGTCGGCAGTGAAGTGACGTTGTTCAAGGCCGGCGACAAGGTGTTCTACGCTGGCTCCATCGCCCGCGCCGGCGGGAATAGCGAGCTGCACGTGGTGGACGAGCGGATCGTCGGCCACATGCCGAAAACCCTCGGTTTCGCCGAAGCCGCCGCGCTGCCGTTGACCGCGATCACCGCGTGGGAGTTGTTGTTCGAACGCCTGCAAGTGCGCGAAGGCAACACCGATGAAGGCCAGAGTTTGCTGATCGTCGGTGCGGCCGGCGGTGTCGGTTCAATCCTTACGCAACTGGCCAGCCAGCTCACCGGGCTGAAGGTCATCGGCACCGCGTCCCGTGCGCAAACCCAGAGCTGGGTGCGTGAGCTGGGCGCCGATCTGGTGATCGATCACAGCCAACCGCTGAGCGAAGAACTCAAACGTGCAGGCGTGAACTCGGTGACCCACGTCGCCAGCCTGACCCAGACCGATCAGCATCTGGATCAATTGGTCGAGGCGTTGGCACCGCAGGGCAAACTGGCGCTGATCGATGACCCGAAGGCGCTGGACGTGACCAAGCTCAAGCGCAAGAGCCTGTCGCTGCATTGGGAGTTCATGTACACCCGCTCGCTGTTCGAAACCGCGGACATGATCGAGCAACACAAACTGCTCAACCGCGTGGCAGCGCTGATCGATGCCGGGACGTTGAAAACCACGGTGGGCGAGCACTTCGGAACGATCAACGCGGCGAATTTGCGACGTGCGCATGAGCTGCTGGAGAGCGGCAAATCCAAGGGCAAGATTGTCCTCGAAGGCTTCTGAAACAGATTGATACAAGTGTCGTCCGAATGGACGACACCGTCAGTCCGAAGGTTGACCGCTGTCATCATTGTGGTCGTATTCGGGTCTACAATCGTGTCCTCTGCGATGCAATCTTTTAACCGAGGAGGTCAGCAATGAAGATCCTGATAAAAGAATTGGCAAAATCCCAGTGGCAGGTCCGCCTGGACCAACACGCGGTGACGTTCCGTAGCGAAGCCGAAGCGCGCGAGTTCACCCGAACCCTCGAAGCACGATTGCACGCCCCTCATCAGATTCCCGTCCAGCAGCAACGCGCTGCCGGCTGAGACCTTCCTCACACCTGGGCTTTCACCAATGCCCGGGCATTTTGCAGACGCCGGGTGAGCATCGCTATGCTCACCACCAGAACTCCGCACAGGCTGATGACCATGGCCATCGGCATGGCGCTGCCGTCGTACAAAATACCTACGAGCGACGCGGCTCCGGCGGCGACGCTGAATTGCAGGCAACCGAGCATTGCCGACGCACTGCCCGCGCGCGCGCCCTGCCCGTTCATGGCGCAAGCCGAGGCGTTGGGCAGGATGCAACCGAGGCTGGCGATGCAGATAAACAGCGGAATCAGCAATGGCCACAATTGCTCGGTGTGCAGCGAACTGACCGCGAGCAGCGTCAGGCCCGCCGCGAGGTAGATCCATACGGTGCGCGCCAGCAGGAACGCCGGGCCACGCTTGGCCAGCAACCGTGCGTTGACCTGCGCCACCAGAATGAACCCCGCCGCATTGGTGCCGAACAACCAGCCGAAGTGCTCGGCAGGCACGCCGTAGAGTTTGATGAAGACGAACGGCGAACCGGCGATGTAGGCAAACATCCCGGCGATGGCAATGCCACCGGTCAGGGCGTGACCGAGGTACACCGGGTCCGACAACAGCCGACCGTACTGACGCAACGCGCCCGACAATGGCTGGCGTGGCATATTCGCCGGCATGCTTTCCGGCAAGCCGAGCGCCACGGCCAGCCCGGCCAATGCACTGAAACCGGTCAGCACCAGGAAGATCGACTGCCAGCCCGTGGTGTTGACCAGCAACCCGCCGAGCATCGGCGCGAGAATCGGTGCCAGGCCCATGACCAGCATCAGTTGTGAAAAGACTTTCGCCGAGCCCACCGCATCGCATTTGTCACTGACGATCGCCCTTGAAATCACCATCCCCGCACAACCGCCCAGCGCCTGGACGAACCGCGCGCCGAGCAACCATTCCAGGTTCGGCGCATAAGCGCACGCCAGGGACGCGACGGTGAACAGACCGACACCCGTCAGCAACGGAATGCGTCGACCAAAACGATCCGCCACAGGGCCGTACATCAGCTGACCGATGGACAATCCGAGGAAATACGCCGCCAGCGTCAGTTGAACGTGCTGTTCATCGGTGCCGAACGCCAGCGCCATGGCCGGAAACGCCGGCAGATAGAAATCGATTGCCAGCGGGCCAAAAGCGCTAAGTGCGCCAAGAATCAAAATGGTACGGAAGTTCATCGGGTATCCAGTGGGACGGAGGTCGGCGGGCACACAGTCTAGCCGCGCATCGACGCCTTGAACATTCCGATAGCTCGCTAACTATTAAAAACCCCTGAAAAACGCCGCCCCCTGTAGGAGCAGAGCTTGCTCGCGAAGGCGGTGGGTCAGCCACGTCAATGCCGTCTGACAAACCGCATTCGCGAGCAAGCTTCGCTCCTATAGTGGTTTGCGTGTTGCTTCAGGCGACTTTCACTTCGTAGCCTTCCTCGCTGATCGCGGCGATTACTTGATCCGCGGTCAACGCACTTTCGACGCCGACTTCCTTTGCCGCCAGATCGACCCGCACGCTGGCCGCAGGATCCTTGGCTTGCAACGCTTGAGTGATGGCTTTGACGCAGTGACCGCAGGACATGCCTTGAACGTTGAACACTTGCATGGAATGACTCCTTTAGTGAGGTTGCGAACAGTCTCGAGCTTGCCACCATGGCAAGGTCAAGTTCTGAAGTGAGCTGCCGGGCTGGCAATCGGCGTCGCGCTCGGCCAAGCTGCGTGCATCTATGACTCGATCTCAGGAGATTCAGCCATGCGCTGGTCAGCTCTCAGCCTGTTTGGCTTCCTCAGCCTTTTCGCCGCCGTGCCCTCGGTCAACGCTGCCGGGGAGGATTACGGCGTATTGATCATTTCCCGCGAGCGCCTGGAAGTGTCGACCAACTGCGAAATCGGCGTGTACATCCAGGATCAACTGTCGGCGCGGCTGTTTCAGGAACAAAGCACCTCGTTCAACCTGCCGCCAGGCAACGTTTCGCTGCGCCTGAAATTGCTGCCGGGCCAGGCGCCGGGCTGCAACCCAGGCATGCTGGCGCCGGGCTCGCAGAACATCAGCCTCAAGGCCGGGGATGTGTTGAAGTTCCGGATTGCGATGACGCAGGAAGGGATGTACCTCAAGCCGACAGCCCTCGACTACTGATCCACCACGATTTTGTAGGAGCGAGGCTTGCCCGCGAAGGCGGTATTTCAGACACATCCTTGTCGACTGATACGACGCCTTCGCGGGCAAGCCTCGCTCCTACAAATATCACCACGCCAATCTTTGCGCTTGACCTTGCCAGCATGGCAAGGTTGATCCTGTAGGCATCTACTACAGGGAGTGCGACCGATGTCCGAATCCACCACGTTTGATCTGCCGATTGCCGGCATGACCTGCGCCAGTTGCGCCGGGCGTGTCGAGCGTGCCTTGAGCAAAGTCATCGGCGCCACGGCGGTCAGCGTCAACCTGGCCACCGAGCAGGCGCGGGTTCAAGCGCCCAGCGACAGCCTGCCGGCGTTGATGGACGCGGTGCAGCAAGCCGGTTACAGCGTGCCGCAGCAGAGTCTGGAGTTGAGCATCGACGGCATGACCTGCGCGTCCTGCGTCGGTCGGGTCGAACGGGCGCTGGCCAAAGTGCCCGGCGTCAAAAGCGTCAGCGTCAACCTGGCCAACGAACGCGCCCACCTCGAACTGCTCGGGCAGATCGATCCGCAAACCCTGATCGCGGCCGTGACCAAGGCGGGTTACAACGCCAGCGTCTGGGAAGTCGAACACCCGTCAACCGACACGCAACATCAGCGCCTGCACCGCGAACGTTGGGTGTTGATCATGGCGATCGCCCTCGCCTTGCCGCTGGTATTGCCGATGCTGCTGCAACCGTTCGGCGTGCACTGGATGCTCCCGGCGTGGGTGCAGTTCGCCCTGGCCACACCGGTGCAATTCATCTTCGGCGCACGCTTTTATGTGGCGGCATGGAAAGCCGTACGCGCCGGTGCCGGCAACATGGACCTGCTGGTCGCCCTCGGCACCAGCGCCGGTTATGGCTTGAGCCTCTACGAATGGGCCACCGCCGCCGGACGCATGCCGCACCTGTATTTCGAAGCCTCCGCCGTCGTGATTGCGCTGGTGCTGCTGGGCAAATACCTCGAAAGCCGCGCCAAACGCCAGACCGCCAGCGCCATCCGCGCCCTCGAAGCCTTGCGCCCGGAGCGGGCGATTCAAGTCATCGACGGTCGTGAACAGGACGTGGCGATCAGCGCCTTACGCCTGAATGATCTAGTGCTGGTCAAACCCGGCGAACGTTTCCCGGTGGACGGCGAAGTGGTCGAAGGCCAGAGCCACGCCGACGAAGCGCTGATCAGCGGCGAAAGCCTGCCGGTGCCGAAACAACCCGGCGACAAGGTCACCGGCGGCGCCATCAACGGTGAAGGTCGTCTGTTGGTTCGCACCCAGGCCTTGGGTGCGGAAACCGTACTGGCGCGGATCATCCGCCTGGTCGAAGACGCGCAAGCGGCGAAAGCACCGATCCAGAAACTGGTGGATAAAGTCAGCCAGGTGTTTGTGCCGACGGTGCTGCTGATCGCACTGGCGACCTTGATCGGTTGGTGGCTGTACGGCGCACCGATGGAAACCGCGCTGATCAACGCCGTCGCGGTATTGGTGATCGCCTGCCCTTGCGCTCTCGGGTTGGCCACGCCAACGGCGATCATGGCCGGCACCGGTGTGGCGGCGCGCCACGGGATTCTGATCAAGGACGCCGAAGCACTGGAACGTGCCCATGAAGTCAGCGCGGTGGTGTTCGACAAGACCGGCACGCTGACTTCGGGTGCACCGCGTATCGCCCATCTGAACGCCATCGACGGAGACGAAGCCGCCCTGCTGCAAATGGCCGGCGCGCTGCAACGCGGCAGTGAGCATCCATTGGCCAAGGCAGTTCTGGATGCGTGCGCCGAACGCGGTTTGACCGTGGCCGATGTCAGCGACAGCCAGTCCCTGACCGGGCGCGGCATTGCCGGCAACCTCGAAGGTCGGCGCCTGGCGCTGGGCAATCGTCGCCTGCTGGAAGAAAACGGGTTGAGCGCGGGACCATTGGCCGACGCTGCTACCGCATGGGAAACCGAAGGCCGGACCCTGTCCTGGTTGATCGAGCAAAACCCCACGCCGACGGTGCTGGGTTTGTTCGCCTTCGGTGACACCCTCAAATCAGGCGCGCTGCAAGCGGTGCAACAACTCAGCGCCCGCCACATCAGCAGCCACTTGCTGACCGGCGATAATCGCGGCAGCGCCAAAGTGGTCGCCGAGGCATTGGGCATCACCGACGTGCACGCCGAAGTACTGCCAGCCGACAAAGCCGCCACTGTCGCCGAATTGAAAAAGACCGGCGTGGTAGCGATGGTCGGCGACGGCATCAACGACGCCCCGGCCCTGGCCGCCGCCGACATCGGCATTGCCATGGGCGGCGGCACCGACGTCGCCATGCACGCAGCGGGCATCACCCTGATGCGCGGCGATCCTCGACTGGTGCCGGCAGCGCTGGAGATCAGCCGCAAGACCTACGCGAAGATTCGTCAGAACCTGTTCTGGGCCTTCGTTTATAACCTGATCGGCATTCCGCTGGCCGCGTTCGGTTTCCTCAACCCGGTGCTGGCCGGCGCGGCGATGGCGTTGTCGAGCGTCAGCGTGGTGAGCAATGCGTTACTGTTGAAAACCTGGAAACCCAAGGATCTGGAGGACAACCGATGAACATCGGCCAAGCAGCCCGCCAAAGTGGCCTGAGCGCGAAGATGATCCGTTATTACGAGTCCATCGGCTTGCTCAAGGCAGCTCATCGCACCGACAGCGGTTACCGGGTTTACGGCGCTGACGACTTGCACACGCTGGCCTTTATCAAGCGTTCGCGGGATTTGGGGTTTTCCCTGGAAGAGGTCGGCAAACTGCTGACCCTCTGGCAGGACCGCCAACGCGCCAGCGCCGATGTGAAAGCACTGGCTCGTCAGCACATCGACGAGCTGAACCAGAAAATCCTCGAACTTGGTCAGTTACGCGACACGTTGCAGGACCTGGTCGAGCACTGCCAGGGCGATCACCGCCCGGACTGCCCGATCCTCAAAAATCTTGAGTCGGGCTGCTGCGCCGTACCCGCTCACCCCTGATCGCGAGCACCTTCACCATCAACAGGGTGGTGAGGGGAATGCCGTGGAACAACAACACCACCGCGCCGGGCGTCCACCATGAATAGAACGGCGCGGCGATCAGCATGCCAATGCCGAACCCGGTCATTTGCAGCAACGTCAGAAAGCTGAAAATCGGCAGGCGAAGGTTGTCCGGTTCACGTTGCAGACGCGACATCAGGCCGACTTCCGAGAAGCCGTCACCCAACCCTGCCGGCAGTGAGAACAGCAACAAACCGTAGAGCGTTTGCTGCTGGAACATCAGGATGAAGCCGCAGGACATCAGCAACACGCCGAAGAAATACCGTCGCTCCAGGTTCACGTTGTCCGAGCCTTTCAGGCGACTGGCAATCCGTGCGCCGATCAATTTTCCGCTGGCCCAGACCGCCAGCATCAGGCCCAGCGTGGTGCTGGCCGATTCGGGTGTCAGCAATTTTGAAATGATCGGCAAACCCACGTTGTGTGCAGCGCTGCCCAGAGTGTCGGCCATGGTGACCGCGAGCATCGCGGCCACCACCGGTGTGGTGCGCAGACCTTGGCGCAGCGCTGACCATTCGCCTCGTTCATGATCGGGCCCGGCACTGGGAGACGGTCCGGCAAACCGCAGCGGCAGGATGAACAACGCGGCCAGCAGGTAAGTGACCACGTTCAGCGCAAAGACTGTTTCAAAGCCGAACGCCGCCACCAACAAGCCGGCCACCAGACTTCCGCCGACCATCGCCGCCGACGATGCGGAGGTGATCCAGGCGTTGGTCTTGAGCAGTTGATCGCCTTCAATCAAGTGCGGCAACTGGCTGTTGAGGCCGATGGCGAACATTGAATTGCCCAAGCCCAGGCCAAAAGCGATCACCGGCAGCAAAAGCGCTTGCTGGCTGACTGGCAACACCAGCAGCAGGCCCAGCAATCCGGCGCGCAGCAGGTCGAACGCGATCAACGGCAGGCGCCCGGCCCAGCGGCGGTAAAAACTCGTGCCGATCAGGCTGGCGAAAATCCCTCCGCCCACGCGACTGGCGAGGAAGATACCGACGCTCATGGCGCTGTTGCTGAGCAGGTAGACGTAGGTGGCCAGGGCGACCATGTTGAGGAACGCGCCGAAGTCCGAGACCAGACGGGCGGCAATGATCAGTCGGGCGTTGCGGATGGAGGTGTTCACATTCAGTCCTTGAGTGTGGTGGGTATGACACATTTGGGTTGCCTGGGTTGACGTCTTCGCGGGCAAGCCTCGCTCCTACAAGGACAGCGTTGAACCTGTAGGAGCGAGCGGTGCGGCGATCCGACTTGCCCGAGAACCAAACGACGCGGTCCCGAGTCTTCATCCCGAACAAAAAAACCCGGCCGAAGCCGGGTTTCTTTTCAACCGATCACTGCATCCACGGTGGAGGCGGTTCTTCGGTTTTGCTCGGTGGCGCATCGTCTGCTGCGCGTACCGCTTGTTTGCGTTCTTCATCCAGGCGTGCCGCCTCGATTTCGCGCATGATCCCGCCGACGTCGGCCAACTCTTCCGGTTCGTCGAACTCGCCGGTCAAGACACTGGCCGGGTGCAAGGTGCCGGCTTCGTACAGGGCCCACATTTCCTTGGCGTATTTGGTCTTTTTCAACTCCGGGGCAAACCGCCCGAAGTAGGACGCCATGTTGCCCACGTCGCGCTCCAGCATGCTGAACGCGTGGTTGTTGCCCGCCGCGTCGACCGCTTGCGGCAGGTCGATGATGACTGGGCCGGTCGGCGTCAACAGTACGTTGAACTCGGACAGGTCACCGTGCACCAGGCCGGTACACAGCATCAGCACGATCTGCGAGATCAGGAATGCGTGATATTCGCGCGCCTGGTCCGGCTCCAGCACCACGTCGTTCAGACGCGGGGCGGCATCGCCGTACTCGTCGGCCACCAGTTCCATCAGCAGCACACCTTCAAGGAAGTCGTAAGGCTGAGGAACCCGCACACCCGCACCGGCCAGACGAAACAGCGCCGCCACTTCGGCGTTCTGCCAGGCGTCTTCGGTTTCTTTCTTGCCGAACTTGGAGCCCTTGGCCATCGCCCGAGCCTGACGGCTGTTGCGTACCTTGCGACCTTCCTGGTACTCGGACGCCTGGCGGAAACTGCGTTTATTCGCCTCCTTGTAGACCTTCGCGCAACGCAACTCGTTGCCGCAGCGCACCACATAAACAGCTGCTTCTTTACCACTCATGAGTGGGCGCAGCACCTCGTCGACCAGACCGTCCTCGATCAGGGGTTCAATGCGTTTTGGAGTCTTCATCAGCTTTTATTGTGGGTCCTTTATTACCAAACACGCGAAAGTCATTCGTTATACGGCAATCCACTCATTCGGGGGAGGGGTTACCGACCTATGAACGTTGCGGATGCACACAATGTGCCGAAAAAACCCGGCAAACCCGCCGATGCTCATCGGCCGCCAAGGATCATAGCCGAGCCGGCAGCACTTGTTGGAGAAGGGATGCGAGGGGATTTGCGACAGAATCCGACATACCGGTCCCTACCGTTCGCAAGATTTTTTTCAACAGCCCTCAATTTCCTCCTTTAGCAGCCGAAGTCATCTGTAACAAAGTGAATTGTCCGACGATCGTTCCGACAGAAAACGATGGCGTGCCCAAGGGATCGGGTTCAACAAAACGTTTACGGCTGCCAATAAATCCGCGAGTCATCTGCACTGCGTGGGCCTACAAGAAAATCTGGAGCGCGGATGAACATCAAACAGAAGTTGACGTGGGCGTTTGCAATCATCGCCTGCCTGCCCGTGGTGCTGGTCGCCACCCTCGTTGTGTTGAACTTGCGCAGTGATGCCAAGGACGAGTTCGTCGACAACAGCGGTCGTGAAATCCGTCAGGTCAGCAATGCCATGCAACTGTTTTTCGACGGCATCAGCCAGAACGTCGAATACCTGGCCAAGCAACCGCTGATCACAAACTCCGACGACAGCCTCAAGACCTACATGAAGGCCGACGCCGCCAGCGTTCCCCAAGGCGAGGCGGACAAAAAAGTCTTCGGCTTCCTGCAGGACCTGGGCAACGCCCATCCGTCCTACGCCTACGCGATCCTCGGCACTGCGGCCGGTGGTTATGTGTCGTGGCCGGACGATGCCAAGCTGGCCAACTACGACCCGCGCCAGCGTCCGTGGTACAAGGCGGCCCAGGCCAAACCGGGCAAGCCGTTCCGTACCGAGGCCTATTACTGGGCCGAAAATGATACGTCCTACGTCAGCACCGTACGCACCATCGACAACAAGCTGGGCACCAACGGTGGCGTGGTCAGCATCGACGTGTCGCTCAAACAGCTCACCGAACTGGTCAAACAGATCAAGCTCGGCGAAACCGGCTACCTGATGCTGCTGGAAAACTCCGGCACCGTACTGGTCGATCCGAAACAACCGGAACACAACTTCAAGGCACTGGGCAGCCTCGGCGAGGGTTATGCGCAACTGGCCAAGGCCGGCAAAGGCCTGGTCGAAGTCGAGCTCAATGGCGAGCGCTACATGGCCAACGTCTGGCCTTCCGAGCAACTGGGCTGGACCTTCATCGGCCTGATCAAGCAGAGCGATGTGATGAGCACCGCGACCCAACTGACCTGGTTGATCGCAATCATCGCCGCCGTGCTGGCCGTGGTCTTCGCCGTCGTCGGCGCCAGTTTCGCCAGCGTCATCGTGCGTCCGATCCGCAGTGTGGCCGATGGCCTGGAAGGCATTGCCCAAGGTGAAGGCGACCTGACCAAGAACCTGCAAATCCGTGGCAGCGACGAAACCGCGCAACTGGCCAACTGGTTCAACCAGTTCCTGGCGGCGATTCGCAACCTGATTCAAAGCATCGGCGGCGCCGCGACCAAAATCCTCGCCACCTCCAAGAGCTCGACCCAGGTCTCCAGCGACATGGCCGAAGCCGCCGGACGCCAACGTGAAGCCGTGGACATGGTGTCGACCGCGTTCCACGAAATGGTCGCCACCGCCAACGAAGTCGCGCGCTCGTGCAGCCAGGCGGCCGAGTCGGCCGACAGTGGCCAGCGCCAGGCACGCGAAGGTCAGCAACAGATTGATGCCGCCGTGACCAGCGTTGATCGCCTGAGCCAGGAAATCGAACAGTCGGCGCAGTCGATGCAACAACTTGAGCGCGACAGCAACGACATTCAGTCGATTCTCGGGACTATCCGTTCAATCGCCGAACAGACCAACCTGCTGGCGTTGAACGCTGCCATCGAGGCCGCACGGGCCGGTGAACAAGGTCGCGGTTTTGCGGTGGTGGCGGACGAAGTGCGGGCCCTGGCCAAGCGCACCGCTGACTCCACGGCGGAAATCGACGGCCTGCTTGGCAACCTCGCCAAGCGCACCAGCCAGGTGACTCAGCAAATGCATGCGAGCCTGGAAGTGTCGCAGCAGTCGGTGACTCGCATCGGTGAGGCGCGCAGCAGCTTCGGGCAGATCCGTGAATCGGTGGACGTGATCCGCGACATGAACACCCAGATCGCCACGGCGGCTGAACAGCAGCATCAGGTGGCCGAAGACATCAATCGGCACATCAGCCAGATTCATGGCGATGCGCAGTTGGTGGCAGAACTGGCGAACTCGGCGCGGTTGGATTCGCAGAGCCTGGCCGGGTTGTCGAATGAGCTGGATGGGTTGGTTCGCCGTTTCCGTACCTGATCCAAAAATCCCGGTGGCCGCTTCGCGGCCATTCGCGGGCAAGCCTCGCTCCTACAGGTTATAGGTCGACCATGGATTTGGGACCGACATTTAATCTGTAGGAGCGAGGCTTGCCCGCGAAGGCGGCCTCACTGCCGAAACAACTCTCCCGGCGTAAACCCGAACAACCCCTTGAACGCCGCAATAAACGCCGACGTCGAGTCATACCCGCACGCCAACGCCGCATTCGTCACGCTGTCCCCCGCCTCCAGCAAATTCAACGATGACAGCAGCCGCATCCGCTGCCGCCAGCCACGAAAACTCAACCCCGTTTCACGCTGGAACAAGCGCATCAGGGTCTTCTCCGACGAACCCAATCGTTGTGCCCATTCCTGCAGGGTCACGTTGTGTTCCGGGTTTTCGATCAATTCGTTGCACAAGCCCAGCAAGCGTTCATGGCGCGGCAGGGGCAGCGAGAAACCGACCTCCGGCAAATTCGCCAGTTGATCCAGCAGCACATTCACCAGCCGCGCCTCCGGGCTGTCGCCCTGTGGATATTCCACCGGCAGCGCACAAAAACTCTTGATCAGCTCCCGGGCCAGCGGCGTCACTTCCAGCACCCGGCAACGCCCGTCCGCCCATTGGCAATCCTCGCGACGCACGT
The DNA here is from genome assembly GCF_949768225.1 of Pseudomonas sp. IT-P44. NCBI lineage: Bacteria > Pseudomonadati > Pseudomonadota > Gammaproteobacteria > Pseudomonadales > Pseudomonadaceae > Pseudomonas > Pseudomonas sp. IT-P44. The sequence goes on along the minus strand of NZ_CATKQM010000016.1, from coordinate 81,904 downwards.
AAAGGCTGCGCATTTCGGCGCGCATCGAGGTCACGACCTGATGTTCGAGATCCGCCGGAATCCAGATCCCCCACTGCGGCGGCGCAAAAAAACTGCCCTCGGCGGTGTGCACACCGAGGACGCCGCTGATGGCGTAGGAGAATTGCACCCAGTCGTGGCGGTGAGACGGCGTCCATGAACCGGCGTTGAGGCTTTCGGCACGTGCGTACAACGGACGCGGCAACACGGTCAGGGCCGGGATGGTCCGTTCGAGGGATTGTTGTCCGTTAGTCGGCATTGACTGGCCTTGTGTCGCGAGGTTGCTGATGAGACGACGTTAGGCCATGTCACTCATCTATTCAATATCGGTGATCCCCTGTGGGAGCGGCGGTGCGACGATTCGACTTGCTCGCGAAGGCGGTGGGTCAGTCAACTAATGTATCGACTGACCCACCGCCTTCGCGAGCAAGCCCGCTCCCACAGGTTCCCGGTTTTATTCGGTTAAATCATCAACGTTCGATGATTGCAGTGACGCCCTGCCCGCCCGCCGCACAAATCGAAATCAGCCCCCGTCCCTTTCCAGCGGCATCGAGCAGCTTGGCCAGATTGGCGACAATGCGCCCGCCCGTCGCTGCAAACGGATGTCCCGCCGCCAGTGAGCTGCCTTTGACGTTGAGCCGGCTGCGGTCGATGGAGCCCAGTGGCGCGTCGAGGTCGAGGCGATTTTTGCAGTACTCAGGGTCTTCCCACGCCTTCAAGGTGCAGAGCACTTGTGCCGCGAAGGCTTCGTGGATTTCGTAGTAATCGAAGTCCTGCAAGGTCAGTCCATTGCGCGCCAGCAAACGCGGCACCGCGTACACCGGCGCCATCAACAGCCCTTCGGCACCGTTGACGAAATCCACCGCCGCCGCCTCGCCATCGCGCAAATACGCAAGGATCGGCAAGCCGCGTTCCTTCGCCCATTCTTCACTGCCCAGCAGCACCAGCGACGCGCCGTCGGTGAGCGGCGTCGAGTTGCCGGCGGTCAGCGTGCCTTTGGCGCTTTTCTCGAACGCCGGTTTCAGCGACGCGAGTTTTTCCAGGGTCAGGTCCGGGCGCAGGTTGTTGTCGCGGGTCAGGCCGAGGAACGGCGTCATCAGGTCGTTGTGCCAGCCTTCGGTGTAGGAGGCCGCCATTTTCTGATGACTTTCCAGCGCCAGTTGATCCTGCTCGGCGCGCGAAATGCTCCAGGTCTGTGCCATCAGTTCGCAGTGTTCGCCCATCGACAGGCCGGTGCGGGGTTCGCCGTTGCGCGGAAACTCCGGGACGAGATGCCCCGGTCGAAGCTGCAAAAAGGTTTTCAGTTTGTCGGCCGTGGTCTTGGCGCGGTTGGCTTGCAGGAGGATTTTGCGCAAACCTTCGTTGATGCCGATGGGCGCGTCGGACGTGGTGTCGACGCCACCGGCAATGCCGCACTCGATCTGGCCCAGGGCGATTTTATTCGCCACCATCAACGCCGCTTCCAGCCCGGTGCCGCACGCTTGCTGAATGTCATAGGCCGGCGTGGTCGGCGACAGCCGCGAGCCGAGCACGCATTCGCGGGTCAGGTTGAAGTCCCGGGAATGCTTGAGCACCGCGCCCGCCGCCACTTCGCCCATGCGCAAACCGTGCAGGTTGAAACGCTCGATCAGGCCTTCGAGTGCGGCGGTGAGCATCGCCTGGTTACTCGCGGTGGCGTACGGCCCGTTGGAGCGTGCGAAGGGAATCCGGTTACCGCCGATGATCGCGACGCGGCGCAGCTGAGTCATAAAAAGCTCCTGATGAAAATCCAAATGCGCGCCACCCCCTCTGTAGGAGCGAAGCTTGCTCGCGAAAGCGTTGGGTCAGTCGACATCCATGTAGCTGATATACCGCCTTCGCGAGCAAGCTTCGCTCCTACAAGGATCGCGCCATAAAAATCCCGGGATAAAACCAATCTGCAATGTCCAAGCGTAGGCCTTATCTCGTGGATCGAACGACTGATTGCCATTCGTGGTCCACACTTTGAACCCCAGCTGCTGGAGCGCGTTCCATGTCTGACCGCTATATCGACTTCGCCAATTCATCCATCGGCCATCGTCTGGTCGGGGCCTTGGGGCTGCCGTCGCCGGTTCGGCTGGAACGCTGGCAGGCGGGCCGGCTACGGCCTGTCGAGGGGGCGCTGCTGATCGGCGGCGGGCCGCTGGCGGAAAAAGTCAGCGCCTTCGCCAACCGCCTGACCGATGCGATTTACAGCTACGGCAGCGAACCTTCGATCGCCACCGCGTGGATTCCCGGCCACGGCCCGAAACTCAAGGCGGTGGTATTCGACGCCAGTCATCTGGTGCAAACCGATCAGCTCAAGCAACTGCGCGAGTTCTTTCAGCCGCTGATGAAAAACCTCGATCACTGTGCGCACCTGGTCATTCTCGGGCGTGCGCCGCAGACGTTGAGCGATCCGTTTGCCGCCAGCGCCCAGCGTGCCCTGGAAGGCTTCAGTCGTTCGCTGGCCAAGGAACTGCGCAGCGGCGGCACCTTGCAACTGATCCACGTCGGCGAAGGTGCCGAGGATCAACTGGAAGGCCCGCTGCGGTTTTTCCTTTCGCCCAAAAGTGCGTTCGTCTCCGGACAAGTGATTCACCTGAACCCCTGCGCCACGCCCGTGACGGACTGGACGCGCCCGTTGTCGGGACGCAAGGCGCTGGTCACCGGCGCGGCGCGGGGCATCGGTGCATCGATTGCCGAAACCCTGGCCCGTGACGGCGCCGATGTGATCCTGCTCGACGTGCCACCGGCGAAAACCGATCTCGACGCCCTCGCCGCACGCCTCGGCGGACGCAGCATCACCCTGGACATCTGCGCCGAAGACGCCGCCACGCAGTTAATCGAGCAATTGCCTGACGGCGTCGATATCGTGGTGCACAACGCTGGCATCACCCGCGATAAAACCCTGGCCAACATGACCCCGGAATTCTGGGATGCGGTGCTCGCGGTCAATCTCAATGCACCGCAAGTGCTGACCAAGGCTCTGCTCGACAGCGGCACCTTGCACGATAACGGCCGGGTGATTCTGCTGGCGTCCATCAGCGGCATCGCCGGCAATCGCGGGCAAACCAATTACGCAGCGAGCAAGGCGGGTTTGATCGGTCTGGCCCAAGCCTGGGCGCCGTTGCTCAATGAGCGGGGCATCAGCATCAACGCGGTGGCACCGGGATTCATCGAAACACAGATGACCGCGCACATTCCCTTTGGCTTGCGTGAGGCCGGCCGGCGCATGAGTTCTCTGGGCCAGGGCGGCCTGCCGCAAGACGTTGCCGAAGCGGTGGCCTGGCTGGCGCAACCTGGCACCGGCGCGTTCACCGGGCAAGCGCTGCGGGTCTGTGGACAAAGTGTCTTGGGGGCTTAGCGATGATCACCGATTGGCACACACTCAACCGCGAACCGAGCCTGCCAGGGTTGTATGTGCAGGCCGCTACGCGCCGCAAGATCACCGGCACCACGCTGCCCGATTCGGGTTTGCGTTGCTGGGTCGATGTTGACCCGAAACGCCTGGCGGCCTATCGCAACGTCTGCGGGTTTGCCGACAACGGTTTGTTGCCGCCGACTTATCCACACATCCTGGCGTTCGCGCTGCAGATGCAACTGCTGACCGCCAGGGATTTTCCGTTTCCGCTGCTGGGGTTGATTCACCTGAGCAACCGCATTCGCGTCTTGCGGCCCATGGGCGGCGTGAACCGCGCGCGCATCAGCGTGCAGGTGCAGAATCTGCAACCCCATGCGAAGGGCGCGACGTTCGAGCTGCTGACAACGCTCGATGATCAGTTGGGGCCGTTGTGGGAGGCTGAAAGCCGGATGCTCTGTCGCGGGGTCAAACTCGAAGGCGAACCGGCCGAGGAAGTGCTGGCCCCGACGTTGCTGTTGAGCGAAGTCACCCGCTGGAAAGCGCCGGCGGACATCGGTCGGCAATACGCCAAAGTGTCCGGCGACTACAACCCGATTCACCTGAGTGCGGTGAGCGCCAAACTGTTCGGCTTCCCGACGGCCATTGCCCATGGGTTATGGAACAAGGCGCGAACGCTGGCTGCACTTACCGATCATTTGCCCACGGCGAACGTCGAGATTGCCGTGCAGTTTCGCAAACCGGTACGCCTGCCCGGCGAGGTGACACTGCTCGCCAGTGCGGCGGGGTCCAGTGGTGATTTTCAGCTGCTGGGCGCAGGTGATCTGGAGCATATGGCCGGGCATTGGCAGCCGGTTGCCTGATCGTTCGGCAGAGGATCAACCTTCTGCGCTGAACATCGCGCCCCCAGATCAGCAGGACAAAGCTCTGCATCCGGTAAAAAACGTCCGTTTTGGCTGAATGATTCTATGCTGACATTACATAGTGATAGTCAGGGTAGACGCACTCATGAAAACAAACCTCCCCCGCAAGCAAACAAGTGCCGTGGCCATCACGGAACCGAACCGGCAATTGGACTGGATTCCCGCCGGGCTGAATTTCGATCTCACCCGCGCCACTTATGTGGACGGGATATTGAAGCTCCCTGATCTGCCGGCGCCCCTTGCCGCCCGTTCGAGCCTGCAACTTTGAGTTCCGGGGACAAGCTGTTCGGGCGTCTGCTCAACCGCCATCCACCACCGCCACCGGAAGTCCCCAGCGCCCTGAGCGTGCCCGGTGTCGGTTTACAGATGCGCCTGGACGCCGAAGGCCGGGTCATTCATCTGGCGGGCCCGCTGCGCCATGGCCTGGCCCAGCAGCACCCCGCCGCGCAGGCGCCGCTTCTACACGATTACCTCATGCCGCACAGCAGCCTCGCCGTCCAAGGCTCACCGGCCGACTGGCAAGGACAAAGTCTGGATCTGGACTTTTTCAGCCTCAGCGGGCAACCCTTGCACCTGCGCGGCTGGGTGCAGCCGTTGGCCGATGCCTGGCTGTTGCAGTTACTGGACATCGGCGATTTGTTGTACGAACGCCGGCAAGCGCGCAGCCGCGAACTCTGCCAGTTGCTCGCGACACAGATCGGCGACCAGTTGCGCCTGTGCAGTCTGGCGCGCCTGCCCGACGTACTGCTGGAACAACTGCAACATCTGGCGCGGCGTTTTCAAATCCCGTGCATGGCCGTGGCGTTGCTGGATGAACAGGAAAACGGCTGGCAGATCCACCAACATTACGCGGCCTTTGATGCGCCCCGGCTGTGGCAAAACGGTCAACGCCTGGGCACCGGGCTCGACAGTTTGAACGGCTCCGCCCCGCAGCATTTGACCCTCGGCGAGCACCCGCGCCTGCACAGCCTCTTCGGTAATGCCGAAGGGCTTGCGGTGCCTTACCACGATGCGCAAGGCGTGGTCGCGTGGTTGCTCTGTGGTTTTTACCCGGTGCAACAACGTGCACCTGACGTCGGAGAGCGCGACTGGCTGCAGCTCGCCGCCGCGCTCGCCGGGCCATTGCTGGAGCGTTTGCGTGAGCATCAGCACCATCTACAACTGGAGCGACTGGAATCGCTGCAAGCCTTGCTCGGCAGCGGATGGTGGGAAATTTTCAGCGACAGCGCCGAGGTGCAATTGGCGTCGTCGCTGGCCAACACACTGAACCTGATCAGCACACGCATGCCCCTGCACGCCTGGCTCGAGCAAGTCCACCCTGCCGACCGCAAAGCGCTGCGCAGTCGCCTGCAAGACTTGCAGGACGACGGCACACCTTTATTGCTCTGCGTGCGCCTGCATCACCCCGACACGCCGACCTGGTATCGCCTGCAAGGCCAAGCCATGGGCGTCGGCAAAGACCGGCGGCTGGTGGGTTTCATGCTCGACATCAGCGACATAAAAAACCAGCAACAGGACGCCGCGACGGCCCAGAGCGCGAAAATGGCCACCCTTGGTGAAATGGCCACGGGCCTGGCGCATGAAATCAGCCAGCCGCTGAACGTGATGCGTCTGGCCATCGTCAACGTACTCAAGCACTTGAACAACGGTGAAGTGCAGGTCGACTACCTGATCGACAAACTCAACCGCATCGATGCCCAGGTCCAGCGTGCGGCGCGGGTGGTGGATCACATGCGGGTGTTCGGCCGCCGCTCGGAGGCCGAGCAGCATCCCTTCAATCCGGTTGACGCCATCGGGGGCACGCTGTCGCTGCTGGCCGAGGAGCTGCGAGGCAAAGGCGTCGAGCTCAGGGTCAGCGAGACCGCTTTCCAGGTTCAGGTGCGTGGCAATGTCGATCAGCTGGAACAGGTGCTGATTAACCTGATGGTCAACGCGCGGGATGCATTGCTGAGCAAATGCGAAACGGATGGGGATTTCAAGCCGTGGATTTCGCTGCACACCGAACGTGACGAGCATTCAGTGCGACTGTGGGTCGAGGACAACGGTGGCGGTATCGATCCGCAGTTGCTGGAGCGGATTTTCGAACCGTTTTTCACCACTAAACCGGTGGGTGTGGGTACGGGGCTGGGGTTGTCGGTGAGCATTGGCATCATCGAGAACATGGGGGGAACACTGCGCGCGAGCAACTCGGCCGAGGGCGCTCGGTTCTGTATCGAGTTGCCGATTGCAGTGGACGATCGGATCACCGGATAGGCTTTGCCTTTCTGGCTGCCAACCGCCAGCCCAGACAACAAAAAACCCTGTAGGAGCGAGGCTTGCCCGCGAAGGTGGAGTGTCAGGCGACATTAATATCGACTGACACTCCGCCTTCGCGGGCAAGCCTCGCTCCTACAGGGGATGTGGTGTTTATTTAGGTGGGTAATTGGCGAGTATCCGCCCGACCGTCTCACGTATCGCTGTGCTGCGGTCCGACGGGTTCGGCGTGCGGCTGAGGATTTGTTCGTCACTGCCGCGCCACACCAGTTTGCCGTCCTTGCCGTCGAGCAGGTCGATCTGGATGATCGCCACTTTGTAGCTGATGTTGCGGGTTTCGTTGTACATCGGCCCGCCCCAGTAGCCATTCCACGGGTTACCCCAAGCGCCGCCGTAGTTGGTGGTCACTTGTTGCTGACGGTCTTCGACGATCAGGTAGGTTTGCACGCTCACATCACCTTTTTTGCCCGCAGCGGCAGGACGAAGGCCACGCTGGTCCAGCTGATCGGCCACCGATTGGCGGATGCGCTGTTCGGTCAGGTCGCTCTTGATCCGTGGGTCATCGGGGCGATATTGCAGGGCGGGGTCTTTCCAGCTCCAGCTGCGATAGGCGGCAAAATCGCGGCTGGCGTCGAAGTCATGATTGACCTGGTTGGCGGCGCAAGCTGTCAGGAGCGCGGCCACTGCCAGTAAAACGAGACGGCGGAACATGATGATTCTCCGATTGAAGACATGAACCTGTGAAACGCTTCTTTTTTGCAGAAGCTAACTAGGAGGATACGCCGACATGGCCTTTTCCACAGCCTCCCGAATGGCATCGGCGCGTGCACTCTGGCTGCCTTTGTTGCTGGTTTCGGCGCTCGAACTCCAGACGGGTTGACCGCTTTGAGCATCGAACATGTCCACCTGTACCACCACGACCTGTTCCGAATAGGTGCGAACGATCGGCACCGTGTTGTACATGCCATAACCGCTGCCGTAGCGGTTGTAGCCGCCATACCCGCCGCCGTAGTAACCGTAGTCGTCCTGAACCTGCCGCAAGCGGGTTTCCAGATGCAGATTGGCGCTGACGAACAGGTCCGCCGGACGATTGTCGTGCAGCGGGCGCAAGCCGCGCTGATCGAGGGCGTTGCTCACGGCTTCGGCGACTTGCGCCGAGTCCGCCCACGCCGAACCCGGCGGCAGTTGCCCATTGAGCCAGGCCCAACTGCGGTAGCGGCCATAGTCACGCGGCGGGGCCGGATAGGCGCTGCGGTCGAACGTGTTGGCGGCCTCGGGCGGTGCCGGCGGCAAGGGGTTGGACGTCGCCACATAAGGGTTGCTGCCCTGGCAGGCAGCCAATCCCAGACAGATCACCAGTAACCCGGTACGACGTTTCATTTCGCGCTCCGATCAGATCGGCCGACAGATCCAGTGCAGGTAGCGTCCAAGCCCGGCAAAACTTGGGTGACGCCGGTGGGCCAGCTCCATTTCAAGCAAGTCCACCAGTTCGGCGCGAGCCTGAAATTCCACTGGCATGTAGTCGTGAAAAACACGAACCCCGCTCTGGGTTTCGACCTGCCACAGACCTTCAAGTTGCACCGCCAATTCACGCGGATCAAGGGGCTGTTGCGGCGTCAGGCTCTGCTTTTCGCCGGCCATGTCGTTCTTGCGCATTTTGCGGAAGTGGCCCTTGAGCAGGTTGCGGTAGATCAGTGCATCGCGGTTGTAAAACGCCAGGGACAACCAGCCGTCCTGCTTCGTCAACTGATGCAGCACCGGCAGAATCGCGTGGGGTTCGGCCAGCCATTCCAGTACGGCATGGCACAGCACCAGGTCGTAGGGTTCGGTGAGCTGACCGAGCAGGTCCTGCCACGGCGCCTGAATAAAAGTGGCCGTCTGGCCTGCATCGGCAAAGCGCTGGCGCGCCCCTTCAAGCATGGGTTCGGCAGGTTCGGCCAGTGTCACGTCATGCCCGCGCTGGGCCAGCCACAACGACATGTGGCCCAGGCCGGCGCCAATGTCGAGTACGCGCAAGGGGCGGTCCGGCAGGGTTTCCGCCAGGTCGGCCTGAAGCACCGCCAGACGGATCGCACCTTTGGCACCACCGTAAATCTTTTCGGCGAAGCGGGTCGCCAGTTGATCGAAGTGACGGTCGCTCATCAGCTGAACCTCCGTTCACTGTCCGCGAGTTTGCTGCGCACCACTTCATTCATGTCCAACCCCAACTCGCTGCACAGCAGCAGTAGATAGAGCACGATGTCGCCGACTTCCTGCCCGGCATGGGCGAGTTTGTCCGCCGGCAACTGGCGCGACTGGTCTTCGGTCAGCCACTGGAAGATCTCCACCAGCTCGGACATTTCCACGCTCGCGGCCATGGCCAGGTTTTTCGGGCTGTGAAATTGCCGCCAGTCATTGCGGTCACGGATGGCGTGCAGGCGTTCGGTCAGTTCAACAAGGTTCATCGGGCTCTCCTGAAGGCGTATAGCTTCGGGGGGATGGCCGGGGATGGCAAGTGGCGTTAGCTCCTGTAGGAGCTGAGCTTGCTCGCGATGGCGGTGTAAATGGCGGCATTTATGTTGGATGTTCCACCGCTTTCGCGAGCAAGCTCTGCTCCTACAAGTGCATCAACGAAGCAGAATCTTGCGTCATACTCATACGATTGCCGTATCGGGGAACTCGGCGCTGCGATGACTGGCCCAAGGCTCAACCACTTACATCAGGACGTTAACGACATGCAGGTAGACAGTTTTTTCGAATGGCTCGGCCAGGCGCTCGGCTCGGTCATCCGTTTTATCGTTGACGCCCTAAGCGGCCTGTTCAATCAGTTGAGCAACGCCGGCAGTAATTTCGTCGAAGGATTGTCCCGCGCGCTGGGCATGGACACGTCGATCATCAGCATCATTGCACTGATCCTGGGGCTGATGCTGTTGTGGTCGGCGATCCGGGCGTTCATGAATGCGTCGATCATCATGGGGATCATCTGGTTGCTGCTGGGGTTGTGGTTGCTTAGCTGGATAATCCACTAGAGCAAACCTCAATCAAATGTGGGAGCGGGCTTGCTCGCGAAGGCGGTGGGGCAGTGAACACTTGTATCGACTGGCACTCCGCCTTCGCGAGCAAGCCCGCTCCCACATTGATCGCGGCAAATTCGGATGTATCGCTACAATGCCCGCTCCCCAAGGAGCCTGCATGTCCAACCTGATTGCCGACTGGCGCGACCGCCCGACCCATCGCCGGGTCTGGGCGCTCGCCGCGCCCATGATTCTTTCGAACATTTCCGTGCCGCTGGTGGCGCTGGTCGACAGTACGGTGATCGGTCACTTGCCCCACGCCCATCAGTTGGGCGCCGTCGCGGTCGGGGCCAGTCTGTACACGTTTCTCGCCTGGGCCATGGGCTTTCTGCGCATGGGTTCCACCGGGTTTGCCGCCCAGGCCGCCGGACGCGGGGATGGCGCGGCGCTGCGGCAGATTCTGTTGCAAGGCCTGTTGCTGGCCATGGGACTGGCCATTGCCTTGGGTGCGCTGGGCATTCCGTTGAGCGGTGTCGCGCTGCACTTCATGCAACCTTCGGCGGAACTGGATCAACTGACCCGCGAATTCTTCCACACGCGATTGTTCGGTCTGCCTGCGGCGCTGGCCAGTTACGCGTTGGTCGGCTGGTTCCTCGGCACGCAAAACGCCCGGGCGCCGCTGGCGATTTTACTGAGCACCAACCTGGTCAACATTGCGCTGAACCTGTGGTTCGTCCTCGGCCTGGAATGGGGCGTGGTCGGTGCGGCCCGGGCCTCGGTGATCGCCGAATGGACCGGCGCGCTGATCGGCCTGCTGATGACCCGCAAGGCACTGCGCGCCTACCCCGGTCACATCGCCTGGGCCGCGTTGGCGCTGTGGCAGAGTTGGCGACCGCTCCTGGCCGTGAACCGCGACATCTTCATCCGCAGCCTGTTGCTGCAATCGGTGTTTTTCCTGATCACCGTGCAAGGTGCGCGGCTGGGTGACGCCACGGTCGCCGCCAACGCGTTGCTGCTCAATGGTTTGCTGCTGACGGCCCACGCGCTCGATGGGTTGGCCCATGCCGTTGAAGCGCTGTGCGGGCACGCGATTGGCGCCCGCGACCGGGACGCCCTGCGTCGTTCATTGGTCGTCGCATGCGGATGGTCGCTGTTGGCGAGCCTGGGGTTTGCCGTGCTGTTCCTGTTTGCCGGGCACTTGTTCATCGAGATGCAGACCGACATTCAGAACGTACGCGACACGGCGTTCGTCTACCTGCCCTACCTCGCCGCCCTGCCGTTGATCGCAGTCTGGAGCTATTTGCTCGACGGGCTGTTTATCGGGGCAACCCGCGCCCGGGAAATGCGCAACGGCATGCTGTTGACCGTGATCCTGCTGCTGCCGTTCGCCTGGGCGTTGCAAGGTTTGGGCAACCACGGGCTGTGGATAACTTTCCTGTTGTTCATGGTGTTGCGCAGCGCGACCCTCGGCGCAATCGCCTGGGTGCTGCGCAACAACGATGGCTGGTTCGCGGGCCGGGCTCATTGAGGCTGATTGTTCTGCCAGCATTTGCGCAGGCTATCGAGGCGCTCCTGCTGCGTAAGCCCCGACAACGGCTGCACCAGCGAAGCGCGGGGGTTCTGCAGGCGCAGCCATAACCAGCCATCGAGTACCGGCCGCTCACTGAAACCCAGCGCCAGCCCTTCCTGCACATGGGACCACAGGCGGTGGTAATCGGTCCCGGTGGATTGGCTCCAGTGCCAGGCATGCTGCTCCAGCAGGCAGGTTTGCAGGGTTTCGCGCTGTCGAGGGCTGAGGCTTTCTTCGACCGCCAGCGGGCTGACGGCGAGCCCCGGGTTGAGCAACTGCTGCCAGCCCTCGCTGCCGATCGCGTGATCGGCCCAGGTCCCTCCGAACCAGTGCAACTGGACGATCGGACCCAGCCAACGACTCAGTTCCCGGGCATCACAGGCATCGAAAAAGTAACTGGCCGTGTTCGGATTGTAATAACTCAACAAGGCTCGATGGTGCAGCCCGCAAGAGACGATGAGCATGCGGCGCAAATGCTCCAGCAACTCTGAGGACGACACCTCGCTGACGATCAGCAAGCCACGCCAGACCTGCGTTTGGCTGTAGCACAACTCGGCCAGTGCCGGGCACGTTCGAAGGTCGATGAGTACCGGGCCGTCTTCGCACAGCGCCTGCAGCTCGGTGCCCTCGAACAACCAGAACCACTGGGCCTGCGCGAACACCTGTTGCAGTGTCTCGCTCGCTTGAGCTGCACTCGGGACATCCAGCAACAGCCATTGCGGGGTTGCGCCAATCATGCCGCACCGCTCTGGCCAAACAGCGTCGCCGCCCGACAGGTACAAAGCGCCTGCGGGCAATGACTGAAGCTGCCGCCGCCGGGCAACAGGCACAACAACACCAAGGGCTCGCCCGAGCGCAGGAGTTCCAGCAAGCCGTCATGGGGTGATCCGTCCTCAGGCGGGCTGGGCTCCTCAACCTCTTCGACCGACGACGGCGCGTGAAGAAACCCGCATATCAACGGCTGATCCGGATCGCCCTCGATAAAGCTCACCACCACCTCGGTCCCTTCGCTCAGCGGCGAGGCGGTCGGCCCTTCCAGCTCAGCCGCCAACGGCAGCCAACAATGACTGGGCGTCGCGCCTTCGCCCTGATAGAGCCAGTCAAACTGCACGGCAATCGGTCTGGAAGGATCGGGCCGTGGCTCATCGACGTCGACCACCCAGGCTCGTTGCAGGCTGTGCATCCGTGGTTTCACCGCGCAATGCGGCGAGACGAAAGGCAACTCCCAGTGAATCGCACGGATCTGGTTGCTGTACGGGGCCAATGGATCCTGACTGCCCTGATGGTCGACATGGGTCAGCAACCACAGATGATTCCAATCGGCGACCGGATGGCCAGACAAGGGCATCAACTGACCGCTGCGCAGCGTCGGCAGGTCCGTGCAACCTTCGGCACTTTGCGCGGTGCGTTGCTCTGCCTGAAGCTGAAACCGGCGCACCGCAGGAGAAGCTTGCCCGACCGCGAACACCGCGTTTTCGCCGAGACGAAAATGCCCGTGGCCGTCACCGAACACCACGCAATGCCCATCGCCCTGATGCTCGAAATGGTAGTGAAGGTGTTCCTGAGCACACAGACGCTGGAGAAACTGCAGATCCGATTCCCGATACTGCGTGCAGAAATCACGGGGCGGGTAATCGCCAGTCAATTCGAAGCGTCGGTCCCTGCCGGTAATGCCGTGTTCCTTGAGCACCTGGCTGAGGATCTCGGGCACCGACAACGTACTGAAAATCCGCTGGCTGAAACGCTGGGACAGGCACGTCAGCTTCGGCCCCAGACGCACGTGGCAAAGCCTCACGCTCGGACCATGGTCACGCTGGACCAGTTCATGCAGTTGGCCATGGAAAGTGCTGCCCTCTGGCCCGAAATGCAAAACGGCCGGGCGGTACAGCAGGCTCGCGAGGTCCAGCATCGGGTCATTGATCAGCAGATCCACATCGAACACAAAGGGCTCGCTGATCGCTTCTCTACCGGTAAAGGCCAGGACTTCGAAAGGGTCGGGCAGACCGGCTACATCCAGACGAAATGAAGGTTCGTTGACTGGATCGAACATCGGCGATTCTCTACAGGAGGGGCGGCCGGGGATTCTCGCCGAGAGACATGGCCGAGTAGAGTGCCGAAGTACAACTTAGGAAATGGCCTACGCGAAAAGAAGACCATATGGCTTTGATAGCCGGGAGTGTGGGACGTTTCGCTTGAAAACAGAGAACCGCCGCACCAGGTCATCTGAAATTTCCGCAGCGCGCGGAACATTTTCAGACAACCTGGCGAGAACGGCGACTTACCTCAGGAAGACAGGTAAGACGAACGGGTCAGACCCAGACGCAGGGCGTCGAGGAACTGGGTGCGCTCGGCCGCGCTGATGCGCGCACTGGCGCACTTGTCGCGGTAGTGGGTCATCAGCTCTTCCGGCGACAAATGCACGTAACGCAGCATGTCTTCGATGGTGTCGTGGGTTTCGATACCCGCGTGGTACACGCTGCCGTCGGCATTCTGGTAGATGTTCACCGAGTCGGTGTCACCGAACAGGTTGTGCATGTCGCCAAGAATTTCCTGGTAAGCGCCGACCAGGAAGATCCCCAGCAGGTAGTCTTCGCCCTCATTCAGAGCGTGCACAGGCAGGCTGGTCTCGATGCTCTGCTCGTCGACGTATTGCTTGATCTTGCCGTCGGAGTCACAGGTCAGGTCTTGCAGCACCGCGCGGCGCAGCGGCTCTTCGTCGAGACGGTGCAGCGGCAGGATCGGCAGGACCTGGCCGATGGCCCAGGTGTCCGGCAGGCTCTGGAATACCGAGAAGTTGCAGATGTACTTGTCGGCCAGCTTGTCGTTGAGTTCGTCGAGCACTTGACGATGCGAACGCTGACGCGCCTTCAACGAGTTGTGCAGGCGACGGCACACGGCGAAGTAGCATTGCTCGGCCAGGGCTTTTTGCGCCAGGGTCAGCTTGCCGTCGGCGTACTGGGTGGCCACGTCGCTCATGTAGTGAGTGGCGCGCCAGTAGGTTTCGGTGACCATTTCGATATCGGTCGGGCCGAGCAGGTCAACCAGCCACTGCACGGTTTCCGGCAGCTCTTCCTTGTTGTCGATCTTCGGCACGTCGTCGTTGTGTTTTTCAACGTCGGTGACTTGCACCACCAGCATGGCATGGTGGGCGGTCAGGGAACGGCCGCTTTCGGAGAAAATGTTCGGGTGCGGCAGGCTCTGCGCGTCGCAGAACTCTTTGAGCATCCCGACCACGACACCGGCGTAATCGTCCATGTCGTAGTTGATCGAGCTGGCGTTACGCGAGTGCGTGCCGTCGTAGTCGACGCCCAGACCGCCACCGACATCGATATGGTCAACAGGCAGGCCGAGGTTGCGCAGTTCGCCGTAGTAACGAATCGCTTCCTTGAAACCGTGCTGGTAGTCCGCCAGGTTGGCGATCTGCGAGCCCATGTGGAAGTGCAGCAGACGAATGCCCTGGTCCAGACCCGCCGCGCGGAAACGCTCGACCACCGACAGCAGTTGCGCCGCCGACAGACCGAACTTGGATTTCTCGCCACCGGTGTCCGCCCACTTGCTCGAAGCCAGGGACGACAGGCGCACGCGCAAGCCGACCTGCGGCTTGACCTTCAGCGAGGCGGCTTCTTCGATCACCAGGCCGACTTCGGATTCTTTCTCGATCACGATGAACACGTTGTGGCCAAGCTTCTGGCCCATCAGCGCCAGTCGAATGAACTCGCGGTCCTTGTAACCGTTGCACACGATGGTGCCGCCCTTCGGCGCCAGTGCCAGCACGGCCAGCAACTCAGGCTTGGAGCCGGCTTCCAGGCCGATGGACACGTTCTGCGTGGCGATGATGTTTTCGATCACCGCTTCTTGCTGGTTAACCTTGATCGGGTACAGCGCGGTGTACTTGCTCTGGTATTCCAGGCGCTCGATGTTGGCATCGAAGGCGCCGGTCAGCTGACGCACGCGGTCTTGCAGAATGTCCGGGAAACGCACCAGCAGAGGCAAGGACAAGCCACTTTTACGCAGCTGGTCGACTTGCTCGAACAGGTCGATAGGCGAACTGGCCGGACCGTTCGGACGAACCTCGACGCGACCGGCGTCATTGATCGCGAAATACCCGGCCCCCCAATGGCGAATCCCGTAAACACTGCGGCTGTCCGCAACTGTCCATTGGCTGCCATCGTCTTTGCGTGTGCGTCGTACGGACATTGAAGTCCCCTATAAAGAAGTCATAGAGCGTCGCCTGGGTTCAGGCCGGCGCAGTCTAAAGGATGAAAATGACGGTTCGTCAACGAGGGGATAGACCTCGCTGACCGCAGTGAGTTTAGAAACCGGTCAGAACAGGCTCTGTGAAAACCATGTAGGCGACGCCAGGCCAGAAGAAATCAGGACCGGGTCAAGCCGAGGGTGGTTTTCACAGAGGCTGCTAGCCGCCGGACTTCTTTGCCTTGAAACCGAGTTTGATCAGCTCGCCCAACAGCAGCTCGACATGATCGCCCTGGATCTCAATGATTCCGTCTTTCAACGCCCCACCGGTGCCACAGCGTTTCTTCAACGTGGTGGCCAGGTCCTTGAGCGCGTCTTCAGCCAACGGCACGCCGGTGATGGTGGTCACCGTCTTGCCGCCACGGCCCTTGCTTTCGCGACGCACGCGAGCGATGCCGTCGCCGGCCGGGATAACGGTCTGTTTGCAGATACAGGCGTCCACCGGCTTACTGCAATCCGGGCAATGACGACCTGCGTCGGTGGAAAATACCAGGCCACCAAGGGCGGCGAAGGATGCGGCTTTTTTGGCCACCGGCAATCCTCTTGGGAGGACAAAGACTGGTCGCGGCAACCTGGGCAGGTGCCATCGACCGCGAAGCCCCACTCAGGCAGGGGCAGCGCTACTGAACCGAAACAACCCTGTAGGAGCGAAGCTTGCTCGCGAAGAACGCAAGGACGATGCGTACAATCTGGATGCACGCGTTATCGTTAACGTCCATCGCGAGCAAGCTTCGCTCCTACAAAGAGCAATACGGTTCAGCTTGAAAAGGTCGCGCAGTGTAACGGCAAAAAGCCGACTTGCTAAGAGCCAATCGGCGCCAATTTATGCCTCTTTTGCGACGTCCCCGCCACGAGCCCGGAGATAGCGCTTCAACGCGGCCAGAGAGTCCGGGCAGTAAGGCTTTTCGTCGATTTCCCGAAGCACTTCATCGATTGGCAAAAAGCGCGCTTCGAGCACCTCTTCCGGTTGCAGGGTCAACGGCCCGTCCCACACCGCCGAAAACGCCGAACACCACAAACGATTGCCGGTGTCTTCGAAGAAAAAATGATCATGGGCAGTGAGTTCCACGCCGCTCACGCCCAACTCTTCTTCAAGCTCGCGGGCGGCCGATTCGGCGTAGGTTTCGCTGGCGAGCACCATGCCCCCCGCCGCCACGTCCCAGTACCCCGGATAAATCGCTTTGCTCAGGGTGCGCCGGTGAACACAGAGTTCACCAGCCGAATTGAACAGCATGATGTAGGTGCCGCGCCCGATCAGCCCGCGCTCGCGCAGGTCCGAGCGGACCAGTGCGCCGAGCAGGTTGTCCTGCTCGTCGACCCAGGCGATCTGTTCGGCATCCGAGGCCGCGCGGTGGGCGGCCTCTCTGGCGTTATCGACCATGACTCAGCCCTGATTGAGCAGTTGACGCAAATCGATCACTGCGGCGTTGGCCCGGGAAATGTAATTGGCCATGACCAGCGAGTGGTTGGCCAGTACGCCGAAGCCGCTACCGTTGAGAATCATCGGGCTCCAGACCGGTTCCTGCGACGCTTCCAGTTCACGAATGATCTGGCGCACGCTGACGGTCGCGTTCTTCTTCGCCAGCACATCGGCGAAGTCGACTTCGATGGCACGCAGCAAGTGGGACAAGGCCCAGGCCTGACCGCGAGCTTCATAGAACACGTTGTCGATCTGCATCCACGGGGTTTCGACGATTTCCTCGTCAACCTGTGGCACCTGACCCGGCGCGACCACTTCGGTCTTCAGCGCGGTGTTCAGTTTGACCCGGCCAACGCTGGCCGACAGGCGTTGCGACAGCGAACCCAAACGAGTGCCCACATCGCCCAGCCAGTTGTTCAGGTTGTCGGCGCGAGCATAAAACAGCGCGTTTTTCTGCAAAGGATCGGACAGGCGCGCCTGATAGCGGCTCAGGGAATTGATGCCTTCCTGATACTCGGACTCGCTGGAGGGCAGCACCCAGCTTTTATTGTCGAAGTTGAAACGCGGCTCGGCTTTCGCCAGATCGGCGTCTTCGGCCGATTGCGACTGCGAACGGGCAAAGTCTTTGCGCAACGCCCGCGTCAGATCGCGGACCTGGACCAGCACGCCATATTCCCAGCTCGGCGTGTTGTCCATCCACAGGCCCGGCGGGAAACGGTCGTTGGAGATGTAGCCGCCCGGTTTGGTCAGCAAGGTATCGGCGACGGTCTTGAGTGTTTCGACCGTGGTGTAGCCGATGACCATTTGCTTGCCTTCTTTCTCGGCCGCCACTTGAGCATTCTGTTGTACCGGGAACAGCGCCGGCTCCTGGCTCCAGTACCAGCCAAGCACAAAGGCCACAATCAGATAGAGGCCGATCAGCGTGGCCAGCGCCCGACTGAACAAAAGGCCACCGATGTAACTGCGGGTAGCCGATTTCGGTTCAGCGGCACGTTCAGGCGCGCTGCCCGCGCGGTTCTTCCAGTCCAGCATGGCGATATCCTTTCAATCACTTGAGTTCATCGGTTCGACCACAACCATACAACAACGTGCCTTTGCCCGGCACCCGTCGTCGGGTTATCCGCAGAAATTAGCGTCAGGCCTGTGACAACCGTGCGCCGATGAATTCTAGTCGCCCTGCCAGGGTTAAACGCCAATGACCTTCATTGAAATTTGCTGCCACCCCGTTGATGTAAACAGATGAGCGATGCCCTTGCCGTCGGTCCTGCGTGGCGCCGTGTCCCCATCCACCGTCGCAATGTAGTCATGCAGCGCCAGCGGCTCACCGGTTACGCTGTCCCGGAGGCGAAAGACTCTTGGCGTTCTCGACGGCTGGACGGGCGGATTTAGCATCAGCTCCATTACCTTTGGATCAAAGGTCCGCTCCGGCATTACCCAGTCAGCGTAATCGGCTTCAGGCCTGACCAACCGCCATTCCCCCCGCTCGATCGGGTCGAGCACCTCGCTCTCGATATCGATCAGCAGGCCGGCACGCAACTCGTCCATTCCATCGATAAGCTGCCGATCTTGCAGCGCCTGGCGCACAAGCTCCAGCGCTTGCTCACTGGGCCAGGCATGTTGGCGCTCCCATTCGGACAGATCGAGCTCGTTGACCAACCTCATCCCGGCACCTCAGTGCTCCACTCATCGGAACCCATGGTTCGACTGACTTCATGCCGCCAATTAATGCGCCGGTAACTGAAATGGACTTTCTCCACTTGAGTGAGGTGAGCCGTACCGGGATCCTGGCAATGCGGCATGAGCACTTCAGCGCCGATGATCACCGCGTCTTCCAGTTCCATCGTATAAAAATGTTCCTGGGTTCCCTGAGCCGAGGTGCGATACCACTCGACGCGGCATATTTTTAGCAATTCTCCAGAACATAAAGCGTTGTTGATCAGCGGTGTCGCTTTGTCGATGGCCTTGGTGACGATCAAGGGCTTGTGCATCCGACGACCTGCGCCCGACCCTTTCGGTACGAAGATCCCGTGGCTCAGGGCCTGGATCATGATTTGGTCCTCACGCCCCTTTTGATAGATGTTGCCCACCGACGCCTCAGTAAAAGCACCAGCGCTGATCAGGCCTTGGTGTTCGCCGTGGAGGGTCATGAAGGCGGGGGTTGGCATGGTGGGGCTCCTTTGGTTTTTTTGGGAAACAAGGGGGTGAGCGGGATGGATTGATCCAATTCGATTAGAGCGTCTTCATCCCCATCTTCTGCGAAAGGCGTCCACGGTTTGCTGATCGACAGTGTGATGAGGTAGCGCTCTTCATCAGGCCGTTGGTCGTATTTGAAACGGTGGACGTACATCAAGACTTGATATTTTTTGCCGGCCTTCCAGTAAACCGAGCCTCCTTTGTCTCGCAGCTGCGCTCGCCATTCAGGCGTGTCGGCAAAGGGTGGATAGCGTGTCCTACCGGCCACCCTCCATCCCCCCCCGCGCCACTGGTCTTGTAAATCCAGCGCTACTTCCAGGGCATCATCGAGCAGTAGTGGCTCGATCTGCGGGGACATGCGGATACCGAAAATGATGTTGTCGTCAAATCCGACACTAAAGAAGCGCGCGGCGGGAGTGGTGAACCCAAATTGCGGGTCGACGAACCGCAATTTCGCATCGGTCATGGGGATACCGGACCAGATATGTCCGCGTATCTCCGGACTAAAGGGCGCTGAAGATTTTCTGCGTAGATCTTCATACGTCCCGCCTATTTCCAAGACGATTTCGGGTTCATCCCAGAGAGGTTGCGTCAGTTGCTGAATGGAGGCCCACGTCAGGACAGCCAGGACAAGAAGATAGGCGCCGCAGCGCCAGCCGAACCAATGTGGTCGAAGAGTCATTGACTACTACCGCTTGCTGCGATCTCGTTGATCGACTGCTCCAATGCATAACGGTTGTGGTCACCGAGCATCTGGTCAAAACGTGCGGCGGCCTGCAGCACGAATGCCATTCGCTGCTTGATGTCGGACAAGTCCGCCAACGGGTTGTCGCCAAAATCGATGGTGCGCCCATCCTCGACACGTTGGCATTGACTGGTAAGCGTCAACTCAATTGCCTGCGCAACGCCTGAAGGAAACCCCGTGACGTAGGACGCGTGGTTGGCACGCAGCAACGCCACCAATTGACGGTTCTGGTAAATCGTCGGCTGGAGGATATTGTTCTGCTCATGCCGCGCCAAATGCTCAACACTTGCGGCGATGTCTCCGTCCTCTATCGCCTCAAAGCCCAGCAAATTTTCGAAGTGAGCCACCCCGAACTTCAGCGTTTCCTCCCCCGCTGGCCACAACACCGGGAACTTCGGATGCCCGTAAATTCTCTTCCGGGCGTCCAGGCACTTCTTCAACTCCCTCAAACCCCGTTTCGCATAAAACTCATGCAACGGAAAAACATCCAGAAACAGCGTGGTGTTCCCCAGCGCCATCATGTCGTGCACATGCCTGAACTGCTGCTGCACCAGCGACAGCTCCTCACCCGTTGAATGAAAATCCAAAGAGGACACCGGATTGCGCGCATCCGCTTCCTTATAGTCACGCAACTCTTGCGCCTGCCCGGCCATCCTGTCAGGCGTCAGCAAACCATGCTCTCGGCGGCTGTCACGCATACGCTCCCGCGACTCATGCTCATCGCGGATGAGATCGATGCTGTCCGCCGCATGCAGCAATCCGCAGCCAACCTGCTTGGAGGCAAACGCCGCCAGCCCGGCCCACTGAAATCTGGAATCGTGCAACCAGAGTCGCGCGTACGCAGCATTGATAGCGCGGTTGCGCTCAACAGGGTCGGCAATCAATACCCCTCCAGGTGCGACGATGCCCTCCGCCTCCCGCTGGTAGTGTCGCCATAGGCACGCGCACGTCAGAATCGGGACGTCGGTAACAAACGTCTTGCTCCCATAGAGCAGTTCCTCTTTGCATTCACAATCAGCAACGGGCGTGCTGTTGTGATTCAGGCGCTGCTCGTCGCTGGGATGTTCTTTGAAACACTGGGTCATGATGGGCCGATGGCATCTAAGGGTTTCCCTGACACCCTACCAGCCGAAAATCCGGTTCAAGTCTGCCGGCGAAAAATCAGAACTCCCTGACAAGTAACGCTCGCCGGGATGACAGACGATTCGCGAAAACAGGCAGGAGAGGCCCTGATCATGGGTAATGTCAGATCACCGACACACATTTTCAGACCCGCCAGTCAGAAACTGAATGACGTCGCATTGCAGATTATTGACATACGACACTCATGCGACTGAAAAGAGGTGCTAGCATAGAGCCACCAGTCGATCTCAGCATGCACCCTAACTAGTAGTCAGGATATGACCGAGCCAGAAGACCCCAGCCGTGAGCGCCTCAAGCACCACTTTGCCCAGCGGGTAATTCATCAGGCACGTCAAATTCTTGAGATCTGGCAGCGCCTGCAACGCAGTGAGTGGTCCACCACCGACTTATCGGAATTGAGTGAAGCCAACCTGCGCCTGCTGCGTTTCGCCGAGCGCTTCGAACAACCGGAACACACGCAACTGGCACGCCATATCGGCCAGTCGCTGGAGGCTGTCGACGCCAATCGCGGACGCCTGAGCAGCGGCCTGATCACTGACCTCAATCGCTTGATGCAGCGCCTGTCGCGTACCGGCCTGCGCCATGGCGATCAGCTCGAACAAACCTTCCTGCCGCCGTTGCGCAAGCCGATCTACGTGATGCTGCAGGATCACGACCGTGCCGAACGACTGGCCAAACAACTGGAATTTTTCGGCCTCAGCGCCCAGTCCCTCGACAGCGTGTCGGCGTTTCGCTCCTCGATGGTCGAGCGTTTGCCGGCCGCGATTGTTATGGACGTGGACTTCAGCGGCCCCGGCGTCGGCCTGAAACTGGCCGCCGAAGCCCAGGTCGGTCTGGATGAACCGTTGCCGCTGCTGTTTTTCAGCCTGCTCGAAACCGACACCCCGACCCGCCTCGCCGCCGTGCGTGCCGGTGGCCAGGAGTTTCTCACCGGCACCCTCGAAGCCTCGAGCCTGCTGGAGAAAATCGAAGTCCTGACCTGCGTCGCGCAGTACGAACCTTATAAAGTGCTGATCATCGACGATTCCCGCGCCCAGGCCTTGCACACCGAGCGCCTGCTCAACAGCGCCGGGATCGTCACGCGCACCTTGATCGAGCCGATCCAGGCCATGGCCGAACTGGCGGATTTCCAGCCCGACCTGATCATTCTCGACATGTACATGCCGGCCTGCACCGGTACGGAACTGGCCAAAGTGATCCGCCACAATGACCGCTATGTCAGCGTGCCGATCATTTACCTGTCGGCCGAAGACGATCTGGACAAGCAGCTCGACGCCATGAGCGAGGGCGGCGACGACTTCCTGACCAAACCGATCAAGCCCCGGCACCTGATCACCACCGTGCGCAACCGCGCGGCGCGGGCGCGCAATCTGAAAGCGCGGATGGTCCGCGACAGCCTCACCGGGCTGTACAACCACACACACATTCTGCAATTGCTCGAAGACTGCAGCTTCCGCGCCCGCCGCGAGAGCAAGCCGCTGAGCTTTGCGATGCTCGACATCGACCACTTCAAACGGGTCAACGACAGCCACGGCCACCCCATGGGCGACCGTGTGATCAAGAGCCTGGCGCTGTTCCTCAAGCAACGATTGCGCAAGACCGATTTCATCGGCCGCTACGGCGGCGAAGAATTTGCCATCGTCATGCCGGACACCGATATCGAAGCGGCCTGCAAAGTCCTCGACGAAATCCGTCAGCGCTTCGCCGAAATCCATTACCCCGCTCAGCCCCAGGACCTCTGGTGTACGTTCAGCGCCGGGGTGGTCGAGCTGTGCGAAGACTCCGACGGCCTGATGATGGCCAGCCAGGCGGACGAGGCGCTGTACCGTGCCAAGCATGCCGGACGCAACCGTGTACAAGCCGCACGGACGTCAAAGCAAAGTGCCACTTTTTCATCGGAATCGACCCAGTCAGTCATAACCCTGTAACAGAAACGCAATAACTTCAGGCACTTACCATTTCGCCGTTGGTAGTCCCTTGATGCGCCTGAAGCTGCTGACCAATCTCAATACCCTCCTTCTAGTCGCCGTGTGCGTGGCCCTCGGCGCCACGCTTTGGTGGTCGCAAAAAGCCCTGGAGCGCCCCTATCTATTGATGGAGCGCTACCTCGGGTTGTCCCAGCAATTCCAGAATGAAGTGGCGCGTAACATCGAGGATTACCTGGCCAGCGGCGATGCCTTGCGCCTGAGCAGCGCCAGCCAAGCCATCGACGGCCTGCAAAAGGAACTCGCCGAGCTACCGCCGACGTTGGCCGACAGTTTGCGTCCGAGCCTGTCGAACCTGGATGAATTCAGCAAAACCGACCTGCTGGCCGCCGGCAAACTCGCGGGCGATCCTCAGGCGCTGTTGCTGCAAGCCGAACGCGAACTCGGCGCCAGCCTCGACCAGCTGAGTCAATACGCCAGCAGCAACGCGAACTATCTGACGCCATTGCTCGCAGCCTCTCAACACCTGGGCAAACTCTCTTTGGCCCGGGACAAACTGGTCAGCAGCGGCCGCAGCGAACTGGCCGCCGATGTCGAGCGCGAAGTCACCAACATCCGCACGCAAGCCGAGCTTTTGAACGCCTTGCCGCTCTTGGGCGTGACCAGTAAAAGTGAATCGGGCACCGACGATTTCGCTGCAATGATGGGCCTGGAGAACACCGAAAAAACCGTTGCGGAAGATGCCGGCGTCGGCCTCAAACGCGAGCTCAACAGCCTGCTCACGCGCTATCCCGCAGAGCTGGCGCGAACCCGCGAGCAGATCCAGAAACGCGCCGACCTCAGCGCCGCGACGCACCAGAAAATCGCTGCCGTGCAACAGTCCATCGCCGGGCTGGAACCGGTGGTCCGTGCCCAGCACGGGCAGATCCAGAGCGAAGTGCGGCTGATGCAAGGGGTGATGATCGGCCTGATTCTGCTGATCGCATTACTCATCGACACCCTGCAACGGCGCCTGGCCCGGACGCTGACCAACCTCGCGCCGGCACTCTCGACCTGGGCCGAAGGCGACTTCAGCCGCGACATCGAATTGGGCAAGACCAATCGCGAACTGCATGACATCCAGGCCTCGCTCAATCGACTGCGCGCCTACCTCGTCGATCTGGTCGGAACCATTCGCCTCAACGCCGAGCAGGTTGCCGGCAGCAGCCGCACCCTGGCCGAGTTGAGCAATGATTTGCACAGCGGCGCCGAACATCAGGCGGGTGACACCGCGTTGATCCGCGACTCCCTCGGCGAGCTGGAAGCGACCATTCAACAAGTCGCCGGCGATGCCAGCCAGGCTGCCGACGCCAGCCGCCATGCTGGATTGGCGGTGGAACATGGACAGAAAGTCATCGGTTTGAGCCTCACCGGGCTGCATGCGCTGGTGGGCGAAGTACAAAGCAATGCACAGATGATCGAACACCTGGCCGAGGAGTCCGCCACCATCGGCGGCGTGCTGACGGTGATCCGCTCGATTGCCGACCAGACCAACCTGCTGGCCCTGAACGCCGCCATCGAAGCGGCCCGCGCCGGGGAAATGGGACGCGGGTTTGCCGTCGTGGCGGAAGAGGTTCGGTCATTGGCGCAGCGCACCGCAGGCGCTACGGCAGAGATCCAGAACTTGATCGCCGGGCTGCAGACAGCGGCCCGAGAGTCGGTGGAAGGCATGCGCGCGCAGGTTGAACACGCGGAGGCGACAGCCAATCAGGCCCAGGCGGCCGACGGTGCGCTGGATAAAATCGTCGGGGCGATCCAGACGATTTCCGACACCGCCGTACGCATTGCCGATGTCACGGCTCAGCAGAGCGGAGCCGTCAGCGAAATCCGCGATCACAGTGAGCGGATTCACCAATTGGGCGGGGATAACTTGCTGCGTATCGGTGAGGGGCGTGAGCAAGGCGAGCATTTGTTGGTGTTGGGCGGGCGGTTGCATACGGCCGTTCAGGCATTCCGCGTCTGACAGACCGCCACATACCTGTAGGAGCGAGGCTTGCCCGCGAACCAAACGACACGGTTTATCAGGCGAACCGTGTCATCGTTCTTCGCGGGCAAGTCGGATCGCCGCACCGCTCGCTCCTACAGGGGCGGGGCAATCCGTGCAACTGTCCGCTATCATGCCCCCAATTCCGATACGCGAGATCGTCATGCGCCGTTTGCTCTGCCTGCTGCTTTTAGTGCTCGCCCTGCCGGCCACCGCCGCCGGTTTGCTGGAGAGTCGACCCAGTTCCACCCTGGGGTCGATCAACAACAGCGCCGACTTCCTGCCGGTGCGCGAAGCCTTTCAACTGAGCCTGATAGACAGCACGCCACAATCGATCAAGCTGCGTTTTGTCGCCACCGAGGGTTATTACCTCTACCGCCATCGCTTTCAGTTTCGCGCCGACCCTGCCGAGATCGTAGTCGGCCCGGCACAGCTGCCCAAAGGCGAGCAGAAACACGATGAGTACTTCGGCGACGTCGAGATTTACCACGGGATTCTCGATGTCGAACTGCCGCGCAGCGATCAACGCGCCTTCACGCTGGCGGTGACCTATCAAGGCTGTGCCGACAAAGGCCTGTGCTATCCGCCCGAGACCGAACGCCTGAGTATCGACGGCAGTGGCGGCGCCACCACGAGTTGGAGCTGGCGGGAGCTGGCATTGTTCTTCCTAGCGGGCCTTGGCCTGACCTTCACCCCTTGCGTGCTGCCGATGCTGCCGATCCTCTCCGGCGTGGTGTTGCGTGGCCAGGTGGGTGGCTTGCGCGGCTTCAACCTGTCGCTCGCTTACGTGCTGCCGATGGCCGCCTGCTTCGCCCTGCTCGGTGCGCTGATGGGGATGTTCGGCGCACAGCTCAACCTTCAGGCGCGGCTGCAATCGGCGTGGGTGCTGGTGCCGTTCGCAATGTTTTTTGCGCTGTTTGCCCTAGCGATGTTCGGTGTCTTCGAACTCAAGTTGCCGCACGCGATCAGCAGCCGGCTGGATCGCATCGCCGGGCGCACCGAAGGCGGTTCGTTGTGGGGCGCAGCGGTGCTGGGCGTGGTTTCCAGCCTGTTGGTTTCACCCTGCGTCTCGGCACCGCTGGCCGGCGCGCTGCTGTACATCAGCGCCAGTGGCGATGCGCTGGGCGGCGGCTTGAAACTGTTCATGCTCGGCCTCGGCATGGGGGCACCGCTGTTGCTGGTGGCCACTGGCGGCGCCGCCTGGCTGCCGAAAAGCGGACCATGGCTGGTCTACGTGAAAAACGCGATTGGCGTGTTGTTGCTGGGTCTGGCGATCGGTCTGCTCAGTCGCGTGCTGCCGGGGCAGATCACTTTGTTGCTGATCGGTTTGCTGGCCGGCGGTGTCGGCTTGTTCATGGGCGCGCTGGAGTTCGTCTACAAACCTCCGCGAAAACGCCTGGGCCAGTTACTCGGAATGTTCCTGCTGTTTTATGCACTGGCCTGTTGGTATGGCGCCTTCAGTGGCCAGACCGATCCGTTCAACCCAATCGGCCAGCCGCGTGTCGTCAGCAGCAACGAGCAATCGCAGAACACCAGCGACTGGCAAACCGTCACGACTCCGGCCGAACTCGATCGCGTCCTCGCCGAAGCCAAATCCTCCGGTACGCCACTGCTGCTCGACTGGTACGCCGACTGGTGCATCAGCTGCAAAGTCATCGAACACAAAGTGCTTAACGACGCGCAGGTCGTCGAACGCCTCAAGGGTTATCGGCTGATTCGCTTCGACATCACCGCCAGCAACGCCGAGCAACGCGCCCTCCTCGACCGCTACACACTATTCGGCCCACCGGCGCTGATGTTTTTCGGCAAGGACGGTGTCGAACGCGCCGATGTACGAGTGATCGGCGAAATCAGCGCCACGGACTTCGCCGAACGTGTATCCAAAGCAAATGACCGGATTTAATCACCCGGTCACATATTTCGCGCAAACATCGGCCATCGTGCTGGCTATTGCATAGAACTGGACAGTCACAAAGGCTTTGCGGCATAGTCGCCGGGTTCTGACAAATGCACACGGATAACGAGGAACAGCAGATGGCGACCCTATTGGTTCTGCACGGCCCCAACCTGAACATGCTCGGCACCCGTGAACCGGGCACCTATGGCGCTACGACACTGGCGCAGATCAATCAGGACCTGGAACGCCGCGCTCGTGAAGCCGGCCATCATTTGCTGCACCTGCAAAGCAACGCCGAGTACGAATTGATCGACCGCATCCACGCTGCCCGCAGCGAAGGTGTGGACTTCATTCTGATCAATCCAGCAGCTTTTACACACACAAGTGTCGCATTACGTGACGCGCTGCTGGCGGTGAGCATCCCATTCATCGAAGTGCATTTGTCTAACGTGCACAAACGCGAACCTTTCCGCCATCACTCTTACTTCTCCGACGTAGCGGTGGGAGTGATCTGCGGCCTTGGCGCCAGCGGTTATCGACTGGCCCTGGAGGCTGCACTAGAGCAGCTTGAACAACAAGCTATACGCCCCTGACCGACCCTTGGGAGTTGATGATTCATGGATATCCGTAAAGTTAAGAAACTGATCGAACTGCTGGAAGAGTCCGGCATCGACGAGCTCGAGATCAAGGAAGGCGAAGAGTCCGTTCGCATCAGCCGCCATAGCAAAACCCCGGCTCAGCAATACTACGCTCCGGCGCCAATGCACGCTCCGGCTCCAGCGCCTGCCGCTGCTGCCCCGGTTGCCGCCGCTGCCGCTCCTGCTGCACCGTCCGCCCCTGCCCTGAACGGCGCCGTTGCCCGTTCGCCAATGGTCGGCACCTTCTATCGCAAATCTTCGCCAAGCTCGCCGTCCTTCGTTGAAGTCGGCCAGACCGTGAAGAAAGGCGACACCCTGTGCATCGTCGAAGCCATGAAGATGATGAACCACATCGAAGCTGAAACCAGCGGTGTGATCGAATCCATCCTCGTCGAAGACGGCCAGCCGGTTGAGTACGACCAACCGCTGTTCACCATCGTTTGAACCGCGGAGAAACTTTGATGACTGCGAAGTTGGAAAAAGTTCTGATCGCCAACCGCGGTGAGATCGCACTGCGGATTCTGCGTGCCTGCAAAGAGATGGGCATCAAGACCGTCGCCGTTTACTCCAAGGCCGACAAAGAGCTGATGCACCTGGGCCTGGCAGACGAATCCGTCTGCATCGGTCCGGCCTCGGCCGCCCACTCTTACCTGCACATCCCGGCAATCATCGCCGCGGCTGAAGTGACCGGCGCCACCGCCATTCACCCAGGCTACGGTTTCCTTGCGGAAAACGCTGATTTCGCTGAGCAGGTCGAGAACTCCGGCTTCGCCTTCATTGGTCCGAAAGCCGACACCATTCGCCTGATGGGCGACAAGGTATCGGCCAAGCACGCGATGATCGCTGCCGGCGTTCCAACCGTTCCGGGTTCTGACGGCCCGCTGCCGGAAGACGAAGAAACCGCTCTGCGCATCGGTCGCGAAGTCGGTTACCCGGTGATCATCAAAGCCGCTGGCGGCGGTGGTGGTCGCGGCATGCGCGTTGTGCATAGCGAAGAAGACCTGATCTCCTCGGCGAAACTGACCCGCTCCGAAGCAGGCGCGGCGTTCGGCAACCCGATGGTCTATCTGGAAAAATTCCTGACCAACCCACGTCACGTGGAAGTCCAGGTACTTTCCGACGGCCAGGGCCACGCCATTCATCTGGGCGACCGCGATTGCTCGCTGCAACGTCGTCACCAGAAGGTTCTCGAAGAAGCGCCGGCACCGGGCATCGACGAGAAAGCACGCCAGGAAGTCCTCGCTCGCTGCGTCAAGGCGTGCATCGACATCGGCTACCGCGGCGCCGGCACCTTTGAGTTCCTTTACGAAAACGGTCACTTCTACTTCATCGAGATGAACACTCGTGTCCAGGTAGAGCACCCGGTTTCGGAAATGGTCACTGGTATCGACATCGTCAAGGAGATGCTCAGCATCGCCGCCGGCAACAAGCTGTCGTTCACCCAGGATGACGTGGTCATCCGCGGTCACGCGCTGGAATGCCGGATCAACGCCGAAGACCCGAAAACCTTCATGCCAAGCCCAGGCACGGTCAAGCATTTCCACGCTCCAGGCGGCAACGGCGTTCGCGTCGATTCGCACCTGTACAGCGGTTATGCCGTTCCGCCGAACTACGATTCGTTGATCGGCAAGCTGATCACCTACGGCGCAACCCGTGACGAAGCCATGGCGCGCATGCGCAATGCGCTGGACGAAATCGTTGTCGACGGGATCAAGACCAACATCCCGCTGCACCGCGACCTGACCCGCGATGAAGGCTTCTGCAAAGGTGGTGTAAACATTCACTACCTGGAACACAAGCTGGCTGGCGAAAAGCACTAAGCTTTTAGCCTGATCAACAAAGCCGCCTTCGGGCGGCTTTGTTGTTTCTGAAGGTTTCATATCCCCCTGTAGGAGCGAGCGGTGCGACGATTCGACTTGCCCGCGAACCAGGCGCCGCAGTATGTCTGCACGACTGATGCGCTCCCTTCGCGGGCAAGTCGAATCGTCGCACCGCTCGCTCCTACGAAGAACACGCATATGTCGACCTTGTCGTCTTCTGCCTCGCGCTCGCGTAAACTTGCGCGCTTCTCGCAGCCCGCTAGGCTGCAATCAATATTTTTCAAAGGTGCCCGCCATGCCTTGGCTGCAAGTCCGTCTCGCCATCAGCCCAGAACAAGCCGAAACCTACGAAGACGCTTTCCTTGAAGTGGGCGCCGTGTCGGTGACTTTCATGGACGCCGAAGACCAGCCGATCTTCGAACCGGAACTCAACACCACCCCGCTGTGGTCGCACACGCACCTGCTGGCCCTGTTCGAAGGCGGCACCGAAGCCGCTTCGGTCCTGGCGCATCTGGAGCTGCTGACCGGCAGCCCGCTGCCCGAGCATCACAGCGAAGTCATCGAAGACCAGGACTGGGAACGCAGCTGGATGGACGATTTCCAGCCAATGCGCTTCGGCCAACGCCTGTGGATCGTGCCGAGCTGGCACGCCGCGCCTGAACCCGACGCCGTGAACATCCTGCTGGACCCGGGCCTCGCGTTCGGCACCGGCACGCACCCGACCACCGCGCTGTGCCTGGAATGGCTCGACGGTCAGGACCTGAAAGACTGCAACGTGCTGGACTTCGGTTGCGGCTCGGGGATTCTGGCGATTGCCGCCCTGCTGCTCGGCGCCAAGGAAGCCGTTGGCACTGACATCGACGTGCAGGCGCTGGAAGCCTCGCGCGACAACGCCGGTCGCAACAACATCGCCGACGCGCTCTTCCCGCTGTATCTGCCGGAAGATCTGCCACAGGTTAAGGCCGATGTGCTGGTGGCCAACATCCTCGCCGGCCCGCTGGTCTCCCTCGCACCGCAACTGTCGAGCCTGGTCAAGCCGGGTGGTCGCCTGGCGCTGTCGGGCATCCTCGCCGAGCAAGGTGATGAAGTAGCCGCCGCCTACGCGCAGGACTTCGATCTGGACCCGATCGCCAATCGCGATGGCTGGGTGCGCATCACTGGCCGTCGGCGCTAGAATGAGCGCCTGCATAATCCGGATCGCCGCATGACCGACAGCTTCGTCACCCAGTGCCCGCATTGCCAAACCAGCTTCCGCGTCAGCCATGCTCAGTTGAGCGTGGCCCGTGGAGTGGTTCGTTGCGGCTCGTGCCTGCAGGTGTTCAACGCCGCCAAGCAACTGCTTGAGCAGGCAGGCAAGGAAGTGATCCCCCCGGCGGCTCCGGCCATCGTCGAGACAGCCGAGCCAGAACCACGGGCCATCAGCCAGAAGCAGTGGACTGCCGCCGAACTGGACCTGGACAGCCTGGACCTGGATGAAGAACTCGCTCGACTGGAACAGCGGGAAATCCAGCCGACCACCGAATTCGGTCGCCACCGCGAAGACAGCCTGAGCGCCCGCCGCGATAACGCCGAGCACGACGAAGAGCCGTGGTCCGACAGCCTGTTCAGCGAATCCGCCGCCGATCGCGCCGAAGCGGCGCAAGCGACAGAAGCTGCCGAAGCCCCCCTCACGCCGGAGCCGGCAATCGAGCCGAGCAAACCTTCGCGCACCGAACCCTCGCTGTCCCTGGAACCCGTGGAGCTGGACGACGAGACTCTGCCGCCGCAACTGCGCCTGAACGATCCACTCGACGCCCCGCTCCATCACGAACGCCTGTCAGCCACCGACGCCAGTGACGATATCGACGACGACCTGCCTTCGATCGAACCGCTGCGCAAACGCCGTGAACGCAGCGAACCGGGCGTACGCGCCGAGGTGCTGCAAGACCTGACCGATGACCCGTTGCAACTTGACTGGCAAAAACGCCGCTCGCCCTGGGGCCGACGGTTTTTCTGGTTGCTGCTGATCCTGCTCGGCGCTGGCGCACTCGCGGGTCAATACATCGCTTACCATTTTGACGAACTGGCTCGTCAGGATCAGTACCGTCCGTGGTTCCAGCAGTTCTGCCCGCAAATCGGCTGCACCGTGCCGTCAAAAGTCGACATCGCGAAAATCAAGAGCAGCAACCTGGTGGTACGCAGCCATCCGGAATTCAATGGCGCGCTGGTGGTCGACGCGATCATCTACAACCGCGCGCCCTTCTCCCAGCCGTTCCCGTTGCTGGAGCTGCGCTTTGCCGACCTCAACGGTCACCTGATCGCCAGCCGCCGCTTCAAGCCTGGCGAGTACCTCAACGGCGATCTCGAAGGCATGGCGGAAATGCCGCCGCAAACGCCGATCCACATCGCCCTGGACATCCTCGACCCAGGCGCCAAAGCCGTGAACTACAGCCTGAGCTTTCACTCACCCGAGTGAAACGCTTCAGTGTTACGGGTTTGACGGCACATTTCTGGCAGAGACCGCTCATACCAAACTGCTGGCAATAACAGAATAACTGTTCAGATTTTGTTCAATTCAGCCTTTATCCAGTCATCGAGAGCGGGTATCATGCCAACCCTTTTTCGAACTCTCATGATCCGGCCCCACAACTGGAAAGTCCTATGTCGGCGGTACGCATCGGTCCATACACATTGCACAACGGCTTGATTCTCGCCCCTATGGCGGGTGTCACCGACCAACCCTTTCGTCAGCTGTGCAAGCGACTGGGCGCAGGACTTGTAGTCTCGGAAATGGTCACCAGCGACATGAGCTTGTGGAACACCCGCAAATCGCGCATGCGCATGATCCACGAAGGTGATCCCGAGCCACGCTCGGTGCAGATCGCCGGTGGCGATGCGCAGATGCTGGCGGATGCGGCCCGGGCCAACGTCGAACTGGGCGCACAGATTATTGATATCAACATGGGCTGTCCGGCAAAGAAGGTCTGCAACAAGGCCGCCGGTTCCGCATTGTTGAAGGATGAAGCACTGGTGACCGAGATCCTGCAGGCCGTGGTGGCTGCGGTTGATGTGCCGGTTACCTTGAAGATCCGTACCGGCTGGGACCGGGACAACAAGAACGGTCTGACGGTGGCGAAGATCGCCGAGCAGGCAGGCATTACGGCGTTGGCGGTCCATGGCCGCACCCGCGCCGATCTGTACACCGGTGAAGCCGAGTACGACACCATTGCCGCGATCAAGCAGGCCGTGTCGATGCCGGTCTTCGCCAATGGCGACATCGATTCGCCGGAAAAGGCCCGCTACGTGCTCGACGCGACCGGTGCCGATGGACTGTTGGTTGGACGGGCTGCCCAGGGGCGGCCATGGATTTTTCGCGAGATCGACCATTTCCTGCGTACCGGCGAGAAACTCCCGGCGCTGGAGCTGATCGAGGTGGAACGCATTCTGCTAGAGCATCTGGCCGCACTGCACGTCTTCTATGGAGACGTCATGGGTGTCCGGATCGCTCGGAAGCATGTGGGCTGGTATCTCGCAACCTTGCCGGGCGCCAGGGAGTTTCGCGCCCACTTCAATCGTTTGGAAGATACGGAAGCACAATGCGCCAACGTTCAGGGCTTCTTCGCCGAACGTTACAAGAGCCTGACAGGGGACGGAGAAGAGGTGGCCGCATGACGATGATGACCGAGACTTTAGTGAGTGGAACAACACCCGTGAGCGACAACGTGAATTTGAAACAGCACCTCAATACGCCGAGCGAAGAAGGCCAGACCCTTCGCGGGAGTGTCGAGAAGGCGCTGCACAATTATTTCGCCCACCTTGAGGGCGCTGCCGTCACGGATGTGTACAACCTGGTGCTCTCCGAAGTCGAGGCGCCCCTGCTCGAGTGCGTGATGAACTACGTCAAGGGTAACCAGACCAAGGCCAGCGAGCTGCTCGGGCTGAACCGAGGCACCCTGCGCAAGAAACTCAAGCAGTACGATTTGCTGTAAGCATTCAATCAAACCAGAAAGGCGCCCGCGTAAAAACGGTCGCCTTTTTTGCTGACTCCTTTGCTTTTGATGGAAATTGAAATGACCGACCAGACTACCCGCCTGCCGATCCGCCGCGCCTTGATCAGCGTTTCCGACAAGACCGGGATCCTCGAATTCGCCAAAGAGCTCGAAGCCCTGGGCGTCGAGATCCTCTCCACCGGCGGAACGTTCAAGCTGCTGCGTGACAACGGCGTTGCCGCAGTGGAAGTCGCGGATTACACCGGTTTCGCAGAAATGATGGACGGTCGGGTGAAAACCCTGCACCCGAAAATCCACGGCGGGATCCTCGGTCGTCGTGGTATCGACGACGCGATCATGAACGAACACGGCATCAAGCCGATCGATCTGGTGGCCGTCAACCTGTACCCGTTCGAAGCCACCATCAACAAGCCAGGCTGTGACCTGCCGACCGCCATCGAGAACATCGACATCGGCGGCCCGACCATGGTCCGTTCCGCGGCAAAAAACCATAAAGACGTGGCCATCGTGGTGAATGCCAGCGACTACGCCAACGTGCTGGAAAGCCTGAAGGCCGGCGGCCTGACCTACGCTCAGCGTTTCGACCTGATGCTCAAGGCCTTCGAACACACCGCTGCCTACGACGGCATGATCGCCAACTACATGGGCACCGTGAACCAGGCCGCCGACACCCTCAGCACCGAAGGTCGCAGCGAGTTCCCGCGCACCTTCAACAGCCAGTTCATCAAGGCTCAGGAAATGCGCTACGGCGAGAACCCGCACCAGAGCGCGGCGTTCTACGTTGAAGCCAAGCCTGCCGAAGTCGGCATCGCCACCGCGACCCAACTGCAAGGCAAGGAGCTGTCCTACAACAACGTGGCCGACACCGACGCCGCGCTGGAATGTGTGAAGAGCTTCGTCAAGCCGGCCTGCGTGATCGTCAAGCACGCCAACCCGTGTGGTGTTGCCGTGAGCCCGGACGCCGAAGGCGGCATCCGTCAGGCCTACGAACTGGCCTACGCCACCGACACTGAATCCGCGTTCGGCGGCATCATCGCCTTCAACCGCGAACTGGATGCCGAGACCGCCAAGGCGATCGTCGAGCGTCAGTTCGTCGAAGTGATCATTGCCCCGAGCGTCAGCGAAGAAGCCCGCGCCATCGTCGCGGCAAAAGCCAACGTGCGCCTGCTGGCCTGCGGCGAGTGGTCGGCTGACCGCGCCGCTGCCTGGGACTACAAACGCGTCAACGGTGGCCTGCTGGTGCAGAGCCGCGACATCGGCATGATCAGCGCCGATGACCTGAAAGTCGTGACCAAGCGTGCACCGACCGAACAGGAAATCCACGACCTGATCTTCGCCTGGAAAGTCGCCAAGTACGTCAAGTCCAACGCCATCGTCTACGCCAAGAACCGCCAGACCATCGGTGTCGGCGCTGGCCAGATGAGCCGCGTGAACTCCGCGCGTATTGCCGCGATCAAGGCTGAACATGCCGGCTTGCAGGTGGCGGGTTCGGTCATGGCATCCGACGCGTTCTTCCCGTTCCGCGACGGCCTGGACAACGCGGCCAAGGTCGGCATCACTGCGGTGATCCAGCCAGGCGGCTCGATGCGTGACAACGAAGTGATTGCAGCAGCTGATGAAGCCGGCATCGCGATGGTCTTCACCGGCATGCGCCACTTCCGTCACTGATCCAGCTCTTGTAGGAGCGAGGCTTGCCCGCGAAGAGAACGCCGCGGTGCAACTGCAATACCGAGGTGATGCCTTCGCGGGCAAGCCTCGCTCCTA
The DNA here is from genome assembly GCF_949768225.1 of Pseudomonas sp. IT-P44. NCBI lineage: Bacteria > Pseudomonadati > Pseudomonadota > Gammaproteobacteria > Pseudomonadales > Pseudomonadaceae > Pseudomonas > Pseudomonas sp. IT-P44. The sequence continues at coordinate 46,978 of NZ_CATKQM010000016.1, read as the reverse complement.
CAGGGTCAGCGCAGCAGCTAATGCCGCGCACCGTTAGCCAGACAGCTCAGGCTACTCAACAGAATTAGCGTCATCCGAGGTTTTTGAAATGAATGTTTTGATCATTGGCAGCGGTGGCCGTGAACACGCCCTGGCCTGGAAAGTGGCTCAGGATCCGCGCGTGCAGAAAGTTTTCGTGGCTCCGGGCAACGCCGGCACCGCCATTGAAGCCAAGTGCGAAAACGTCGCTATCGATGTGCTCGCACTGGAGCAACTCGCCGACTTCGCCGAGAAAAACGCTTCCCTGACCATCGTCGGTCCGGAAGTGCCGCTGGTTGCCGGCGTCGTCGACCTGTTCCGCTCCCGTGGCCTGGACTGCTTCGGTCCGACCGCTGGCGCCGCGCAGCTGGAAGGTTCGAAAGCCTTCACCAAGGACTTCCTGGCACGCCACAAGATCCCGACCGCCGACTACCAGAACTTCACCGAGATCGAGCCAGCCCTGGCTTATCTGCGTGAAAAAGGCGCGCCGATCGTGATCAAGGCCGATGGCCTGGCCGCCGGTAAGGGCGTGATCGTTGCCATGACACTGGCCGAAGCCGAAGACGCCGTGCGCGACATGCTCGCGGGTAACGCGTTTGGCGAAGCCGGTTCGCGCGTGGTCATCGAAGAATTCCTGGACGGCGAAGAAGCCAGCTTCATCGTCATGGTCGACGGCAAGAACGTCCTGCCGATGGCCACCAGCCAGGATCACAAACGCGTCGGCGACGGCGACACCGGCCCGAACACCGGCGGCATGGGTGCTTACTCCCCTGCACCAGTCGTCACCAGCGAAGTGCACAAGCGCGTCATGGACCTGGTGATCTGGCCGACCGTGCGCGGCATGGCCGAGGAAGGCAATGTTTACACCGGTTTCCTCTACGCTGGTTTGATGATCGACAAGGCTGGTAACCCAAAAGTCATCGAATTCAACTGCCGTTTCGGCGACCCTGAGACCCAACCGGTTATGCTGCGCTTGCAGTCGAGCCTGGTGTTGCTGGTCGAGGCGGCCCTGGCGCAAGCACTGGACAAGGTCGAAGCCCAATGGGATCCACGTCCGAGCGTCGGTATTGTTTTGGCAGCGGGCGGCTATCCTGGCGACTACGCTAAAGGCGTCGCCATCAACGGTCTGGATGCAGCCGCAGCGCTGGAAGGCAAAGTCTTCCACGCCGGTACTGCGCTCAAGGACGGTCAAGTGGTGACGGCCGGCGGTCGGGTGCTTTGCGCCACTGCCATGGGTGCCAGCGTTGATGCTGCCCAGCAGCAGGCTTACAAGCTGGCCGCGAAGATTGACTGGGAAGGCTGCTTCTATCGCAAGGACATTGGCTACCGTGCCATTGCCCGTGAGCGTGGCGAAAATCAGGAATAAGCGATCCATTCGGCAGGGCTTGGGATTCAAGCCCTTGCCGGACTATTCCGGCGCCGCGCATAGTTATATTCTGGCATCAACCTACGAAGGGATTTCGCCGTGCGCTGGCTCAGGATTGCCATAGGTTTCACAGTCACGCTGCTGACGCTGCTCTGCATGCTTCCGGCCCAGGCCGCGCAAGGCAGTGGCTGGGCGCTATTGCTTGACGAACAGGGCGACCTGCAACTCAGCGACATCCGTTCCGCTCGTTTCACCAATCAATTCAGCCCCATCGAACTCGAACGCCTCACCGCGGCCGAGCCCGGTGGTGCACTCTGGCTACGCTTCAGGCTGGCACCCGGCAAGCATGAGCAGTTGCTGCGGGTGTTCGCTCCCGACCTGTCGCACCTCAATCTTTATGTGCTGGACGGCGACAAGCTGATCGAGCAACTGAACACCGGCACCGAACAGCCTCAGGCAGAACGGCCATTACCCAACAGCGACTTCATGTTGCCGTTGCCGCAAAGCGACAAACCCCTCGACGTCTACCTGCGCCTGGTGTCCGAACACCAGATGCGGCCTTACATCACCCTGCAATCGGCAATCATGACTGCGGCCAATCAGAGCCAGACGCTGATTTACGGCCTGCTGTTCGGCTGCATCGGGATGCTGATCCTGCACAACCTGATCCGTTACGCTTACACCCGGTCGCGCAGCAGCCTGTGGCTGGCAGGTTGTGAAGCGCTGCTGATGATCAGCCTGGCGCTGCTGCTGAATCTCGCGGGCCCATGGCTGTCGGACTGGCATGCGGTGCAAACACCGGGCGCTTACCTCGCCCTGCTGCTGACCGCACCGTGCGGGCTGATGTTCGCCTACCGTTTCTTCGCCCCGCTCGGCCCGCACCCGCTGAACAAGCTGCTGCTGGGCGACATCCTGTTCATTGTGGCTTGCGGCCTGTTGCTGTTGTTCGTCAACACGCTGCCGCTGAACATCATCACCTACGCGCTGGTCGCCCTCGCGGGCCTCACCATGTTGTTCGTCAGCGCCTGGCACTGGCAAAAAGGCTATCGCCCGGCCCGGCTGTTCGTGGCCGCCATGGTGGTGTTCAACGTCGGCACGCTGATTATCCTGCCGGCGCTGCTCGGCCTGACGCTGGTAGAACCGCAAGGCCTGATCATTGCCCTGCTGGTGTTCATTTGCATCAGCGGCCTGTTGATGAGCATTGCCCTGAGCGAACGCCAGCGCAGCATCACCGAAGACCGTTTCAGCGTCAGCCGCGATCTGGCCGCCAGCAACGCCGAGATCAATGCCAAGGCCGAATTCCTGGCGAAGATCAGTCATGAAATCCGTACCCCGATGAATGGCGTACTGGGCATGACCGAACTGTTGTTGGGCACGCCACTCTCGGTCAAGCAGCGCGATTACGTGCAAACCATTCACAGCGCCGGCAACGAACTGCTGACCCTGATCAACGAGATTCTCGACATTTCCAAGCTCGAATCCGGGCAGATCGAGCTCGACGATGTGCAGTTCGATCTCAATGCACTGATCGAAGACTGCCTGAGTATCTTCCGCGCCAAGGCCGAACAGCAGAACGTCGAGCTGATCAGCTTTATCCAGCCACAAGTGCCGCGGGTCATCAGCGGTGACCCGACGCGCCTGCGCCAGACGCTGCTGAGCCTGCTGGAAAACGCCCTGAAGAAAACCGACGAAGGCGAGATCCTGATCGTCGTCGCCCTCGACGAGCGCACGGCCAAACCGCGTTTGCGCATTGCCGTACAAGACAGCGGCGAGCCGATGGACGCCGAAGAACGCGACGCGCTGATGCACGCCGAACTGCACAGCAAGAACTTCCTCTCGACCACTCGCTTGGGCGGCAACCTGGGGCTGGTGATCGCCCGTCAGTTGATTCGCCTGATGCAAGGGGAATTCGGCATCAAGAGCGGCGCCAGCCAGGGCAGCACCTTATGGCTGACCTTGCCGCTGGACCCCGACCGCCTCGAACACCCGACGTCCGACCTCGATGGCCCGCTGCAGGGCGCACGGGTATTGGTGGTGGACGACAACGACACTTGCCGCAAGGTACTGGTGCAGCAGTGCAGTGCCTGGGGCCTGAATGTCAGCGCGGTCCCGTCCGGCAAGGAAGCCCTGGCGCTGCTGCGCACCAAGGCCCACCTGCGCGATTACTTCGACGTGGTCCTGCTGGACCAGAACATGCCCGGCATGACCGGCATGCAACTGGCGGCCAAGATCAAGGAAGACCCGAGCCTGAACCACGACATCCTGCTGATCATGCTCACGGGCATCAGCAATGCGCCGAGCAAGATCATCGCGCGCAACTCCGGGATCAAGCGCATCCTCGCCAAACCAGTGGCCGGCTACACCTTGAAGACCACGCTGGCGGATGAACTGAATCAACGCAACAAGGGCCTCGCGGTATCGCAGTTCCCGTCCACCGGCCCGACCTTGCCGGTCAAGGTTCCCAGCGACTTCCGCATTCTGGTGGCCGAAGACAACAGCATCTCGACCAAGGTGATTCGCGGCATGCTGGGCAAACTCAACCTGCAACCGGACACCGCCAGCAATGGCGAAGAAGCCTTGCAGGCAATGAAAGCCCAACGTTACGACCTGGTGCTGATGGATTGTGAAATGCCGATCCTCGACGGTTTCTCGGCCACCCAGCAATTGCGTGCCTGGGAAGTCGGCAACCAACGGATTCGCACCCCCGTGGTGGCATTGACCGCACACATCCTCGCCGAGCATAAAGAGCGCGCACGTCAGGCTGGCATGGACGGCCACATGGCCAAACCGGTCGAGCTGTCGCAGTTGCGCGAGCTGATCGAACATTGGGTCGCCCAGCGCGATCAACAGCAACGGACGGCAACACAACCGTCCTGAGCCGACAGACCCTGCAACGCCTGATAGACTCCCCCACGACTTCTCTCGCCAGTGAGCCTGCATCATGCTCCACGTGTTGTTCAGCGTTTACCTGAAGATGCTGGTGCTCTACAGCCCGTTCTTCGTGTTGTCCTGTTTCATCAGCCTGACCCGCGGTTATTCGCGCAAGGAACAACGGCGGCTGGCCTGGAAAGTGGCAACGGCCACACTGATTTCCAGTGTCTTGCTGTATTTGTTCGGACGGTACATTTTCAGTGTTTTCGGCATTACCGTGGATGCGTTCCGCATCGGTGCCGGCAGCGTGCTGTTTATCTCGGCACTGGGCATGGCCCAGGGCAAGTCGGCGGTCCAGACCGATAACGTGCAGCAGGACGTCACCATCGTCCCGCTGACCATCCCCCTGACCGTCGGCCCCGGCACCATCGGCGCCTTGCTGGTGATGGGCGTGAGCCAGCCCCACTGGGATGACAAGCTCACCGCCATCCTCAGCATTGCCCTGGCCAGCTTTACCGTTGGTGTGGTGCTTTACCTGTCGAACCGCATCGAACGCATTCTCGGCGACCAGGGCTTGCAGATTGTCAGTCGGCTGATGGGGTTGTTTGTGTGTGCACTGGCGGCGCAGATCATTTTCACCGGTGTGAAAGGGTATCTGGTGCCGTAGGACGATGGAATGCCAGAGGCTTGATGCCTCTGGCAACCCGGTTCTTTTAAACAGGCGAAAACTCCATGAACACAGCCTCGCGAAGATCGTCGAGGTATTTGATGCACTCAGCCTCTTTGCGCAAGTCCTCCTCATGAATGGTAAAGAGCGCTTTACCTTGATACATCTCAACGTCAGAGCTGTTCCATTCGACAAAAATAACTTTGGTATTGTTGACCGATGAGTCGTAACGCACTGTGCCTACGGCCATCGTAACTTCAGCGTCTTCGTCTTGTTTGCACACAGACACACCGAAGTTCGCACCACTGGATTCAACAGCATGACGTTCAAATAGCTTGACCGCATCAGGTTGCTTTTTCAGCGCCTCAATGGTTTTTTCCGCTACAACTTTCAACGCGCCCCCAGCAGAACCCGCAACGCCACCGGCGACAGAATAAACAATATCCAGCGCAACATTATCCATCGTCAACTTGGCAGTACTTGACTTGTACTGAGTGAACGCACTGTGATACTCAGTCCAGCCCGTGGCAAACAGCAATTTTTTAAAGCACTCGTAGCGAGCAACCTTCTCTGCCTTCCCCGGAAATAGAAGTTTTGAGGCAATATCGGCATAGGCGTAGGTGTTTTTTACAATGCGTTTGTTACGCCTCGACATCCCCTCCAGAAAACCAACGATGCCACTGCCCATGATGGCGGCATTCAATTCATCCCGATCAATCGGCAACTTTACTGCAGAGCGCGCCTGGATTTTCGGACCGGCAAGTTCAAGTTTGGCTCGACATTGTTCAAGACATTGATCGAAATAAAGACTGGCTTCTGCTTCATTCATTTTATTCATCTTATAAACCTTAAATTCAAATATATATAAAAGCCGAACTGGCTCCGTCGAAAAACTATCGCACCCACCCAATAGATTCAACAGCGCCCCGACTTATAAAAAAACAACAAAACAACCTGCAAATATCGAGATGTAACGAACCATAATTAATTACAACAAATCAATAAAAACCAAACAGCAGAAAAACCCAATAGATCCGCACACGCCTGCACGCCCCATTAAAAAAACAAGAACTGAACTTACGCAGAAAGGTAAATAATCCGACTCACCAAGAGAGCTAGAAGGTAAATATCCTCTATTCACTCAGGAATTAACCTACATCCTCTGGCGAATGTTTTTTACGACAGTGCAAAGAAAAAGCCACGGCAAATCGAGTGGAAACCCGGCCGTGGCTTTTTTTAGCGAAGCGCAACGCTTCAGGTGGCAGGCTTTTCTCCATACCAACGCGGCGTGTACACCCAGTCACCACCACCCATACGCGAAAACACGCAGGTCGTAGACGAACCCACCAGGACCATGGTGCGCATATCCACCTGGTCCGGGGTCAACTGGCCAAGCGTCGTCACTCGTAGCGTCTGCCCCGGGCGACCGATGTCACGCCCCAACACCACCGGCGTCGCAGGTGTGCGGTATTGCGCGACGATCTCCAGCGCCCGGCCAAGTTGCCATGGACGGGACCGTGAAATCGGGTTGTAGAACGCCAGGGCGAGGTCGGCCTGTGATGCAAGGTCCAGACGCTTCTCGATGATCTCCCAAGGCTTGAGGTTGTCCGACAGCGACAGCACACAGAAGTCATGCCCCAGCGGCGCACCGGCCTGAGCAGCCGTCGCCAGTGAAGCAGAAACCCCCGGCAGAATTTCCAGATCGACGTTGTGCCACGCGGCATCGCTGGACTCGTGAAGTGCTTCGAGCACCGCAGCCGCCATGGCGAACACTCCCGGATCACCGGAAGAAACCACCACCACCGACCGTCCTTGCGCCGCCAGTTCAAATGCGTGGCGCGCACGCTGCATCTCTTCGCGGTTGTCGGTGCAATGCATGACTTGATCCGCACGGAACGGGCCGGCCATGCGCACATAGGTTTCGTAACCGAGCACATCATTGGCGCGCGCCAGTTCGGCCTTGACCGCCGGCACCATCAGCTCGGCAGCACCAGGGCCAAGGCCGATCACCGCCAAGCGACCGCGAGGACGACCGATCGACAATGGGTCCAGAGGTTGCTCGGCCACTGCGATAGCAAGGGTGTCGTCGCCGAAGATCTTCACAGACTGACCGAGGGCGTTGCGTGCCAGCTCACTGACTGCGCCGACATCGTTGCCAAAACGCAGCGGCACGCCCAGCTCAAGCGCCGCTTCACGCAGCGCCGCACTCGACATTTCGCTATCGGCGGCCAGCAGACAGGCCACCGATTGCACGGCGATCTTTGCCTGATGCAATGCCTCGCGAATCGCACTCGGCAGATCGGCCACGCCGGTACCGACGGCCACCAACACGTTGCGCGGATAGATCAACAGCTCGTTGGCCGCCGGCGTACGCTCGGCATGACCGACGTGAACGGCCAGCCGCGCCCGCGGGTCCTCGGGCAACTGCGCCTGCGCCAACCACGGGGCCGCGCCTTCGATGCGCACCGTTTCACCGGCGAGCAAATCGGAAACGAAGCGCTTGCCCAGCTCCAGATCGCCCAAGGCATAACCGCTGGGTGGATTGAGCAGGCAGGTGCCGAAGCGCAATTCGCCACTGGTGGTGATCGCCGCCGCCACGTCCAGTGCAGCCGCAATTTCTCGCGCCAGCACGTTCACGCCGCCCAGACCTCCCAGCAACGGCACCACTGCGCTGCCGTCTTCAGCAACGGCCAGCACCGGTGGCTCGGCGCCCTTTTCCAGGAGCAACGGCGCCAGGGTGCGAATCACAATGCCAGCGGCGCACAGGGCAATGATCGGCGTGTCCTGCTGATAGAGCTCACGCAGGGTCGCGCCGAACTCGTGATAGATGCGGTCCGCGCCCTCGACCCGCTCGGCCAGTCCGTGGATCAAGGCACCCGGGTACACCTGCTGAATCTTGCGCGCGGTCGCGAGGCTGCCATTGCCGAGAATGACAATCGCCGGAGCTGGACGAGTCATCAGCCTTGCCACCTTTCGCCTGGAACGATGATCAGCGAGAAGTACGGCGAGGACATCGGCTCGACCTGATCCAGCGGCACGATCTTCTGATTGGCCATGGTCGCGCGTTCGACGTACAGCGCACGCTCGGCCAACCCGAGTTCTTCCAGCACCTGACGGACTTTGGGAAAGTTGCGCCCCAACTTCATGATCACGGCCGCATCCGCATCGGCGAGACGCCGCTTGAGGTCGTCGTGCGGCAATACGCCGGACAGTACCGACAGGCTCTGATTGCGATACACCAACGGCGCGCCAAGTACCGAAGCGCCGCCGAGCATCGAACAGACACCGGGCACGACTTCGGCCTCATATCGCTCGGCCAGGCGATCGTGCAGGTACATGTAGGAACCGTAGAAGAACGGGTCGCCTTCGCAGATCACCGCCACGTCTCGGCCTGCATCCATGTGCGCGGCGAGTTCTTCGCCGGCCGCATCGTAGAAATCGCTGATCACTTGTTCATAGGACAGCGGTGCCGGCAAGGCTTCGGTGGTCACCGGATACACCAGCGGCAGCAGGGTTTGAGCGTCCTGCAAATGCGCTTCGATGATGCCGAAGGCGTTGCCCTTTTTGCCCTTGGCAACGAAGTACGCCACCACCGGCGATTCGCGCAGCAGGCGCAGGGCCTTGACGGTAATCAGTTCCGGATCACCGGGGCCGACGCCGAGGCCGATCAAACGTCCAGGTTGCTGCATCATTCGATCTCCGTGGCGAGGGCATTGACGGCGGCGGCGGCCATGGCGCTACCGCCCAGCCGGCCTTGCATGATGACAAACGGCACACCGCGACTGTCGGCGGCGAGTGCGGCCTTGGATTCGGCGGCACCGACGAAGCCTACAGGGAAGCCAAGGATCAGTGCCGGTTTCGGCGCGCCGGCGTCGAGCATTTCCAGAAGATAAAACAAAGCGGTCGGCGCGTTGCCAATCACCACCACGCTGCCTTCCAGGTGCGGGCGCCACAGTTCCAGCGCGGCGGCGGAACGGGTGTTGCCCAGTTCACGGGCAAGCTCCGGAACACTTTCATCGCGCAGGGTGCAGATGACTTCATTGTTCGCCGGCAAACGCGTGCGGGTCACGCCTTCGGAGACCATCCGCGCATCACACAGGATCGGTGCACCGGCGGCCAAAGCATCGCGCCCGGCCTTGCCCGCGCCTTCCGAAAATTGCAGGCCGTCAATCGCATCGACCATGCCGCAGGCGTGTATCACCCGCACCGCGAGTTTTTCCAGATCGGCCGGGATTCGCTCGAGGTTGGCCTCGGCACGAATGATCGCGAAGGAGTTGCGATAGATCTCCTGACCGTCGCGGATGTAATCAAGCATCAAGGGGGCTCCGTGAGCGGGCGTCGAGCAAGGCGTCGACCGCTTCAATAGTAAGGTTGCGTGCGTGCAGGGCGCCGAAACCCGGCTGCCCCGCTTCGCGAAAATAGAGGTCGTAATGACCGGGGGTGACGGCCAGCAAAGTGACCGGCGCACTGTGCGCGGCGGCACAGGAGCGCGGGCAACCGCTCAGATGCACGCTCAGCAGCTGGCCATGGCGTTGCAGCAACGCAGCCAGTTGCAGAGCGTCCTGCTTGGTATCGGCCAGGCCCTTGGCGCAGCCCGTCGAGCCAGTGCAGGCAATCAACCGCGACAAGGCCTGACCGGCATCGCAGATCAGGCCCAACGCGTGCAGGCGGCGGATGACTTCATCGGCGTTGTCGTGGTGAATGTTCGGCAACAACAGGCTTTGCCATGGCGTGAACCGCAGCGTTGCATCGCCGTATTCCTGCGCCAGTCGAGCGGCGCCCCGAAGCATGGTGCTATCGAGTCGTCCGAGAGGCGGCACGCCCCCGACATAGACATGACCGGCTTGCGCCTGCGGGTGCGCGCCAATGTGCAGCACCTCGTTACTGACTGAACGTTGCCAGATGCTAACGGGCTGGAAAGGCAGTCGTTCGGCGAGGCGAGCGAGAAATTCGGCTTGAGGGACGTCGACCAGCAAGTGGCGCATCCGCGTGTGTTCAGGTCCCGCCAGTTCCAGGAAAAGCTCCAGCACGGCGACCACCAGCGCGTGGCCATCTTCCAGTGGAACACGACCGGCCGGTTGATCGGTGGGGCATCCCGCCAGACCGAAAGCCAGCCATCGCTCGCCCTCTCGCTCGACCGCGGACAACCACAGATCGTGGGGGTGTTCGAGCATCGCCAGGCGTTCACCGCCATCCAGTTGCACGGCGAATTTGGCGCTGAGGTCGTGAAAGCGTTCTTGCCCTTGCAGGGTGGCGAGGATCTGAGCGGCCAATTCACGCGTGTCGAACAGCATCTGCCGATCGATACCCGCGCTCGGGCTCAACATCAGATTACGCACATCGTCGCCCGCCGCATGCGAAGGGCCAAGGCCTGCGGCGAGCAGACTTTCGATCAACGCTTCCTGCTCTTTGACGATGCCGCGAATCTGCAGATTGGCCCGGTTAGTGGCCTCGATCACTGAGCCGGCATAACGCTGTGCACCTTCGGCGACAGCGTTGGCCTGCTCGGAAGTGAGGGTGCCGCCCGCCAGTTTTATCCGGCAGATACCGCCGTCTCTGGCCTGGACGATACGCAGCAGCCCCGGACAGGCCGAGGGGCGTAAAGCGCGGGACATAGGGAGTTCGTTCAAAGGGATGACCGGATCTGAAGTGGGAGCGCCCCCCGTCGGAGGCGAGCGGTATTATGCCTGCTTTGCCGCGCAGCATCATAAGACCACGTGTCGCATTTGCTCCGACCTTGAATCCATCAGGCGGCCTCCCTCATAGGCGCTCTGAATAAAACTCGAAAATGGCGTCAGCGATCCGGTCGAGCCGATCGTTCAACTGCGGGCGGACTTCGTCGAAGCGGGCTCTGTTCAGGGTCAAGGGAGCGGCTCGATGCGTGAGCGTCACGTTGCCTTCCTTCCAGTCCCAAAACAGAAAATCTTCCCGCTGTGCCAGCGCCCGAAGCGAAAAGTCATTCAGGTCCAGTGATAACTTCCCTTGTTTGTCGTACTCAGCGGGAGCAATGGAAAACTCCCTGCCACGCCGACTTTCAGTGGCCAATGACCAAAGCGCCGACGAATTAGCCAACAATGATTCAAACATGTTTTTTGTAACTATCGCCATCTGATTGTTAACAGCGGCAATTCTGTTCAAATAAATCTGAGTCACTTTGCCTGCAAAGTGACTGTAACTTTTCTCGACAACCTTGCGCTCGTCAATTTCCCAACCCAAGTCCCATAACACCACGGCAAACAAGGAAAACCAGCCTTGCGGATCTGTGTCCCTATTGCGCTGCTGACTCGCATACCACTGCGCATAACGCACGCTGGAGTTGACGTCACGCTTGTCCTGACGCGACACGCCCCTGGCCGTGCTGATCAGGTTGCCACCCGATAGCGATCCGGCAGCGCCTTGCTGATCCTGAGAGGCGTAAAGTCGAGAGTTCTTTGTTTGCCGTGGCGCGAAGTCTCGGTTGAACGCATCGGAATAAGCCATCAAGTCCAGGCTCCCTGTTTTATCAATAACCATAGTCAATTCCTTTCAACCATTATCAAATGAGTGCATGAATATTCAAACTACATAACTTAACTACGACCAGCTACAGACTAATCAAACCAACTTAAAACATTCTATTACTCGCCTCCGCGTCTGCCGCGTTATCATGTGCCGCTTTATGCAGATGAATAGAGATCACACATGGCACGCTGGCTGACCGTGACAGGCATTGGTGAAGACGGCTTCAAGGGTTTGGGCAGGAATGCCCGGCATGCGTTGCTGGCTGCCTCGAAGATCTTCGGCAGTCAGCGGCAACTGGACCTGCTGCCGCCCTGCATCCGTGGCGAACGCAAACTCTGGCCGACGCCGTTCTCCCTCGATGCGTTGTTTGCCTTGCGGGGTGAGCCGGTGTGCGTGATGGCCAGCGGCGATCCGATGTTCTTCGGTGTCGGCGCCAGCCTCGCCCGGCAATTGCCCAGCGCGGAAATGCTGATCCTGCCTGCACCCTCTTCCTGCTCTCTGGCGGCCGCGCGAATGGGCTGGCCGTTGCAGGATGTGGTCACGCTGTCGGTGGTCGCTCGCCCGGTCGCGGCGCTTAACGCGCAGTTGTTCAGCGGTGTTCGCTTGTTGGTGCTCAGCAACGACGGGCAAAGCCCCGCCGCAATAGCGGCGTTGTTGCGCGAACGTGGTTTCGGGCCGAGCCGCCTGAGCGTGCTGGAACATTTGGGTGGCGAGGCTGAGCGACGCATCGACGGTGTCGCCAACGACTGGGCCGACCCGGCAATCGCCGACCTCAACCTGATCGCCATCGAGTGCATCGCCGACCCCGACACGCCGCGCCTTTCGCGACTGGCCGGCCTGCCGGATTCGGCGTTCAGGCACGACGGTCAACTGACCAAGCGCGATGTGCGTGCAATCACCCTCGCGCGCCTGGCCCCGGTTCCCGGTGAACTGTTGTGGGACGTCGGCGCCGGCAGCGGTTCGATCGGCATCGAATGGATGCGCGCCCATCCGGGTTGCCGGGCGCTGGCGATCGAGGCCGATGAAGGTCGGCAACTGTTGATCGAGCACAACCGCGACGCGCTCGGCGTGCCCGGCCTGCAATTGGTTCGCGGCAGTGCGCCGCAAGCCCTAACAGGTCTGGAACGCCCGGACGCGATCTTCATCGGTGGCGGCGTCACCCGCGAAGGTGTGCTGGACACTTGCTGGGCAGGGCTCAAACCCGGTGGCCGACTGATCGCCAACGCGGTCACGCTACAAAGTGAAATGACCCTGATGGCCTGGCGCGAGCAACATGGCGGCGAGCTGACGCGTATTCATATCGCCCAGGCGCAACCGCTGGGCGACTTCGATACCTGGCGCCAGGCCTTGCCGATTACTTTGCTCGACGTGGTCAAACCTTTCGATGCGTGACGAAACCGCCGAACAACCCGCACCGCTGCGCAGCGGCCTGACCACCGGCAGCTGCGCCACCGCCACCAGCCTGGCGGCCGCTCGATTGCTGCTCGGCGGAACGAGTGCAGACGCCGTGGACATCGTCCTGCCCAAAGGCAAGCGTGTGCAGATGCGCCTGGAATTCTGCCGATTGCTGGATGACGGCGCCGAAGCTGGAACGATCAAGGATGCCGGTGACGATCCGGACGTGACCCACGGCGCGCTGCTCTATTCCCGGGTGCGCCTGTGCGCAGAACCGGGCATTCGTTTCTGTGCCGGTCGTGGTGTCGGCACCGTCACCCGGCCGGGCCTGGTGCTGGGCGTCGGCGAGCCGGCGATCAACCCGGTGCCGCGCAAGATGATCAGCGATCATTTGACCTCACTCGCGCAAGAGCTCGATTACCCCGGCGGCTTTGAGGTCACGGTGAATGTCGAGGGCGGCGAGGCGCTGGCGTTGAAAACCATGAACCCTCGGCTGGGCATTCTCGGTGGCCTGTCGATTCTCGGCACCAGCGGTATCGTCCGGCCGTTTTCCTGTGCGGCGTACATTGCCTCGATCCATCAGGGCATCGACGTGGCGAAAACCAACGGTTACCTGCACATCGCCGCGTGCACCGGCAACGCCAGCGAAGACACCATGCGCCGAGTCTACGACCTGCCGGAAATCGCCCTGATCGAAATGGGCGATTTCGTCGGTGCGGTGCTCAAACACCTGCGCAAAGTGCCGGTGGCCAAACTCAGCATTTGTGGTGGTTTCGGCAAGATCAGCAAACTGGCGGCCGGACACATGGATCTGCACAGTCGGCATTCGAGCATCGACCTGCCGCAACTGGCCGAATGGGCTGCGGCGGTCGGCGCGGACGAAGCGCTGCAGCAGGCAATGCGTGAAGCCAACACCAGTCAACAGGCCTTGGCCATGGCCAGCGCCGCCGGCATCGCACTCGGCGACGCGGTATGCCGGCACGCACTGGATTTTGCCCGCAGTGTGGTGCCGGCGCAGGTTCAGGTCGAAGTGTTTGCCATCGATCGACAAGGCGGGATTGTCGGCCACGCAGGAGCTTTTCAATGAAACGCCTATTGCTGCTCGGCGGCGTGACGGAAGCGCTGGCCATCGCCCGCACGCTGGGGCCGCAACACATCTACAGCCTGGCCGGCGTCGGTCGTGTGCCGACCGATCTGACCTGTCGGGTTCGCGTTGGCGGGTATGGCGGCGCGGATGGCCTGGCGCAATTCATCCGCGACGAAGGGATCGATCTGCTGCTGGACGCGACGCATCCCTACGCCGCGCAAATCAGCCAGAACGCCGCGACCGCCGCGCGAATGTCCGGCGTTCCCTGCTGGGCACTGCGCCGCCCGGCCTGGCAACCACAAGCCGGGGATGACTGGCGCGAAGTCAGTGACTGGGCCGAATTGATCGAAGCACTCAAACCGTTCCGCCGACCACTGTTCACCCTCGGCCGCGAACCCTTGCAACACCTGCATGAAATCCCTGCGCAGCAATTCTGGACGCTGCGCGCCCTGGACGTTTATCCGGGCAACGAGCGCTGCGAAGTGATCGGCGCACGCGGGCCGTTTCTGATCGAGGATGAACGTGAGTTGTTCGAGCGCCGGCAGATCGATGTGCTGATCAGCAAAAACAGCGGCAGCACCGCCACCGAGCCGAAACTCGAAGTGGCGCGGGAGCGTGGGGTGCCGGTGCTGGTGTTGAAGCGGCCGGTGTTGCCGGGGGTGGAGCGGGAGTTTGGGTCGGTAGTGCAGGTGTTGGAGGCGCTCGCCGAAATACTCTGACCGATCAGTAATTATTCCCGGGCCAGCCCCCGGCATTTCAAATGGGAGCCGCTACACTCATTTGAAACACGCTGCGACACCAAACCGCAGGCCGCGTTTTTACTTATCGGCACTGATCAGGCTAAATAGCCGCGCCTGATCTCCCACCCAACCGGATCTGTCCCATGTCCCGACAACGGCTCGCAATTGCCTGGATAGCCTGCTTCGCAGTGCTGTTCAACATGCTCGCCATGCCGATGACCGGAGCGATGGCGCAGACGGCGAAATCGCCGGCCGAACAGGTGTTGTGGGGCAGTTTCTGCTCGTCCACCGGCACGAAGATGGTGGCGATTTCTCTGGGGACGCTTGATCAGAAAGCTCCGCAGAACGACATTCATTCCAACATGCAGCATTGCTGGTGCTGTTCCGGTTCTGCGCCATTGGTGGCGTTGCCCGGGCATGTGCCGCAGTTGTATTTCGCGCGTTTCGAGTCCCATCGAAGCCTGCCCGCCACCGCTCTCGACACCCCTACTCCGCGCCAGCAATGGCCGAATCTCAACCCCCGCGCATCCCCTCTGGTGTGATTTCTTCTCGCAATTGACCTGCGTTTTGAATCGTTCTGGAGAACTGCCATGTTGAACAAACTCATCGTTCTGGCTGCATTGCTGCTGCCTGCCTGCTTTGCCAATGCCCATGAATACAAGGCTGGCGAACTGCAAATCGCTCATCCGTGGTCACAGGAATTGCCACCGAACGCGCCGACCGTTGCGGCTTACTTCGTGATTCAAAACCCCGGCAAAACCGCCGACAAACTGCTCAGCGTCGACTCGCCGATTGCAGGCGTCGCCCAATTGCACGAGCACGTGATGCAGAACGATCTGATGAAAATGCAGCAGGTGCCAACCGTCGAAATCCCGGCTGGCGGCGACGTCACGTTTGCACCGATGGCGTACCACGTGATGCTGCTGGAACTGAAAGACCGCAGCCTGCTGAGCGACGGCAAGCGGTTCCCGCTGACGATGCATTTCGAAAAGTCCGGTGACGTGACGGTCGAAGTCTCGGTGCAGAAAACCGCACCGGGCGGCGTGCAAGTGCACGCACACAATCCGTAACTGCCAGAGCTGAATACGCCCATGCGCCCGCTTAGCGCCAGGCCATCCGCGCCCCGTCGTCAGCCATTGAGCCTGACACGCGGCAGCTGGATCAGCCTGTTCGCCATGTTGATGATCTTCATCGGCCCGCTGATTTCTCAGTCGATGCCGATGGATCAGCGCGCCTCTTCGATGTCCATGAACATGTCGATGGACATGAGCATGGACATGTCAGCGATGGCGCACGGCGAGCACGGCGCGACACCCGCCGCCGAGCACTGTCCACCCAAAACCTCCCATCATGCGATCTGGGAAAAGTGCGGTTATTGCAGCCTGCTGTTCAACTGCCCGGCGCTGACGGGCGGCCAGTCTTTCGTTGCATTCGACGCCCCAAAAACCAGCACCTTCAGTACACCCGCCACCCGCCTGGGCCACGCCCGGCAAACCTTCTTCCCCGGCGCCCGCACCCGCGCCCCGCCCATCGTCGCGTAAACACCTCCCCAATCTCACACGGTTAGAAGACAGCAAAGCAACCTGGGGGAGCGGGCTTGCTCGCGAAAGCGGTGGGGCTGACCCACCCACATCGCGAGCACGCCCGCCCCCACAGGCATTGCGCAGGCTGCCGGCCGTGTCGTTTACGACTGTTCGATGGAAATTGTCATGTCCAGGTTTTCTGCTGACACACGCTTGAGCGCCGCCCAAGCTTCTTTTGCCCTGAACGAAACGCGCGTTCGTTTCAGGCACGCCACCGCCGTTCTTTGCGGCGTACTGCTGACACCGATGGTGCTGGCCGATGATCATGCCGGCCACAGTGAAGAACTGAGCCCGACGGTGATCACCGCCATCGCACCGAGTTCGCCGCTGACCATCGTCACCAACCCCAAAGACCCACGCCAACCGGTGCCGGCCAGCGACGGTGGTGACTACTTGAAGACCATCCCCGGCTTCGCCCTGGTGCGCAATGGCGGCACCAACGGTGACCCGGTGCTGCGCGGCATGTTCGGCTCGCGCCTGAACATCCTCACCAACGGCGGCCAGATGCTCGGCGCCTGCCCCGGCCGGATGGACGCACCGACCTCCTACATATCACCGGAAACCTACGACAAACTCACCGTCATCAAAGGCCCGCAAACGGTACTTTGGGGGCCGGGCGCATCCGCCGGCACCATCTTGTTCGACCGTGACCCGGAAAGCTTCGGCGAACTCGGCACCCGAGTGAATGCCAGCATACTGGCCGGCTCCAACGGCCGTTTCGACAAAGTAGTGGACGCCGCTGCCGGCGGGTCATTGGGTTACGTGCGAGTGATCGGCAACACCGCGCATTCCGACGACTATCGGGACGGCAACAACGACACCGTGGCCTCGCGTTACGACAAGTGGAATGGCGACGTGGCACTCGGCTGGACCCCGGACGCCGACACCCTGCTGGAGCTGACCGCCGGCAAAGGCGATGGCGAAGCCCGTTACGCCGGACGCGGCATGGACGGCGCGCAGTTCAAGCGCGAAAGCCTCGGCCTGCGTTTCGAGAAGTCCAATATCGGCGACGTGCTCGACAAGGTCGAAGCACAGATCTACTACAACTACGCCGACCACGTGATGGACAACTACACCCTGCGCACGCCGTCCGGCACCGGGATGATGGCCGGCCCGATGGCTTCCAGTGTCGATCGTCGAACCCTGGGCGCGCGGATCAAAGCCACGTGGCGCTGGGCCGATGTGCAATTGATCAGCGGCATCGACGCGCAGACCAGCGAACACCGCAAGCGCAGCGCCATGGGCATCGACACCTACAAGGATCTGCCGCGCAACAAGGACGCCGATTTCCATAACTACGGCGTGTTCAGCGAACTGACCTGGTACGCCGCCGACCGTGATCGACTGATTACCGGCGCGCGACTGGACCGTGCTTCAGCCAAGGATTTTCGGCAGACCACTGGCTCGGGGATGATGACCCGCGCCAACCCGACCGCCGACGACACCCGCGCCGACACCCTGCCAAGCGGCTTCGTCCGTTACGAGCATGATCTGGCAGACAGCCCGACCACGCTGTACGCAGGCCTCGGTCACACCCAGCGTTTCCCGGATTACTGGGAGCTGTTTTCGCCCAACTCGGGACCTGCCGGCTCGGTAAACGCCTTCGACTCGATCAAGCCTGAAAAAACCACCCAGCTCGACTTCGGCCTGCAATACAAGACCGAAGACCTCGAAGCCTGGGCCTCGGGTTACGTCGGACAGGTACGCGATTACATCCTGTTCAATTACAAGACGGGAATGATGGGCACGACCTCGCAAGCCGAGAACATCGACGCGCGGATCATGGGCGGTGAACTCGGGGCGGCCTACAGGCTGACGTCGAACTGGAAGGCCGACGCAACCCTGGCCTACGCCTGGGGCAAGAACAGCAGCGATGGCAAGGCATTGCCGCAAATGCCGCCGCTGGACGCGCGATTCGGCCTGACCTACAGCGAAGACAACTGGAGCGCCGGCGCCTTGTGGCGAGTGGTCGCGGCGCAAAACCGCATTGATCAGAACAAGGGCAACGTGGTCGGCAAGGACTTCGACAAGTCCTCGGGGTTCGGCGTGTTCTCGCTCAATGGCGCCTATCGGATCAACAAGAACTGGAAGGTCAGCAGCGGCGTCGACAACCTGTTCGGCAAGGCGTACGCCGAGCATTTGAACCTGGCCGGCAACGCCGGTTTTGGCTACCCGGCCAATGACCCGCAGGCCATTAAAGAACCGGGGCGAACGCTCTGGACCAAGGTGGATATGAGCTTCTAAAAGCTTCGCGGGCAAGGACTAGGCGTCCCCCCTGCTCCTACAAAATTCGCGTCGATCACAATCGGTGCGAACGCCACTGGACCTGTAGGAGCGAGGCTCGCCCGCGAATGACTGCACAGCAGTCACCAGACAACAACAAAAGTACCAAGCCAAGCGGAGCACAACCGATGAAACAGCCCAAACCGAATTTCTATAACCTGGCCTGGCGCTGGCATTTCTATGCCGGTCTGTTCGTCGCGCCATTCATGGTGATGCTGGCCCTGACCGGTGTCATTTACCTATTCAAGCCGCAACTCGACTCGTTGATGTACGACAGCCTGATGAACGTCCCGGCCGGCCATCACAGCGTCCCGGCCGACGACTTGCTCAAGCGGGTGAAAGACGCGTATCCACAAGCGACGATCAAGCAATACCTGCCGCCGGTCAACGCCGAACGCAGCGCGCAATTTGTCGTACTCAATGGCGGCAATGAGCTGAACGTTTTCGTCGACCCGTACCACGGCGATATCCTCGGCGAGCAAGACGCCAAGAAGAATCTGCAAGCGATAGCGCGAGCGATTCATGGCGAGTTGATGATCGGCACGGTCGGTGACCGGCTGATCGAACTGGCCGCTGGCTGGGGCATCGTGCTGGTGGTTTCCGGGGTCTTCCTGTGGTGGCCGCGAGGCCAGGCGGCCGGCATTTTATGGCCGCGCCTGAGCAGTCGCGGTCGCGTGCTGTGGCGCGACCTGCATGCCGTCACCGGGTTCTGGGGCGCAGCGTTTCTGCTGGTGATGCTGCTCAGCGGCATGACCTGGACCGGGTTCTGGGGCAAGCAATACGCCGGGGTCTGGAACGTGTTCCCGGATGCCATGTGGAATGACATGCCCAAGTCCGACGTCGAGGCCCGCAGCCTCAACACCGCCACGCGCCAGACCGTGCCATGGGCGATGGAAAACACGCCGATGCCGATGTCCGGCGACCACGCCGAACACATGGCCCACGACAGTGCGCAACCCGGCCCCGCCGCCCCGACCATCAGCCTGCAAGACGTGCAGAACATCGCCGTGCAACGCAAGGTCGAGCCGGGTTACAGCATTACTTTCCCGACCACGGCCACCGGCGTATTCACCATTGCCGTATTCGCCGATGACCCGCGCAACGACGCGACCCTGCATGTCGATCAGTACACCGGCAACGTCCTCGCCGACGTGCGCTGGGAACATTACGGCCCCGTGGCCCGCGCCACGGAAACCGGCGTGATGTTGCACGAAGGCAAGATGTTCGGGGTGCTCAACCAGATCATCGTGCTGCTGATCTGCCTGATGATTCTGCTCAGTGCCGTCAGCGGCGTGGTGATCTGGTGGAAGCGTCGGCCACAAGGCAAGTTCGGTGTTCCACCGCTGCGCCACGACCTGCCGAAATGGAAAACAGGGGTAGCGATCATGCTGGTGCTGGCGGTGGCGTTTCCGTTGGTGGGCGCTTCGCTGGTGGTGGTCTGGTTGCTGGATCGAGTGCTGTTGTCGCGATTCACCCGACAAACTGAATCAGCCTCATCTTCATCATGAAACAGGCGAGATGCGCGTTTTAGAGGGATCTGTAGACTTCCGGCGCTTATCGCTCGGTCATTTTTAGTGTTACTGTATAACGCAAATGCACCGCCCAACCCGCAGCCATTGCTGCGGGTTTTCTTTTGGAAGAAGTGTCACCCACCCGATGAACAAGTACCTCTTGTCCGGCCTCTGCCTGCTCGCCCTGAACAACAGCGCCCACGCGCAATCGTTGACGCTGCCCGCCGGCACCATCACCGCACCGGCCGTTGACGACGAAACCGTCAACCTCGACACGCCGACCACCGCCGGTTCGCGTCTGAACCTCACGGCTCTGGAAACACCCGCCAGTGTGGAAAGCCTGACTGGCGAACAGATCCGCGCGCGCGGTGACCGCAGCGTGCAGGACGCGGCCTCGCGCAGCACCGGGATCAGCCGCACCGGCACGCCGGGCGACGGCGGAACCTCGTTGTCCGCACGAGGCTTTACCGGGCAGAACTCGGTGATGCAGTTGTATGACGGCAACCGGATGTACACCGGCATGGGCACCGTGACCTTCCCCGTCGACACCTGGTCGGTGGAGCGTGTCGATGTGCTGCGCGGCCCGGCTTCGGTGTTGTACGGCGAAGGCGCGACGGGTGCGGTGGTCAACGTGATCCCGAAAAAGCCCTTCGAAGGCGAGATCGAAAACCACGTGCGTCTCGGTTACGGCTCTTACGACAGTCAGCAACAAGCATTCGACAGCGGCGGTTCGCTGAGCGATACCCTGAGTTATCGCTTGAACCTCAATCGCCTGCGCAGCAACGGTTGGGTCGATCGCGGCGATTCCTCCAGCGACTTCGTCAGCGCGGCCCTGCGCTGGCAGGCCACGGACGATCTGGCATTCACCCTCGCCCACGACTACGGCGACCAGAACCCGATGAACTACTTCGGCACGCCATTGATCAACGGCCGCTTCCACGAAGGTCTGCGCGACAAGAACTACAACGTCAGCAACGACAAGCAGCACTACAACGATCAATGGACGCGCCTGACCAGCGACTGGCAAATTTCCGATAACGTCAGCGCGAGCAACGAGCTGTATTACCTCAAGGCCCAGCGCCGCTGGCAGAACGCCGAAAACTACAACTTCGACCGCGACGCACAGCAGCTCAGCCGCAGTGGCTATTTCGGCATCGGCCACCGGCAGGAACAGGTCGGCGACCGTCAGACCTTCACCTTCAAGCATTCTCTGTTCGGTCTCGACAGCCAGACCGTGACCGGTGTCGATTACAACCGCATCCGCTTCCAGCTCGACAGCAACTCGCCGTTCAATGACGTGTTGCCCGATGGCCAGCCGATCGATTTGTATCATCCACAACGTGGCAGTTTTGAAAGTGCCAATCCGTATCGCGACCAGTTCCAGAGCACCACCAAACAGATGTCGGCCTTTGCCGAAAACCGCACGCAGTTGAGCGAGCGCTGGTCGCTGGTGACCGGTGTGCGTCGCGACTACGTGCACGTCGATCGCGACAATCTGGTCGATGGCAGCCAGAGCGACAAGACCCTGACCGGCAACAACTGGAAGGCCGGGCTGGTGTTCGCCGTGACCCCGGACACTTCGTTCTACGGTCAGTACGCCACCAGCACCGACGGTGTCGGCGGCCTGATTTCCCTGAGCCCGAGCCAGCAGCAATATGACCTGGCCACGGCGAAACAGACCGAGATCGGTGTGAAGCAGATGTTCTGGGATCAACGCGGCGAGTGGACGCTGGCGGCTTATCGCATCGTCAAAAAGAAACTGCTGACCGACGATCCGGGCAACCCGACGTTAAAACAACAGGTCGGCCAACAATCGTCCAATGGCCTGGAAGCCAGCCTCGATCTGCAATTGCCATACGCCTGGCAACTGCAGGCCAACGCGGCCATCGTCAAAGCGAAGTACGACGATTTCGAAGAAGTGGTCGCCGGCGTGCCGGTGTCGCGCAACGGCAATCGTCCGGTGGATGTGCCTCGTCGCACGGCGAATCTGTGGCTGAGCAAAGCACTCAGCGAAGACCTGAAGGCCGGGGCTGGCGTGCGTTACGTTGACGCGCGTTATGCCGACATGGCCAACCAGAACGAGCTGCCGAGCTACACCGTCGTCGATGCCACGTTGTCATGGAAAGCGCTGCGCAATACGACGCTGGGGCTGCAGGTGAACAATCTGTTTGACCGCCAGTATGCGCAAAGCCAATACAATGAGGGGCAGCAGTGGATTCTGGGTGAGCCGCGTTCGTTCTTTGTCACAGCTGACTACACCTTTTGATTCAAGGGCCCCTTCGCGGGCAAGCCTCGCTCCTACAGGGATTGCGCAAATCCTGTAGGAGCGAGGCTTGCCCGCGAAGGCGTCATCAGCATCACCAAATATCTCTGAGTAAATGCATGACCTCGCTGAACCTCACCAACCTCGCCTGGACACCCCTGGGCCACGGCCACTGTCATCACCAGTTCCAACTGCGTGATGCCTCGTTGCACGTGGCCGCCGGTGAGTTTGTCGGGTTGATCGGCCCCAACGGCAGCGGCAAGACCAGCCTGCTGCGGTGCGCCTATCGCTTCAGCAAACCGGAAAACGGTGAGGTCCGGCTCGACCACCACAACGTCTGGAAACAATCCTCGCGCTGGTGCGCGCAACGCATCGCCGTGGTGCTGCAGGAGTTCCCCGACGCCTTCGGCCTGACCGTCGATGAAGTGGTCGCCATGGGCCGCACACCGCACAAAGGCCTGTTCGACGGTGACACCCTCGAAGACCGCAATCTCGCAACGCAAGCACTGGAATCCGTCGGCCTCAACGGTTTCGAAGACCACGCTTTCGCCACGCTCTCCGGCGGTGAAAAACAACGCGTGATCCTCGCCCGCGCCCTGGCCCAGCAACCGCAAGTGTTGATCCTCGACGAGCCGACCAACCACCTCGACCCGCGCTATCAGCTTGAGTTACTGCAACTGGTCAAACGCCTGCAGATCGGCACCCTGGCGAGCATCCACGACCTCAATCTCGCCGCCGCGTTCTGTGATCGGCTGTACGTGCTCAATCACGGCCGCATCGTCGCCAGCGGCACACCAAAGGAAGTCCTGACCGCCCCACTGCTGCGTGATGTGTTCGGCGTCGAAGCGCTGATCGATGAACACCCTTTGCACGGCTACCCACGAATCACCTGGATAACCCAACCATGACTTTGCGTTCCCTGCTGTGCGTTGCTCTGTTGCTGGGCAGTAGCCAAGCGTTTGCCGAAGCAACGAAATATCCGCTGACGATCCAGAGCTGCAACCGCGACGTTACCTTCACGCAAGCGCCGAAACACGCGGTCAGCCACGACATCAACATGACGCAGATGATGCTCGCTCTCGGCCTCAAACCGAGCATGGCCGGTTACAGCGGTGTCAGTGGCTGGAAGTCGGTCACGCCCCAAATGCAGACCATCCTCGACGGCCTGCCGGAGCTGGCGGCCAAGTACCCTTCAGTGGAAACCCTGCTCAACGCCAACGTCGATTTCTTCTTCGCCGGTTGGGATTACGGTATGCGCGTGGGCGGTGATCTCACGCCGCAAACCTTGCAACCGCTGGGCATCAACGTCTATGAGCTGACCGAGTCCTGCGCCTTCGTCATGAAGCGTCCACCGGCCAGCCTGGAAGACACCTACAACGACCTGCGCAACCTCGGCAAAATCTTCGACGTGCAGGATCGCGCCAATGCATTGATCGCCGACATGCAGGCGCAAGTCGCTGATGTGCGCAAGGATCTGCCGACGGACAAACCCCGGGTGTTCCTCTACGACAGTGGCGAAGACCGCGCCATGACCTCGGGTCGCCTGGGCATGCCGCAAGCGCTGATCGACGCGGCGGGCGGGAGCAACATTCTGGATGACGTCGAAGCGAGCTGGACCCGCGTGAATTGGGAGAACGTGGTCGAGCGCAATCCGCAGGTGATCGTGATCGTCGATTACGGTGAAGTTACTGCTGAACAGAAGACGCAATTCCTGCTCGATAACAAGGCGCTGCAATCGGTTGACGCAATCAAGAACCAGCGCTTCATCGTCATTCCGTATGTGCAGGCCACGCCGGGGATCGACAACGTGTTGGCGGTTGAAACCCTGGCCAAAGGTTTCCACGGCGAATGATCAATCGTCGCTACGCCCTGTTGCTGATTGCCCTCGGCGCGTTGTTGCTGGTGTCGTGCGTGGTGTCGCTGGGCTTCGGCCCGGCGCGGGTGCCGGTGGACGTGGTGTGGCGAATTTTGCTGCACAAGGTGTTCGGTTTTGGCGAGGTGAGCTGGACGGCCGGGCAGGAACACATCGTGTGGCTGATCCGCGTGCCGCGCATGTTGCTTGGCGCCTTGGTCGGTGCCGGCCTGGCGCTGATCGGTGCGGTGCTGCAAGCGGTGACGCGCAATCCGCTGGCCGATCCGCACCTGCTCGGCGTGACCTCCGGCGCCACCCTCGGCGCGGTGATCGTGGTGCTGCATGTCGGTGAAATTGTCGGCCTGCTGACGTTGCCGATTGCCGCATTTATTGGCGCGCTGCTGAGCATGCTGATCGTGCTGATGATCGCCAACCGCAACGGTCGCCTGGACAGTGATCGGCTGCTGCTGTGCGGTGTGGCGGTATCGTTCGTGATGATGGCCATCGCCAATCTGCTGCTGTTTCTCGGCGATCATCGCGCCAGTTCGGCGGTGATGTTCTGGATGCTCGGCGGGCTCGGGTTGGCACGCGGGGAATTGCTCGCGGTGCCGGCAGCCAGTGTGCTGCTCGGGCTGGTTTTGTTGCTTGGCATGGCCCGACCGCTGAACGCCTTGATGGCCGGTGAACAGACAGCCGTGACCCTCGGGCTCAATGCCCGCACCGTGCGGTTGCGGGTGTTTTTGATTGCGTCGCTGATGACGGGCGTGCTGGTGTCGATCAGTGGCTCCATCGGGTTTGTCGGGCTGATGGTGCCGCACATTGCGCGGCGACTGGTCGGGGCCGAACACCGGCGATTGCTGCCGGTGTGCGTATTGTTGGGCAGCGTATTTCTGGTGTGGGTCGATGTCGCTGCGCGCACGCTGATCGCCCCCGAGGACTTGCCGATTGGCGTGGCCACGGCGGCGATTGGCGGGTTGTTTTTCATCGGCCTGATGCGACGTCGCTGAGCACTTGAGGACGTCAGTTTCTCAGGCTTCCATCAGTGAAAATACGATCCTCTACAGTTCGTCATGACCAGGCAACGCAGGTTTCCAGTTGGCGCTCACAAGCCCGCGACGGCGCCAGTAACCATCGGCGTCCACTACTTCCAGCCGTCCCACGCTGGCGAGTCTGGCGAGGTATGCAGCGACCCCGTCCTTAGCCTCCTCGCTGAAAAATTCGCGTTCCTGCGACGAGAAGCTGGGGGTGAATTTGAACAGAGCCCCGCCTCGCCCGGTGAAATAGCAGCTGCCGCCGGAGACCCCGCTCTTTTTCACCACGTCCCTGCTGAACCACAGGTCCGCCAGGGCCAGGTTGTCCAGTAGCAGTTGATCAGACGCACTGGGGTCCTTCACGAACAGGTTGAAGCGTTTGTAGAACTGATGAACAGCCACCCATTTGAAATCCCGCGGAAAAACCGGCAATGGCAACGGCTGCTCGCCTGGTACCGCGACCGGGGCAATCGGCCCTCCCGGCCCTGAGTAAAACAGTGCGCTGGCAGCGCCACTGTCGAGGCCGTCCTCACGCGGCTCGACCGCAACGAACGAAGACGATGCCTGGTGTATCAGGACGCCTCCGAGATATTGCTGGCCGACGTACTCGCCAATCAGTCTTTGGGCCGAACGAGCCGCATCATCGGCATGCGCAAATACCGGCCCGAGGGCAAAGCGGTTATCCGGCGCCCATCTCACCAGCCCGATGCCGGTTTTGACACCCTTGGCATCCACCCTGAACGGCGACCAGAAAGTGCTGCGCACCACTGCCTGCAACTCACCGTTCGCGATCACCTTGCGCAGATACTCGAACAGCGTTTCGTGCCCTGATTGCAGCACCTTTTCGTAGGCGAGCGCGACCTGCAACCGGCTCCACTCCGGTGCGCCGGCCTTGGGTTTATATCGCAACAAGGCGCCATCGGCACAAGACACAAAAACGTTGAGAAAAGTGGTCACTGCCCCGGTGCGCACACGGACAGCGTCCAACCCGTACATCAGATCCCGAGGAGAGATGAAACTCTGATCCAAGTCGTGCGGCAGTCGTCCCGTCCCGGTCGAAGGACACAGATAGATTCCCTCAACGCTGTATCCCAGAGGTAATAGGCCATCGGGAAACACCTTCTCTACAGCAAGACCTCCTTGTCGCCCGTCGATTGGCATCGTCGTCACATACCGCTCGGCGTTCAGCGACTTGAGCACGAACCCGAACCTCAATCCGGTTCGAGCGCCCACCGCACGGTGGACATGCCGTACGGCGTCGTTCAATTGCGTGAAGACCGGACTGAGCGCCGGATCAGCAATGGCCGACCGATGCACTTGCGATGGGCCACCCTCGGAATAAGCGCTCCATGCTGATAACTGCCTGACCTTCCCCCACAACCGACTACCCTTGATCACTTGCAACCGGCCGGCGCTTGCAACCTGATTGACATACTCACTCGGGGTTAGCGTGCCATTGCGCATTTGCAGTTCTATCGGGGTATGCCTGCGCTGCAATTGACTGGCGGGGGCCAATGATCGCGCGAGTTGTTTTTCGGCAGCACTGGCGCTGAGGGTGTAGCTGATCAGGCTGCCATCCAGTCCCAACAGATATTCCTTGCCGGGCGATAGAGACGGCGAAAGCGCGGAGCCGCTCAGGATTGCCGACATGAAATCGGTGGAAAACATAGCGAGGTACACGTCCCGCTCGCGGTTCGACAGCGCAAAAACCGGTTCGACCTGCATTCGCGAATGGTAGCGAGCGACGACCGTGCTTCCAGCCAGAAACAACCCCTGTTCGGTCAATTCGTCCAGGCGGATCCAGCTGGCAGGGAAGTTTTCGATCTCGACAGCCACCGGTAAAGTCGCAACAAACCAACCATCGAGCCGACGCAGCACCAGGCCACCGTAGATCCGCTCACGCCGCGAGTCCAACTGCGTCAGCGCATAGCGCACTGCATCATCCTGCGACACAAAGACCGGGCTGAGCGCTCGCCGCTGGATCTGCGCATAGGGTTTCCAATCCGCACCGACAATACCCGCCTCGTCCCACAGTTCACTGGTGTGCAACACCTTCAGCTCGCTGGCCTTGGCGATCAATTGAATGACGTCGGCATAGGGAGGTGTGCCGTTGACCAACAGCGACCTCAATTGCTGCAAACCTTTCGTGTCGAACCGGGTTGAGGTGGCCGAATGTTGATACCGCAACAAGGCCCCATCCAGTGTCGCGACAAAAACGTTCAGGTCTTGAAAATGCGTAAGTCGTTGGGTGCCCTTGTCGTCATAAATCGCCGCCGCCAGATCGGTCACGCACGCAAAGTGCCGCGCAAACCAGGCATCCACTGTCGATAACCCGCCGGGAATCCAGCTTGCCGAGTAATAGAGCGCGAAGGTGCGAAATTCGTCGACCAATACGGGAGCGCCAAAGTCGCTCGCCTGGTTCAATGCCCCCAGGCGCCCGACCGGCACCATTTCGGTCGCCACATACTCATCGCGGTCCTTGTGCTTGAGAATGAATCCCCAACCCGCCGCAGCCGTTCGGTAATCGAGCCTTGCGCGATGACGGGCGCTCAATACGGCTTCTTCGGCGCTGGTAAAAATCGCCCCGAGCAAAGGAGGCGATACGCCTGCGGGAGTTGACTCTTTACCCAGCACCGCTCCTCGTGCCCCCCACACATCATTGCCGGCTACCACACGCAATCGGCCGGTTCCGGCCAGTTCGTCGACAACGGTATCGGGGGCAAGCGTGCCAGACGCCAGCGCCCGGTCGATCAGGGTGGAGCCATCGGCGAGCAGGGCAACTCGCTCTTGCACTTTGTTGCGGGCCGCCACTTTCGATAGATCGGGACTGTAAACCAGCAGGCTGTCTGGCGAACCGGAGAGGTAAAAGTCGACAACATGCGCGCTCTTGTCGAGCACCGAGCGAATGTCTTCGGTGGTGAACATTTGCGCCTGCGTCAATTGCTCTTGTTCGTCGGTACGCACAATGGCGCTTGAGTCAGCTTGCCAGCGCGAAGCGTACAGCCCATGAAACGAGTATCCCTC
Organism: Pseudomonas sp. IT-P44; assembly: GCF_949768225.1. Classification (NCBI taxonomy): domain Bacteria; kingdom Pseudomonadati; phylum Pseudomonadota; class Gammaproteobacteria; order Pseudomonadales; family Pseudomonadaceae; genus Pseudomonas; species Pseudomonas sp. IT-P44. Next base: position 18,786 of record NZ_CATKQM010000016.1, on the reverse strand, counting down.
GAGCAACATGATCGGTGCGCCGGTGGCATCGAGGGGGCACAGCCTGTCCAGCACAAACCGTGGTTTTGCGGAAAAAACCGGTTCTGTGGCAACGAAGCGTTTGTTTTGATCCTGCACAATCATCCCGGCGAAGCCTTGTTCACGCCGGCTGCCGATGTACTCGTGCGCAAAACGTGCGGCATCGTCCGCCATGAGAAAAGCGGGACTCAAACGCCTCGATCTGGCATAGGGTTGCCAGTCAGCGCCAACGTCCCCGACAACATCCCACAACTGGCTGTCCTTCAGCACTGTCAGCTGGCCGGCTGCGGCCACCTGCTTGACGTAGTCTGCTGGCTTGAGCGTGCCAGCCTTCAGTCGAGCGTTGAAATCCGCGCTCTCCTTCAACAGAGCTTCACGGATGTTCGCCGAGGGGCGGTACTGCAACACGGCACCATCCCGGGTTCTGGTGTACACATTCAGGAAGTCTGGGTATTCCTGCCGATAAACATCCCATAGCGAAAATTTGATACCCGCAGCCAACTCCTCCGGTGAAATAAAGTGCTCATAAAGCCAAGGATCGCTGGCACTCTGCGCGCCATCACTGTGCGACAGGAAGTAAACGCCATGCAGGTCGAAATCGAGCAACCTCTCCAGCTTGTGATCGGATCTCCTCGGAAAGGTATTGAACAACTCGATGGCCACATTCAGTTGGCTGGAGAGAACCGGATAGGTCGCCATGCATTCCGAACTTCCGGCAGACGTGACGACAAAACCCAGATACACACTACCGGAGACTGTGGATACGCTCGTTGCCGCGGCTTCGATAGCCTTGTCCACTTGATCGGAGACGGCACAAAAAAAAGGCTGTGAGACGGGCCGGTTGTGTCCCAGGGCGGTACCAAGGGTCCAGTTCGCCGGCACGTTTCCTCGTACGCCACCCCACTGATCATTGGGCACCAGTACGCTCAGCGTGCCGATCGAGGCCAGTTTCTGAATCAAAAGTTCAACATCGGTGAACGGCCCGAAAGACTTGAACCCCTGTTCAAAGAGTTTTTTCTCCTCTGCCGGCTGAGTGGACTCGTACTTGATCAACGAGTCATCCGGCCCCGACAGATAGTGGCGCTGGCCATAGGCGCCCGGGTCCTGCATGTGGGTCAGGATATGCCCTCTCGAAAAAAAACCGAGATCTAACTTGATCTGTTCGGCTGTCCACTGCGGATGAGCACGCAGAACTTCAGCGTGGCTGGCCGAATGGGACAGGTAATACGCCGCACCACTGTAGCCCGGTGGGGCAAATAGCTCTCCGACGCGGCCGGTAGACAGCAAGGTGTCAAAATCGAAATGCCCCATCCTCCCGGCCACAGGCAACGTGGGCTGAAATTTTCCATCGCCACGCTGCACGATCACGCCGCCGTAGGCTCTGTCACGACGCGCGCCGATCTGTCGGTGTGCCCAATAGGCTGCATCATCGGCGCTTATGAACGTCGGTCCCAGTGCGGGAAATTTGGCCGGTTCCTGGGGGATTGAAGGTGTATTGCCAGAGGTGCTATCCATGCGCTGCTCACTTGATTTCGAAACCACGATGATCAAGATTTCGCAGCACAGCAGGTGGTACATAGTTATCGCCTGCCGGGTTTTGGCACTGAACTCCCTCGGCACCAATGCTGCGCACTCAGGCGCACCCGCCTTGCAAACAGGCCCCAGTCTGGTGCGCGCTCCGGCCAGCCAATGGCTCTATCACGAGATTTACCGGCCTTTACCGAACAGGCACACCCCTTGCTAAAGACCCTTCAGTAGTCCGCATCTGCCAACCAAGAAAACTCATAAGTTCATGGAGATCGCACAATGAAGCGTCGCAGCTTGATCAAGGCTTTTACACTCACGGCAAGCATTGCCGCGATGGGCATGACCTGGACTGTCCAGGCCGCCGAGACCATCAAGGTCGGTATTCTGCATTCGTTGTCCGGCACCATGGCGATCTCCGAAACGTCCCTCAAAGACATGGCGTTGATGACCATCGACGAGATCAACGCCAAGGGCGGCGTGAACGGCAAGATGCTGGAACCGGTGGTGGTCGACCCGGCGTCGAACTGGCCGCTGTTCGCAGAAAAGGGTCGTCAGCTGCTGACCCAGGACAAGGTCGCCGTTGTGTTCGGTTGCTGGACCTCGGTGTCGCGTAAATCGGTGCTGCCGGTGTTTGAAGAGCTCAATGGCCTGCTGTTCTACCCGGTGCAGTACGAAGGCGAAGAGATGTCGCCGAACGTGTTCTACACCGGCGCCGCGCCGAACCAACAGGCGATCCCGGCCGTGGAATACTTGATGAGCGAAGAAGGCGGCGCCGCCAAGCGCTACTTCCTGCTCGGCACCGACTACGTCTACCCGCGCACCACCAACAAGATCCTGCGTTCGTTCCTGCACTCCAAAGGTGTGGCGGACAAGGACATCGAAGAGGTCTACACCCCGTTCGGTCACAGCGATTATCAAACCATCGTCGCCAACATCAAGAAATTCTCGGCCGGTGGCAAGACTGCGGTCATCTCCACGGTCAACGGCGACTCCAACGTGCCGTTCTATAAAGAGCTGGCCAACCAGGGCCTGAAAGCCACCGATGTTCCGGTCGTGGCGTTCTCGGTCGGTGAAGAAGAACTGCGCGGAATCGACACCAAACCGCTGGTGGGCAACCTCGCGGCGTGGAACTACTTTGAGTCGGTGGAGAACCCGGCGAACAAGAAATTCGTCGCCGACTGGAAAGCCTACGCGAAGAAACACAACCTGCCGGGCGCCGACAAAGCGGTGACCAACGACCCGATGGAAGCCACCTACGTCGGCATCCACATGTGGGCGCAAGCAGCGGAAAAAGCCAAATCCACCGACGTCGACAAAGTCCGCGAAGCCCTCGCCGGCCAGACCTTTGCCGCGCCGTCCGGTTACACCCTGACCATGGACAAGACCAACCACCACCTGCACAAGCCGGTGATGATCGGCGAGATCCAGGCGGACGGTCAGTTCAACGTGGTGTGGCAGACCGAAGGCCCGATCCGTGCCCAGCCGTGGAGCCCGTTCATTCCTGGCAACGACAAGAAGCCGGAGTATGCGGTGAAGAGCAACTGAGGCACCTGACTGCACTCACACGAAACCTGTAGGAGCGAGGCTTGCCCGCGAAGCTTTTAGCGGCCGTGAGGTCCCCTTCGCGGGCAAGCCTCGCTCCTACAAGGTTCCTCATCGCCTTTCAGGACGTTGCCATGTCCCTTTATCGTCTATTTCTTGCCCTCGCGCTGCTATTGCCGATGGCAGCCCACGCCGGCGACGCCGAAGACTTCGTCGCCGCCAACCCTGTGCAGCAAGCAAAAATGCTGGAAGCCTGGGCCGCGCAGCCCGATCCGGTTCGTGTCGAGCTGATCAACGCCCTGCAACAAGGCGAACTGACGGTCGACGGCCAACCGAAAACCTTGCGCCTGAACAATCGCCTGCGGGGTCTGATCGACACCGCGCTGGCCAGCCATCAATTGCTCGCCACCGACGCCAAAACCCGTCTGGCCGCCGCGCAGCAATTGCAGAAAAGCGCAAAACCGGCGCAGCTGAAATTCCTCGACCAGCAACTGGCTGGCGAACACGACGAAAACGTTCACGCCGCGCTCAGCCTCGCGCTGGCCAACCTGCAACTGGTGGACACCGACCCGGCCGTGCGCCTCGCCGCTGTGCGCCTGCTCGGTGAAACCGGCGATCCACTGGCTCGCACTCGACTGGAGAGTTTGCTGGAGCCGGGTGTCGAAGCTGACGCCAATGTGCGTACCGCCGCCGAAACCAGCCTGGCCCAAGTCAAACGCAAACTGCTGATCGGCGAGATGCTCGGCCAGGCCTTCAGCGGCATGTCCCTCGGTTCGATCCTGCTGCTCGCGGCGCTCGGGCTGGCGATCACGTTCGGCCTGCTCGGCGTGATCAACATGGCCCACGGTGAAATGCTGATGCTCGGCGCCTACTCGACCTACGTCGTGCAGTTGCTGTTCCAGCGCTTTGCCCCGCAAGCCATCGAGTTCTACCCATTGATCGCGTTGCCGGTGGCGTTTTTCGTCACGGCGGCGATTGGCATGGCGCTGGAACGCACAGTGATTCGCCACCTCTACGGCCGCCCACTGGAGACCCTGCTCGCCACGTGGGGCATCAGCCTGATGCTGATCCAGCTTGTCCGATTGGTGTTCGGCGCGCAGAACGTCGAAGTGGCCAACCCGGCGTGGTTGTCGGGCGGGATACAGGTGTTGCCAAACCTGGTGCTGCCGTACAACCGCATCGTGATCATCGCCTTCGCTCTGTTCGTGGTGGTGCTGACCTGGCTGCTGTTGAACAAGACACGCCTGGGCCTGAACGTGCGCGCCGTCACTCAGAACCGCAACATGGCCGCCTGCTGCGGCGTGCCCACCGGGCGCGTGGACATGCTCGCTTTCGGCCTCGGCTCCGGCATCGCCGGCCTTGGCGGCGTGGCGCTGAGTCAGATCGGCAACGTCGGCCCGGACCTCGGCCAGAGCTACATCATCGACTCGTTCCTGGTGGTGGTGCTCGGCGGCGTCGGTCAACTGGCCGGTAGCGTGCTCGCCGCGTTCGGGCTGGGCATCGCCAACAAGATTCTCGAACCGCAGATCGGCGCCGTACTCGGCAAGATCCTGATCCTCGCGCTGATCATTCTGTTCATCCAGAAACGTCCGCAAGGCCTCTTCGCACTGAAAGGACGGGTGATCGACTGATGAACCAGCCCCTGATGCTCACAGCCAGCCAAAAGGCCGGCCCCAAAGTCACGATTGCCGTCGGTGCGGTGATCCTTGTTTTGCTGTTGACGTTGCCGCTGCTGTCGCTGTTGTCGCCAGACAGCGCCTTCCATGTCTCGGCCTACACGCTGACCCTGGTGGGCAAGATTCTTTGCTACGCCATCGTCGCCCTCGCCCTCGATCTGGTCTGGGGTTACGCCGGCCTGCTGTCCCTCGGTCACGGTCTGTTCTTCGCCCTCGGCGGTTACGCGATGGGCATGTACCTGATGCGCCAGGCCTCAGGCGATGCCTTGCCGGCGTTCATGACCTTCCTGTCGTGGACCGAATTGCCGTGGTACTGGACCGGTACCAGCAGCTTCCTCTGGTCGATGTGTCTGGTGGTGTTGGCGCCCGGATTGCTGGCGTTGGTGTTCGGCTTCTTTGCCTTCCGCTCGCGGATCAAAGGTGTGTATTTCTCGATCATGACCCAGGCCCTGACCTTCGCCGGGATGCTGCTGTTCTTCCGCAACGAAACCGGGTTTGGCGGCAACAATGGCTTCACCAACTTCCGCACCATTCTTGGCTTTGGCATTACCGAACCGGGGACGCGCGCGGTGCTGTTTTTCGCCACGGTGCTGTTGCTGGTGGCGAGCCTGTTCATCGGCTGGCGCCTGGCGCAAAGCAAATTTGGCCGAGTGCTGACCGCCCTGCGCGATGCCGAAAACCGCCTGATGTTCTGCGGTTACGACCCACGGGGTTTCAAGCTGTTTGTCTGGGTCTTGAGCGCAGTGTTGTGCGGTCTGGCGGGCGCGCTGTACGTGCCGCAAGTCGGCATCATCAACCCGAGCGAAATGTCGCCGACCAACTCCATCGAGGCCGCCGTCTGGGTCGCACTCGGCGGTCGCGGCACGCTGATCGGCCCGTTGCTCGGTGCCGGCGTGGTCAACGGCATGAAAAGCTGGTTCACCGTAGCCTTCCCCGAGTACTGGCTGTTCTTCCTCGGCGCGCTGTTCATCGTCGTGACCTTGTACCTGCCCAAAGGCGTGATCGGCCTGCTGAAGAAAAGGGGTGACCAATGAGAGTGACTGCGACGGCTGAATTCATGCTCGAGCCGGCCTTCTATCCACCGCAGCCGAACAAGGACGCCGGCACCAGCCGCGATGCCATCGGCCTCGGGCAACGCGTCGGCCCCGGCCTGAATACCCGCCACGGCACCATCCTGACCCTGGAAGACATCAGCGTCAGCTTCGATGGTTTCAAGGCACTGAACGATTTGAACCTGTACATCGGCGTCGGCGAATTGCGCTGCATCATCGGCCCCAACGGCGCGGGCAAGACCACGCTGATGGACGTGATCACCGGCAAGACGCGCCCCAGCCATGGCAAAGCCTGGTTCGGTGAAACCCTCGATCTGACGCAGATGAGCGAGGTGCAAATTGCTCAGGCCGGCATCGGTCGCAAGTTTCAGAAGCCGACGGTGTTCGAAGCGCTGAGCGTGTTTGAAAACCTTGAACTGGCGCAGAAAACCGACAAGTCGGTGTGGGCCAGCCTGCGGGCTCGCCTGAGTGGCGAACAGAAAGATCGCATCAGCGAAGTGCTGGAAACCATTCGCCTGACCACCTCGGTCAATCGCCCGGCGGGCTTGTTGTCCCACGGGCAGAAGCAGTTCCTGGAGATCGGCATGTTGTTGATGCAAGACCCGCAATTGCTGCTGCTCGACGAACCCGTGGCGGGCATGACCGATGCCGAAACCGAGTTCACTGCCGAGCTGTTCAAGAGCCTGGCGGGCAAGCATTCGCTGATGGTGGTGGAGCACGACATGGGGTTTGTCGGCTCGATTGCCGACCACGTCACCGTGTTGCACCAGGGCAGCGTGCTGGCCGAAGGGTCGCTGGAGCAGGTGCAGGATAACGAGCGGGTGATCGAGGTGTACCTAGGTCGCTAAAGCTGCAAACACAAACCCCCTGTAGGAGCCGGCTTGCTGGCGATGGCGGTGGGTCAGGCGATATTGATGCTGGCTGATACGCCGCTATCGCCAGCAAGCCGGCTCCTACAGGGGTTGAGAGGAATTCAAAGATGCTGCAAGTCGACAAGCTGCACCAGTACTACGGCGGTAGCCACATCCTGCGCGGCCTGACGTTTGACGTGAAGGTCGGTGAAGTCACCTGCCTGCTCGGGCGCAACGGTGTGGGCAAGACCACGCTGCTCAAATGCCTGATGGGTTTGCTGCCGGCCAAAGAAGGCGCGGTGAACTGGGAAGGCAAACCGATCACCACGTTCAAGCCACACCAGCGGGTGCATGCCGGGATCGCTTACGTGCCTCAGGGCCGTGAGATTTTCGGTCGGCTGACGGTGGAGGAAAATCTGCTGATGGGCCTGTCGCGATTTCCGGGCAGCGAAGCGAAAGAAGTCCCGGCGTTCATCTACGAGCTGTTCCCGGTGTTGCTGCAAATGAAGCAACGACGCGGCGGTGACCTGTCCGGTGGCCAACAGCAGCAACTGGCAATCGGCCGGGCGCTGGCCAGCCGGCCTCGGTTGCTGATCCTCGACGAGCCGACCGAGGGCATTCAGCCGTCGGTGATCAAGGAGATCGGCGCGGTCATCAAGAAGCTTGCGGCACGCGGCGACATGGCGATTCTGCTGGTTGAGCAGTTCTACGATTTCGCCGCTGAACTGGCGGATCAATACCTGGTGATGTCCCGCGGCGAGATCGTGCAGCAGGGTCGCGGCGAAAATATGGAAGCCGAAGGTGTGCGCGGTCTGGTTACGATCTAATCTGTAGCGTCCTAACGATAATTAGACATCATGAATTTACCTGCCCACACAACGCTGTTCACGCCTAGCTGGCATGCCGAGCTGGAACTGGGCTATGCCCGATTCGGCGACAGCACACGCCCGGTTCAGCGTCGGCATAAAGGGCCGTTGCGGGTGCAAAAGCATCTGTACGCCGAGGGGCCCGAGGTTTGCCAGCACATCATCGTGCATCCGCCCGGCGGGATTGCCGGCGGTGATCGGCTGGACATCAGCGCCAGCGTTGGCCGCGATGCGTGGGCACAAATCACCAGCCCCGGCGCGGCCAAGTGGTATCGCGCGGCAGGACCGGCTTATCAGACACTTGATCTGAAAGTGGCCGCAGGTGCGACCCTCGAATGGTTGCCACAAGAGACGATTATCTTCAGCGCCGCTCAAGCCGAACTGCGCACCGCCATTGATCTGGAAGGCGATGCGCGGCTGTTCTACTGGGACGTGGTGGCACTGGGTCGTCCGGCCAGTGGCGAGCGCTTTGAACTCGGGCATTTTCAGGCGCAGCTGGATATCCGCCGCGATGGCCAGTTGCTCTGGCACGAACGCCAGCGCATTGTCGGGGATGACGGGTTGCTCGATTCGCCGATTGGCCTGGATGGGCAACCGGTGTTTGCGACGTTGTTGGTGACGGGGGAGATTGACAGTGAACTGCTGGAAACCTGTCGCTCGCTGCCCAATGACGTACGCGGGGATTTGACCCAGTTGCCGGGCCTTTTGGTGGCTCGGTGCCTGGCCAGCGAGGCGCTGTTGGCGCGAGGCTGGTTGATTGATTTGTGGCGATTGCTCAGGCCTGCGTTGCTCGGTCGAGAAGCCGTCCCACCCAGAATATGGAGCACCTGAACACCGATCCCTGTAGGAGCGAGGCTTGCCCGCGAAGAACGATAACGCGGTCAATCAGTTAAACCGAGGCGCAGCATTCGCGGGCAAGCCTCGCTCCTACAGAGGTTGTAGTGATTTTTTAATCTGCCGATTATGGATTCCAAACGATGGACCTGACCCCACGCGAAAAAGACAAGCTGCTGATCTTCACCGCCGGCCTCGTGGCCGAGCGGCGTTTGGCGCGCGGCGTGAAACTCAACTACCCGGAAGCCATGGCCTACATCTCCGCAGCGCTGCTCGAAGGCGCGCGTGACGGCCAGACGGTGGCCGAGCTGATGCACTTCGGCACCACCCTGCTCAGCCGCGAACAAGTGATGGAAGGCATTCCGGAAATGATCCCGGAGATCCAGGTCGAAGCCACCTTCCCCGACGGGACCAAACTGGTCACCGTCCACCAACCCATCGCCTGAGGCCGCGCCATGACTTACCACATCCGCGATGCGGTGCACGCCGATCTGCCGGCGATCCGCGACATCTACAACGACGCCGTGCTCAACACCACGGCGATCTGGAACGAACAAGCCGTGGACCTCGGCAACCGCCAGGCCTGGTTCAGCGCCCGGCAAGCCCAGGGCTATCCGATCCTGGTGATCGTCGACGGCGATAACAACGTACTCGGCTACGCTTCATTCGGTGACTGGCGACCGTTCGACGGTTTCCGCCACACCGTCGAGCACTCGGTCTACGTACGCAGCGATCAACGCGGCAATGGACTGGGTCCGCAATTGATGGACGTGTTGATCGAGCGTGCCAAAGGCTGCGACAAGCATGTGATGGTCGCCGCCATCGAAAGCGGCAATGCCGCTTCCATCCGCCTGCATGAACGCGTCGGCTTCGTGATCACCGGGCAGATGCCGCAGGTGGGCACCAAGTTCGGCCGCTGGCTGGACCTGACCTTCATGCAACTGACCCTCAATCCTGGCGCGGAGCCGCCGCCCGCCAACAAGGAGTAATGCCCGATGAACGCCGCCCAACTGCGCCGCGTCAATGTTGAAAGCTTTGCGCACTATCGTCAGGGTTTGATTGATCTGCTGCTCGACGCGGTCAGCTATGGCGCCAGTGTCGGGTTCATGGCCGATCTGGATGCCACACAGGCACGCGCCTGGTTCGATGGCGTTCAAGAGGAGTTGAACAAGGGCAACGTGCTGCTGTGGGTGGTGGTCAAGGACGAGCAAGTACAGGCCAGTGTGCAACTGACTTTGTGCCAGAAAGCCAACGGCCTGAACCGCGCCGAAGTGCAGAAGCTGCTGGTGCGTGAACACGCGCGCCGCCGCGGGTTGGGCCAACAATTGATGAACGCCCTGGAACAGGCCGCGCTCCAGCACAAGCGCGGCATGCTTTACCTCGACACCGAAGCCGGTTCCCCGGCCGAGGATTTCTACAAGGCCCTGGGCTACACCCGTGCGGGAGAAATCCCCGACTACGCCTGCGACCCGAGCGGTCGTTACAAGCCGACCGCCCTCTACTACAAGATTCTCCAAGGAGCCCATTGATGATTCCCGGTGAGTACCAGATCCAGCCCGGCGACATCGAACTCAACGTCGGCCGCCGCACCGTCAGCCTGAAGGTGGCCAACAGTGGCGACCGGCCGATCCAGGTCGGCTCGCACTACCATTTTTTCGAAACCAACGACGCCCTGACCTTCGACCGCGCTGCCAGTCGCGGCATGCGCCTGAACATCCCCGCCGGCACCGCCGTGCGCTTCGAACCGGGGCAGAGCCGCGAGGTCGAGCTGGTGGACCTGGCCGGGCATCGCCGGGTGTTCGGGTTTGCCGGGCGGGTCATGGGTGACCTGTAAGTCATGTGCAGCCTGTACCGGCCTCTTCGCGGGCAAGCCTCGCTCCTACAGGTCATGTGTCGTCCGCAGCACGAACCCTGTAGGAGCGAGGCTTGCCCGCGAATGCGATCTCCCATTCAATTAATTCCTAAGGCAAGCACATGAAGATTTCCCGTCAAGCCTACGCCGACATGTTCGGCCCCACCGTCGGTGACAAGGTCCGCCTGGCCGACACCGAGCTGTGGATCGAGGTGGAAAAAGACTTCACCACCTACGGCGAAGAAGTGAAATTCGGCGGCGGCAAAGTCATCCGCGACGGCCAGGGCCAAAGCCAGCTGCTGGCCGCCGAAGTCGTCGACACGGTGATCACCAACGCGCTGATCATCGACCACTGGGGCATCGTCAAAGCCGACGTCGGCCTCAAGGACGGGCGCGTGGCAGGCATCGGCAAGGCCGGCAACCCGGACGTGCAGCCGAACGTCACCATCGCCATCGGCGCCAGCACTGAAGTGATCGCCGGCGAAGGCATGATCCTCACCGCCGGCGGCATCGACACCCACATCCACTTCATCTGCCCGCAGCAGATCGAAGAGGCGCTGATGAGCGGCGTCACCACCATGATCGGTGGCGGCACCGGCCCGGCCACCGGGACCAACGCCACCACTTGCACCTCCGGCCCATGGCACCTGGCGCGGATGCTTCAAGCGGCGGACGCCTTCCCGATGAACATCGGCCTGACGGGCAAAGGCAACGCCAGCCTGCCGGAGCCGTTGATCGAGCAGGTCAAGGCCGGCGCCATCGGCCTCAAGTTGCACGAAGACTGGGGCACCACCCCGGCGAGTATCGACAACTGCCTGACGGTGGCCGATCAGTACGACGTGCAGGTGGCGATCCACACCGACACCCTCAACGAATCCGGCTTCGTCGAGACCACCCTCGCCGCCTTCAAGGGCCGCACCATCCACACTTACCACACCGAAGGCGCGGGCGGCGGTCACGCACCGGACATCATCAAGGCCTGCGGTTTTACCAACGTGCTGCCAAGCTCGACCAACCCGACCCGGCCCTTCACCCGCAACACCATCGACGAACACCTCGACATGTTGATGGTCTGCCATCACCTGGACCCGAGCATTGCCGAAGATGTGGCCTTCGCCGAAAGCCGCATTCGCCGCGAAACGATTGCCGCCGAAGACATCCTCCACGACCTCGGCGCGTTCTCGATGATCAGCTCCGACAGCCAGGCCATGGGCCGCGTCGGCGAAGTCATTACGCGTACCTGGCAGACCGCCGACAAGATGAAAAAACAGCGCGGCCCACTGCCGGGGGATGGCGAAGGCAACGACAACTTCCGCGCCAAACGCTACATCGCCAAGTACACCATCAACCCGGCGATCACCCACGGCATCAGCCATGAAGTGGGCTCAATCGAAGTGGGCAAATGGGCCGATCTGGTGCTGTGGCGCCCCGCGTTTTTCGGGGTCAAACCGACGTTGATCCTCAAGGGCGGTGCCATTGCGGCCAGCCTGATGGGTGATGCCAACGCCTCGATTCCGACGCCGCAACCGGTGCACTACCGCCCGATGTTCGCCAGCTACGGCGGCTCGTTGCACGCCACCAGCCTGACGTTCATCAGCCAGGCGGCGCAGGAGGCAGGACTTCCCGAAGCACTGGGCTTGAAGAAGAAAATCGCTGTGGTCAAAGGCTGCCGCGACGTGCAGAAAACCGACTTGATCCACAACGACTACCTGCCGAGTATCGATGTCGACCCGCAGACGTATCAGGTCAAGGCCGACGGCGTTCTGCTTTGGTGCGAGCCAGCGGATGTGCTGCCGATGGCCCAGCGTTACTTCCTGTTTTAATCGGCCAAATCACCGGAGCCTGGCGTGCCTGGCTCCGGCGTAAAACAGAAGCGATCAACTGTTCGGCTGTACGGCGAAAGGGATTTCTACCCGTTGCAGTTTTGCCCGTTCGATTGCCTGGCGTGTGAACGTTTTGATAAAGGCTTTCTTGTCTTCGTCGATGACTTCCAGTTCGGCGGCGTATTGCGCTTCGGTCATGACCCGTCCCGGCGCAAACTCACTTTCCGGTTTGTTCAACTCAGCGCCGAGCACCCTGAGCTCTTCCTTCAAGCGAGCCTTTTGCTCAAGGGAAAGCGTTGTGTCGGTTGCTCGTTTTTCAAGCGCTGAGTAGAACTCGATCGTGGCTTCAATCCGCCGTCTGAAACCTTTGATGGCCGCCCGGTTGGAGCCCTCCACGTAGGATGACCAGAACGGCTGCTCGATCAGCAAATCGTCGAGCAATTCACCCGCCTCAAGGTTAAGTACACGCTGGAAAGCATCTTCGATCATCGCGTTCGTGACGCCGGCGATTTTTCTGAACTGCATTTTTCGCGACTGCCAGGGCAGGTCCAACCGGTCGGCAAGGTCCGTCATGAATGCCAGGTGAACTTCAACCTCATCAATCGTGCCGGTGACCTCGCCCGTCGCATTGACGCGCCTGAATTCCTCACCCATCGCCTCCCGCTCGGAAATCGTTTTTCGCGCAATCCTGCTTAGTTCATCCAGACGTGACTTGCCCCGCGCCAGCGACACCAGCTCACCCTCCACCAGCGCGGGATTGGCCAGTTCATAGGCCTCATGAATCAGCACCTCCATCCCCATGGCGTTGAACAGCTGCGCGCCGGCATCGACACACGCCGTGGGCACGGTGGTCAGGGTGAAGAGTTTTTGCCGCAGCTCGGTATTTTTCGACATCGCATCGAGCATTCGCCAGACCTTGGCGGTCATGTCGACCCGAAACCCGAGGTCGTGCTTGAAATGCCCCGATTCAGTGAGTTTGCGAATCTCGTTGAAAAAACCGACCGAACCGATCTCGTCCTCGACGCTGTTCCACACCTCCTGTTTGGCCACCCATTCCGGCCGGGTCATGCCGGTTTCCCAGTCGAGACTGTCGCGCACGCCGCGAGGTGGATAGGGTCGATCGGGGTCCATGCCGACGGACGCGATGTACTCCCTGAGCGTTTGCAGATTGAAGGCCGGCAAAAAATCCGTTTCCCGGCTCAACACCGTGCGCGCCAGCAATTCCGCCTGGACCGAGCCACGCGTGACCATGGGCACATAGGTAATTTCGTTGCGCTGCATGTCCAGGTAAAAATGCCGGAACCGCGGCTGCGCGAATAACCCGTCCGGCCAGGTCCGAATGCCGGTATCGGCCAGGATCAGCGTATGCAACATGCGCATGCTGCCAATATCCGGAACCTGGCCGAGGGGATTGCTGTGCAGGTCCAGGATCTGAAGCCGCGTCAGGTTGCGCAAGTCCGCGACGCCTTGTGCATCCAGGACAATGCGGTTTGCTCGCAGGTTCAGCTCCGTCAGCGCACGCATGCGGCCGATGGCACGAGGAAACCGGGTGAGCGAATTGCCGTTGATGTTGAGCGAGCGCAATCGCGGAAAATGATCGAGCAAGGAAACCTGCGCGTCGGTCAATTCGGTCAGGGTCAGATTGAGGCGGGTGACGTGATCGAAGTTGCCCTCCAGTGTGGGCATGGTGCGCAGACGCCCTCCCAACGGCAGGTTCTCGAGGTCGAGCACGAAGCCTCGCAACTCGCCGTACGAGTCCACATCGCGCAAGCCGGTGTGCTGCCAACATTCCCTGACCGCTTTGTACACCGCGTTTCTGGACTGCCATTCGGCGATGCCGGCGGGCGTAAAGCGGAATGCCTCGGTCGGTGATTTCAGCCAGCGTTGGAAATGGGTGTTCAACCGATTGAATTCCGCTTCGAGGTCGCTCGCCCTCTGTTCAGGACTGACATCTCGGCCCCCCGCTTGCAGATAGGACTGTGCTTCTGCCTCCGTCCATCCTGGGCGAACGACGCGGACCCGCTCTTGCGGCGTTACTTGCCCCTGAACTCGACGCAGACCTTGAGCCATCCCGCGCATGCCCCCACGCAGACGCATCGTGGCTGGATCGTACGCAGGTTTTCGAACAGGGTTATCCGCCAGAAGCGCGTTGAACCTGTCACGTGGCAATGGCGTTTTTTGAATGGCGCGCTTGAGCGTCGTGCCTTGATTGATCTGGTACCCCAGCGTGTTGCGCTCAGCATCAGGCAGGGCATGCAACACAGACGCATAGAGGTCATCGGCCCCATGCAGATGCAGGTCATCGGCATCGCGGGCCTGATACTGACCGTTCTCGCTGACAAGGGTTCGGCGAACGGCGGCATCTGCCGGGCCGACACTGTCGCGCAACGGACCATCGAATGAAGACTCACGGATTTCGATCCGTACGTTTGCGGGCCAGTCGGGCAACACTTGCAACGAGTGCAACGCCAATCGCTCGCTATCGACACCGTACGCGCCATCGAGGTAAAGCCCTTCGTAAGCACGTGCGGCGCGTAACGTGCGCAAGGCCAGCCGCGTGCGTTCTCTGAGCTGCAAGGGAAGGCGCGAAAACTCGGTGATTTTGAGCAAGTCCTGCGGTTCGATGTCGGCCAGCAACTCACGGGCGATCACCGTGGGGAGGTTGCTGAACGCGTCCTGGAGCACCCGCACTTGCCGGTTGTCTGTCTGCTGCAAACGGCGATTGAGCGCATCAAACAAAGGCCCCGGATGACTGCCTGCCCGCCCCGCGAGCTTGTTTTTCAAGGCGTCGATGCGGATATGCTCGTCAGTGGAAACACTCTGTCCGAACAACGAATGGATGTCGGCTTCATTGACAAACTTCACGGCCAGCTCCGGAAGTTTCCCGGCACCGACCTCGGCACGGCTTATCCTCAGCGTATCGGCCGGCGACGCGTCGAGATTGCCGTATTTGATCGAGCGGCCCGACTGCTCGGCGTGGTCAAAAAGCTCGATGCTTTTTTGCTCAGGCCATCGCGGCAGTTCGACCAGCAAACGGGGCACCTGCTCGATGAACGCTTCGGGAACCTCATCAAGCATTATCTGCCCGGGCAGCTTTTGCACATCAGCCCAGATCTTGAAGCGTTCGATCGTGTCGGTCAGCAGCGCTGGCGGTGGCTCGTTGACGACATGCAGCCGGCGCAGCAGGTCTTCTTCGACACCGCTGGCGATACGAATCTGCTCCAGCGTGGCCTCGGACAAATCCTCGACCGCCAGCCCCAGACGCCGCATGAGCGTGATTTTGCCCCACTCGACGGGTCGGTCGAGCTCGGTCTTCCACACACCGGCACCGTCGTGTTCGAGTGTGGGTTGATACGCCTGCGGCCGATCCGGATGTTGCAGGCGTGGCTGGCCCGTGAGTGGGTCGTTTCTGACTTCGAAGTATTTGTTTTCATGCTTCAGGATGGTTTTTTCGCTGTGCCGGAACAGCCCCTGCTCACCTGGCGTCACCGTTTTCGGCAACGTCAGGTCATGGGCGTAGGGCGACAGGTCCGGCTTCCAGAGGCGTGTCTTGCCGTCAGGCAACTCAACCTTTTGCAACTGATCGATGAAGGCCGAGGGTTTGACCGACGCCGCCGCACCGGCGGGCAACACATGCCCCGCCGCCATGATTGCCAGTTGCGCGAAATTGATCATGACACCGGTCAGATGGGCCGCCGCTTCGTCCCTGTCGCCCTTGCTCCACTCCTCGATGCCCTCCATGGTTTCGAACAGCATCTGCCCGACCATGACCGCCAACATCGCTTCGCCCAGGCCAGGAACCAACATCGCGCCGAAGTTGAACACGTTCCAGCCGATGCTCAGATAACCGGTCAACCGATTCCAGCGGGTGGTCGCGTCTTCATCGTCGGTCGGCACCGCGATGTGCCGCGCATCCGCAATCGCCTTGTCCCTGCGCCAGCGACCGATCTGCGGCCAGAGATCGCCAGTAATGATGTTGGTGATGGGCTCTGCGTTGGCGTTTTCAACCGCGGTCTCTCGCCACCACGGCCCCATGTCCAACGGCTCACGCTGCGTCCAGATGAACGTGGTGAAACGCTCGCGAACCCGGGCAAAGAATTTGCCATGGTCTTTTTGTGCCACGAATCGGCTGAAAAACTGTTGATAGTCCGGCGAGCGCAACTGACTCGTCAGCGCCTTCATGAAGTCCGTGAGGGACGCATACTCTTTGAAGGGATGGTCAGGATCATCCGGGACATAAACGATCAACGTCCCGTCGAGACGACTTTGTTGAAAACCATCTTCCCTTTGCAAAGTGGCGTCGACGAGACCGCTGGGGCCATTGGCGAAAAACGCTTCGAGTAATTTGAACTGCTCAAACTCCTGGCCCGGTAGCAGCGTCAAACGCCTGGACCATTCCATCAGTGTGCGTTGGTGCCGGGGAACCAGACTGTCGTAAATTCTTTTAACTTCAGTGGGGTCTGCCACTGCACTGAACAACAGGATGCCGGACATCCTGAAGCCCATTAACGAAAGTCGATGGCATTGCAAAGGACGATGATTCCACGCAATGCCTTTTTCATTGTCACGAATTTGCTGAAGTTTCCCGTAGCCATAGGAACTGATGTCGTTTTTCAAATACGCAATCAGCGCAGATTCGTTGAAGATGGCTTTTTCACTGGCCATGCAGTGCCGCTCGATTATTGCCTTGGCCGCGATATCTTCGGGCATCAGTGCTGCCTTGATGTGACGCTGATAGTGCGCGCCGATATCAAGCGTCCGGCACAGGGCCGCGAATTGTTCGACCGTCAGCGCATGCCGCTGTAACTCGTTTTCGTGGTCCCGGGTGAAGATGCCGGAGCCATCGCGAAACGCACCGGCCTGCGTTTCAGGCGCCTCGAAATTGTGAAGCGCCGCTTCCAGCAACGTCGATTGCCTGAGCCGACTGGCATTGGTATCAATGCCAAAGCCCAGTTTTGCCGGGATGTACAGGCGAATGAGCGTCGCATTGACGTCCAGATCCAGATTCAGCTGGTCCTTTAATGTTTTAACGAGCAAAGGTTCGGCAAAGGCAAGAATGTCCCGCTGTACATTCTCCAACACGTCGTCCAACGGGACCTGAAGGCGCCAGCGCTCATCCGTCAGTTGCTTGAGGTACTGACGGTCGATGGCGCGTGCATTCAAATACCACTGTGGAAAATCCGCGGTCGAATCGGCCATCGTAAGCAGTCGCGAAACAGGTGCGTCTTTTAGCGGCGAAGGCAGTTTGCCCAGCAGATAATCATGATGAACATTGGCTTTGCTTCTTCCATGCCCGGTAATAACTTGCAACGCCGGAGCGTCCGATAGTTCGTTCATTTCGCAAATCCTTATGCGATGAAAAGAACCACCAGACTATTGAGTGCGATTAAAAACAAAAGCTTAAAAAACCACTTGGAAAACCGCGCCAGCCCAACAATGCATTTAATTTCAGGATCTAAAAAATATTTAATTAGCACCCTGGGGCCACTAAAGAATGGTCGCCGGCGCAGTGGTAGTTTTTAGGGGGTGCCAAAGGGGCTAAGATGCCTCGGATTGCCATCAGGAAACCGACCATGCGCCTATCCGAATTCATCAGGCAACACGTAGACCGTATCGTCGATGAATGGGAGCAGTTCGCCAGAACGATTACCCCGGCGGCCGAAAATATGGATCGAGTGGCCTTGCGTGATCACGCCAGGGAAATTCTGTTGGCAGCAGCGCGGGACATGACCACCGCGCAAACAGCCAGCGAGCAACTCGCCAAGGCCAGGGGCGAAGGTCCGGAGAAAACCCCGAGCCTGGACGAAGCCGGCGCCAGCCATGGTGAACTGCGCCATACCGTGGGCTTCGATCTGATGCAGATGACCAGCGAATTCCGTCACCTGCGTGCCTGTGTGATCCGGTTGTGGGTCAACAGTCTGGAATCACCGGACCTCGCTTACTTCCAGGACATGATCCGTTTCAACGAAGCCATCGATGAAGCCCTTGCCGAATCCACGGCGGCCTATGCCGAACAGGTCAATCATTCGCGGGATATCTTCCTGGCTATTCTCGGCCATGACCTACGTGCCCCCTTGCAGGCCGTGAGCCTGTCCACCGAAATGCTGATGCGCAAAACCACGCTTGAAGGCGATGCCCTGGCTTGTGCGATCAATATCAAACGCGGCGCGCGGCACATGGCGGTGATGGTCGGCGATTTGCTGGAACTGGTGCGCAGTCGCCTGGGCAAGAGCCTGCCGATTGAACCCAAGCCGATGGACCTGGCCGATGCCGCTCACGCAGCGATTGCCGAAGCCTGTGCCGGTAATCCCGAATGCGATCCGACGGTTCATACAGAGGGCGACACGACAGGCGTGTGGGATGCCGGACGCCTGGCGCAACTGCTGCAAAACCTGATCGGCAATGCGTTGCAGCATGGGTCGAACAAACGCGATGTGACGGTGACCCTCACCGGCGAACCAGACACCGTTCGTCTAACGGTGCATAACTTTGGAGCGCCTATTCCCGAGGAGGCCATCGGTACGATCTTCGATCCGCTGGTACGCAGCGCCGATGAAGAGCTCGGACAGCCGTCCACCAGCCTTGGCCTGGGGTTGTTCATCGTCAAGGAAGTGGTCGATGCGCACGGCGGGACGATCGAGGTCAGTTCGAACGAAACTGATGGGACGCTGTTTACCGTGGTGTTGCCGAGATAGACCGCCGTGCACGGTGATGAACTGTAGGAGCCGGGGGGGGGGGGGGGGGG
>NZ_CATKQM010000015.1:0-119096 GCF_949768225.1 Pseudomonas sp. IT-P44 | reverse complement strand
CCCCCCCCCCCCCGGCTCCTACAGGGGTTGTGGGGTTAGTGGGAGTGGCGGGGGACTTCGGCACCTCGGCAACCGACCAGGAAGTCGAAGTCGCAGCCCTGATCCGCTTGCAACACATGGTCGATGTACAGCTGGCGATATCCACCGAGGATCATCTGCTGCGGCGGTTGCAGATCAGCCATGCGCGCCGCCAGTTCGGCGTCCGGAATGTCCAGGTGCAGACGCCCGTTGGCGCAATCGAGTTCGATCCAGTCACCTTCCTTCACCGCAGCCAAAGGCCCGCCGGCCGCCGCTTCCGGTGCGACGTGCAACACCACCGTGCCGTACGCGGTGCCGCTCATGCGCGCATCGGAAATACGCACCATGTCTGTCACGCCCTGGGCCAGCAGTTTGGCCGGCAAGCCCATGTTGCCGACTTCAGCCATGCCCGGATAACCCTTTGGTCCGCAGTTTTTCATCACCAGAATCGAGTTGGCATCCACGTCCAGCTCCGGATCGTTGATCCGCGCCTTGTACATGTCGAAGTTCTCGAACACCACCGCACGCCCGCGATGCTGCATCAGCTCAGCCGTGGCGGCGGACGGTTTGAGCACCGCGCCGAGTGGCGCCAGGTTACCGCGCAATACGCAGATGCCGCCGTCGGCGCGGATCGGGTTGTCGAGGGTGCGGATCACTTCGTCCTGGCCGTAGATCGGCGCGTCCTTGGTGTTCTCGCCGAGGGTCTTGCCGTTGACGGTCAAGGCATTTGGATTGGGAATCAGGTTGGCTTCACCGAGGCGCCGCAATACTGCAGGCAAGCCACCGGCGTAGTAGAACTCTTCCATCAGGAAGCGCCCGGAAGGTTGCAGGTCGACGATGGTCGGCATGCCACGCCCGATGCGGGTCCAGTCATCCAGCTCCAGCTCCACGCCGATGCGGCCGGCGATGGCTTTCAAGTGGATCACGGCGTTGGTCGAACCACCGATGGCGGCGTTGACCCGAATAGCGTTCTCGAAGGCTTCCTTGGTAAGGATTTTCGACAGTTTCAAGTCTTCGCGAACCATCTCCACCGCACGCATGCCGGACATGTGCGCCAACACATAACGGCGCGCATCCACCGCCGGAATCGCGGCGTTATGGGGCAGGGAAGTGCCGAGTGCTTCGGCCATGCACGCCATGGTCGATGCGGTGCCCATGGTGTTGCAAGTGCCGGCGGAGCGGGACATGCCGCCCTCGGCCGCGAGGAAGTCATCGATGGAGATGGTGCCCGCTTTCACTTGTTCGCTGAGCTGCCAGACCACGGTGCCCGAGCCGATGTCCTGGCCCTTGTGCTTGCCGTTGAGCATCGGCCCGCCGGTGACGACGATAGCGGGCACGTCGCAACTGGCCGCGCCCATCAACAGCGCCGGGGTGGTTTTGTCGCAACCGGTCAGCAGCACCACGCCGTCAATCGGGTTGCCGCGAATCGCTTCTTCGACGTCCATGCTCGTCAGGTTGCGGGTAAACATGGCGGTCGGGCGCAGGTTTGATTCGCCGTTGGAGAACACCGGAAATTCCACCGGGAAACCGCCGGCCTCGATCACGCCGCGTTTGACGTGGTCGGCGATCTGGCGGAAATGCGCGTTGCACGGGGTCAGTTCCGACCAGGTGTTGCAGATGCCGATGATCGGTTTGCCGTGGAACTGGTGGTCGGCGATGCCCTGATTCTTCATCCAGCTGCGGTACATGAAGCCGTTCTTGTCGGCAGTGCCAAACCATTGGGCGGAGCGCAGGGTGGGTTTCTTATCAGACATGATCGATTCTCTTATTGTATGACTATATTGTTCTGGCTGAGGCGTAACATAAGCGCAATTCGATCTGTTTGGAAGTGTTGTTGCGTAAATAGTATTACTATATAGTCCGCTCCAACGGAGGGAAGGCCCTGGCAGTTTTTGGCGAGAGGCGTCCCCCGAGGTTCTATAACAACAACAATCGGAGACCGATCTCATGAGCCAGGAACTGCGGCTTATTCGTCGCATCACGCTGAAACTGATTCCCTTCCTGATCCTGCTGTACCTGATCGCCTATGTGGATCGCTCCGCCGTGGGCTTCGCCAAGCTGCACATGGGCGCCGACATCGGTATCGGCGATGCGGCTTACGGCCTTGGTGCCGGGCTGTTTTT
Organism: Pseudomonas sp. IT-P44; assembly: GCF_949768225.1. Classification (NCBI taxonomy): domain Bacteria; kingdom Pseudomonadati; phylum Pseudomonadota; class Gammaproteobacteria; order Pseudomonadales; family Pseudomonadaceae; genus Pseudomonas; species Pseudomonas sp. IT-P44. The sequence goes on along the minus strand of NZ_CATKQM010000015.1, from coordinate 116,955 downwards.
CATTGGTTACTTTCTGCTGGAAATCCCCAGCAACCTGATGCTCGAACGATTCGGCGCGCGGCGCTGGTTTGCGCGGATCATGGTCACCTGGGGCGCCATCACCATCGGCATGGCCTTCGTTCAAGGGGCGCACAGCTTCTACGTGATGCGCTTTTTGCTCGGCGCCGCCGAAGCCGGGTTCTTCCCGGGCGTTCTGTACTACATCACGCAGTGGTTCCCGGTTCGCCATCGCGGCAAGATCCTCGGCTTGTTCATCCTCTCCCAACCGATCGCCATGCTGATCACCGGCCCGGTGTCCGGCGGCCTGCTCGGCATGGACGGCATCCTCGGATTGCACGGCTGGCAGTGGCTGTTCATCGTCATCGGCTCCCCGGCGATCCTGCTGACCTGGCCGGTGCTGCGTTGGCTGCCTGATGGTCCGCAACAGGTGAAATGGATGGATCAGCCCGAGAAAGACTGGCTGGCTGGCGAACTGAAAAAGGACCTTGAGGAATACGGCCAGACCCGCCACGGCAATCCGTTGCATGCGCTCAAGGACAAACGCGTGTTGCTGCTGGCGCTGTTTTATCTGCCGGTCACCCTGAGCATTTATGGCCTGGGCCTGTGGTTGCCGACGCTGATCAAGCAGTTCGGTGGCACTGATCTGGTGACGGGTTTCGTGTCGTCGGTGCCGTACATCTTCGGGATCATCGGTCTGTTGATCATCCCGCGCAGTTCCGACCGTTTGAATGATCGCTACGGCCATCTGGCGGTGCTGTATGTGTTGGGGGCTATCGGCCTGTTTCTCAGTGCCTGGCTGACGGTGCCGGTGCTGCAACTGGCGGCGCTGTGCCTGGTGGCGTTCGCCCTGTTTTCCTGCACTGCGGTGTTCTGGACCTTGCCGGGCCGGTTCTTCGCTGGCGCCAGTGCGGCGGCGGGGATCGCGCTGATCAACTCGGTGGGCAACCTCGGCGGCTACATCGGTCCGTTCGTGATCGGGGCGCTGAAGGAATACACCGGCAACCTGGCTTCGGGGCTGTATTTCCTCTCGGGTGTGATGGTGTTCGGGCTGATTTTGACCGGCGTGGTGTATCGGTTGCTGGAGCGCAAGCATGTGCTGCCGGCGGACCAGTTTGCAGCCAGCGCACGCTGACCTGTAGGAGCCGGCTTGCCGGCGATGGCGTCAGCACATTCAACATCATTGTCGACAGGCCGATCGCTATCGCCAGCAAGCCGGCTCCTACAGGGTTCTGCGGTGTTTTTGAGAATTGCTTACAGGAGAAAATTCATGCGTTTGGTTCAATTTGAATTGTTTAACGGCGAGCGCCGGGTTGGCGTGGTCGAGGACGGTCTGGTCCGTGAGGTGCAGGACGCGCGCACGGTTCGTGATCTGGCGTTGGCGGCGATCGAGGCGGGTGTCAGTCTTGAGCAGCAGGTGAACGCACTGGGCCTGGGCATCAGCCACGACTATGCAGAACTGCTGGCGAAACTGCGCATCCTGCCGCCGCTGGACCATCCGGACCCGGCACACATGCTCGTCAGCGGCACTGGCCTGACCCATCTGGGTAGCGCCTCGGCGCGGGACAAGATGCATCAGCAGGCCGGCGACGAAGCAACGATGACCGACACCCTGCGCATCTTCAAATGGGGCGTGGAGGGTGGCAAACCGGCAGCGGGCCAGGCCGGTGTGCAACCGGAATGGTTCTACAAAGGTGACGGCAGCATCGTCGTTCGCCCCGGTAAACCGTTCCCGCTGCCGCCGTTTGCCGAAGATGCGGGTGAAGAACCCGAGCTCAGCGGTCTTTATGTCATCGGCCACGACGGCAAGCCGTATCGCCTCGGTTATGCGGTGGGCAACGAGTTTTCCGATCACGTCATGGAGCGCAAGAACTACCTTTATCTGGCGCATTCCAAACTGCGCAGTTGCAGTTACGGGCCGGAGCTTCGGGTCGGTGAGTTGCCGGAGCATCTGGCGGGCACGAGCCGCATTTTGCGCGACGGCGAAGTGCTGTGGCAGAACGAGTTTCTCACCGGCGAGGCCAACATGTGCCACAGCCTGGAAAACCTCGAATACCACCATTTCAAATACAGCCAGTTCCTGCGTCCGGGGGACGTGCACATTCACTTCTTCGGCACCGCGACCCTGTCCTTTGCCGACGGCATTCGCACCCGGCCGGGGGATGTGTTCGAGATCAGTCAGGCCGAGTTTGGTGCGCCGTTGATCAACGGCATCGCACCGGTTGAAGCGGCCTTCGAACCCGGCACCATCGGCATTCTTTAAGGAGCAACCCATGATTCTTGGTCACAACTATATTGGCGGCCAGCGCAGTGCCTGCGGCAGCGTCAAACTCCAGAGCGTCGACGCCAGCACCGGTGAGGCGTTACCTCACGATTTCTATCAGGCCACGCCGGAAGAAGTCGATGCCGCCGCCAAGGCTGCCGCTGCCGCGTACCCCGCTTATCGCAGCCTGAGCGCCGAGCGCCGCGCGCAATTCCTCGATGCCATTGCCGATGAGCTGGACGCGTTGGGCGATGAATTTGTCGCCGTGGTCTGCCGCGAAACCGCGCTGCCTGCCGCCCGCATTCAAGGCGAGCGCGGTCGCACCAGTGGCCAGATGCGCCTGTTCGCCAAGGTGCTGCGGCGTGGTGATTTTTATGGAGCACGCATCGATCTGGCGCAGCCGGAGCGCAAGCCGTTGCCGCGTCCCGACCTGCGTCAGTACCGCATCGGCCTCGGTCCGGTTGCGGTGTTTGGCGCCAGCAATTTCCCGTTGGCGTTTTCCACCGCCGGCGGCGACACCGCTTCCGCCCTGGCCGCCGGTTGCCCGGTGGTGTTCAAGGCGCACAGCGGTCACATGGCCACGGCCGAGCAAGTGGCAGATGCAATCCTCCGAGCCGCGGAAAAAACCGGCATGCCGGTCGGCGTGTTCAACATGATCTACGGTGGCGGGGTCGGCGAAGCGCTGGTCAAGCACCCGGCGATTCAGGCAGTCGGTTTCACCGGTTCGCTCAAGGGTGGACGGGCGTTGTGCGACATGGCCGCTGCACGTGCACAACCGATCCCGGTGTTTGCCGAGATGTCGAGCATCAACCCAGTGATCGTCTTGCCCCAGGCCCTGTCCGTTCGTGCTGAAAGCGTGGCCCGTGACCTGACCGCTTCGGTGGTGCAAGGCTGTGGCCAGTTCTGCACCAACCCCGGTCTGGTGATCGGCATTCGCTCGGCGCAGTTCAGTGCGTTTGTGCAGCAGGTGGCGGGGTTGATCAACGATCAGCCTGCGCAAACCATGCTCAATGCCGGGACGTTGAGCAGTTATGGCCAAGGCCTGCAAAAACTCCTCGCGCACCCGGGCGTGACGCACCTGGCGGGTAATCCGCAGCAAGGCAATCAGGCGCAACCGCAGTTGTTCAAGGCCGATGTCAGTCTGTTGCTCGACGGCGATGAAGTGCTGCAGGAAGAGGTCTTCGGCCCGACCACGGTGTTTGTCGAGGTGGCGGATCAGACGCAACTCAGCGCTGCTTTAAATGGCCTGCACGGACAACTCACGGCAACGATCATTGGCGAACCGGCAGACTTCGAGCAGTTCGGCGAATTGACGGCGTTGCTGGAACAGAAGGTCGGACGAATCCTGCTCAACGGCTATCCGACCGGTGTGGAAGTCTGCGATTCGATGGTCCATGGCGGGCCGTACCCGGCGACGTCCGATGCGCGTGGCACCTCGGTGGGCACGCTGGCGATTGACCGCTTCCTGCGGCCAGTGTGCTTCCAGAACTACCCCGACAGCCTGCTGCCGGATGCGTTGAAGAACGGCAACCCGCTGCGTATTCAGCGGCTGGTGGATGGACAGCCTTCGCGTGATGCGCTCTAACGGCTGAACATAAATCCCTGTGGGAGCGAGCCTGCTCGCGATTGCGGTGTGACAGTCAAGGATTATGTCGACTGACACTCCGCATTCGCGAGCAGGCTCGCTCCCACATTTTTTTCTGTGTCGTTAGAGGGGGTGGTGTCCGGCACGAGGCTGCTCCCACATTGCGCTATCATTGCGTCTTTCCCCTTCAAAGATTGACTGCCATGACTGCCTCAACCGACACCTTGCTCAACGCCCTCGAACACTGCGGAATGGTGGAAATCGACGGGTTGCATGCCTTCGAATTCGCCCTTGATGTCGACGACAATCTGCACATCGAATGCATGGACGGTCGAGCGGCCAAACACTGGGAATTCACCCCCGCTCAGGTTCAAGCGGCAACCTTCGATTCAACTTTGCAGAGCTGGCTGATCAAGGACGACGGCGGGGAACACCGCCTGGTCTGCCTCGGCGACGTTGTCAGCGGCGACAACGAAGACGACGAACAAGAGGATGCGTAACCTCTGGCCGCTGTTGATCGCTGGCAGCATCGGGGCAATGGGTGTTCAAGCCGCATCCGCCGACGACTATCAATTGCTCGTGGGTTCCTACACCGCAGGGCAAAGCCAGGGCATTTATCGCCTGAGTTTCGACAGCGCCACCGGGCAGCTCGACGCCAAGCCGTTGCAAGTGGTCAACAGCGAAAACCCGTCCTGGTTGACCCTGTCCAACGATCAGCGTCACCTGTTCGTGGTCAACGAAAACGGCCCGGGGCAAAAAGACCGGGTTGGGCGCGTCAGCAGTTATGCGATCGACGCCAAAACCCATGCGCTGCGCCTGATCAATCAGGTCCAGAGCCTGGGCAACGAGCCAACCCATTCGAGCCTCAGCGGCGATGCCAGCCACCTGTTCGTCAGCAATTATTCCGTGAGTGAAGACCCGGGCGGCACGCTGGCGGTGTTGCCGGTGGGCGCCGATGGCACGCTCAAACCCGTGGTGCAAATGAGCAGTCATCCGTCCAGCCGGGTCAACCCCGAGCGGCAGATGTCGGCGCATGTGCATTCGACGGTGTCCTCGCCGGATGGCAAGTTTGTGTTCTCCAATGATTTGGGCGCGGACAAGATCTTTGTCTATCGCTTCGATCCGAAGGCCAACCCGGACTTGCCGTTGATCGCGGCCACACCCGCATCGGTCCAGTTGCCGCCAGGCAGCGGACCACGGCATTTGCTGTTCAGTGCCGATGGCAAACACGCGTGGCTGACCCTGGAAATGAGTGCGCAGGTCGCGGTGTTCGATTACCGCGACGGCACGCTTGAGCGAACGCAAATGGTCGATCTGGCGGCCGGGCAACCGACGTCGGACAAAGCCGCCGCAGCGTTGCATGCATCAAAGGATGGCAAATTCCTCTACGTCAGCAACCGTGGCACTGCCAATCAGTTGCTGGTGTTTGCCATTGACCCGGCGACCGGCCACCTCAAAGAGCTGCAACGCCGTTCGGTGGAAGGGGATCACCCGCGCGAGTTCAGCCTCGATCCGAGTGGCCGGTTCGTGCTGATCGCCAATCAGAAGAGCAACCAGATTGTCGTCGTCGAACGCGATGCCAAGAGCGGCCTGCTGGATAAAACCGTGCAGAAACTGCCGATGGATGCCCCGAGCGATCTGAAGTTCCTGGTGCGTCAATAGGCCGCAGGCCCCGGTTGATGGGGCCTGCATCCTTCTATTAATGACGCTGATATCTGCTACTGCTACAAAAGATTTCAAGGCGTCAGCCTCGGCAGTTAAGTTTGCTTCACGGCCCCACCGGGCAAGCAAGCCAACTGAATCCGAGGAATACCGCCATGAACTTCAATCTCTTCTCTGTCATCGCCGCATCCGCCATCTCTGCCACCGTTGCTCTGCCAGCCAGCGCCAACGTTGAAATCAGCGACAAAAAATCCCACGCCCAGAGCTACACCCAGAAATACCTGCAACAGAGCGCCAACTTCTACGCAGCCCTGGATCACAAAACCCAAGCCTGAAAGCCAAGCCCTGCACCCTTTATGCAGGAGCGAAGTCACTTGCGCGGATCAAGCTGAAAAGCTTCGAGAAAGCCTGAGTGATGTCGCTCCTGCATAACGCGTTTACGACAGCATCAGATTGCTATTAATGCTGCGCTTGATATCACATGGCCATGAGTTTAAATTTGACGCTGATTTATTGACTCCTTCTACTATAAAAAGGATCGACAGCATGGCGATGCGTCTGGCCGTGGTACTCCTGTTCCTCTATTCAACCCCCATTTTATCTGCCGCAACGCCCGTTCCAGGCGAGCCTGACGCTGCCCGAGAGCGCATGATGAGTTTTATCGAAGGCTGAAATAGACTGGCTTAATGATCAACGAAGCTGATGGTGACTATGGATAACCCTGAGTGGTTATCACAGCTTTTTTGATCGATTCTGTGGGCACTGAAACATGCCCACGGAGAACACCATGGCCAGCGCAATCCTCACTTCTGCCAAACACGGCGCCTACCTGGCCATCGGTCTTTACGTGGCGCTGGTGTTGGTTGTCAGCATTACCGCGCAATCTCAACACGAAACCGACGCACCGATTCAGGTCGCTTATCCCGCCATTCAGTTCGAGCACCGCGCACAAAACGCCGTGATCGATCACGCAGACGTGGCGGGAGTGACAGGGGCATGAAAGGGGGCAAACTCTGGGTCATCGCCTTCCTGGCGTTCATGACCAATGGCTCATCACTGTTGGGCATCGGACAAGCCTCGGCAGGTTCCGTGGCTCGCGCTATCGAAGCCAATCACAACCTCGCTCGCAGCATCGAAACCGAAAAGGCCATGGGCCTGCTGGCCGGTAATCCACCGATCAAACGCCAAGGCGATTTCTTCGGGCCGTTCCAGGTCGATTGCTCGGTGTTGCAGATGTGCGAAGTATTCGCCTGATACGCCACCACCCCCTGTAGGAGCGAGGCTTGCCCGCGAAGCTTTTGGCGGTCTTGATGACCCCTTCGCGGGCAAGCCTCGCTCCTACAGGGGGGGCGGTTATTTCTTCATGATTGATGTGAACAGGTCCGACTCGAGGAATCGCTGTAGCCACGCCTGCAACCGCACGTAAGGTGTCTGCCCGAACCACTCGCGATCGACATGGGCGAACTGCCGCACGAACGGCATCAACGCCACATCCGCCAGGCTCGGATGCACCGCCAGCAAGTAATCGCGACCCTCCAGCAACGCCTCCAGCCTGCGCAAGAACACCTCACCCTCGCTGCGATAAAACGCCATTGGCTGCTCGGGATAACGCTCGGCGTACTTGTAGCGATTCAGATGCACCTTGAACACCTGATCGTTCTCTTCGATCAGCGCCGCGATCTGCGCTTGCCCCGCAGGATCATCCTTGAGCAACCAATCCTGCGGATCGTTCTGCGCCAATGCCCAGTGCATGATCGCCAGGCTTTCATCGATCACTTGGTCGTCGACGCTCAACACCGGCACCGTGCCTTTGCTCGACAGCGCGAGCATCTCGGCAGGCTTGGCCTTCAGGCTGACCTCGACGATGTTCACGGCAACGTCCGAGTAACGCAGGGCCATCCGCGCCCGCATGGCGTACGGGCAGCGGCGGAAGGAGTACAGCGTGGTCATTTCACCTCCAGGGTACTCAGGCCGTTCCCCTGGCGATGGACCTGGATCTGCACCGGGATCCGTTCGTGCATTTCCTGGACGTGGGAAATCACCGCGACCTTGCGGCCCTGAGCCTGCAAGCCATCGAGGGCGTCCATCGCCAGTTGCAGGGATTCGGGGTCGAGGCTGCCGAAGCCTTCGTCGATGAACAGCGATTCGATTTTCAGCGTGCTCGATGCCATCGAAGCCAGGCCCAATGCCAGGGCCAGCGACACCAGGAACGTCTCGCCACCGGACAGCGAATGCACCGAACGCAGCTCGTCGCCCATCTCGGTGTCCATCACCAGCAAGCCCAGCATGCTGCCGCCGCGTTTGAGGCGATAGCGCCGCACCAGTTGCCGCAACTGCACGTTGGCGTGATGCACCAGCAGGTCGAGGTTGTAGGCCTGGGCGATCTTGCGGAAGGTGTCGCCGGTCGCGGAGCCGATCAAGGCATTCAAGCGCGCCCAGCGCTGATACTCGCTGTAAGCGTCGGCGATCTGTTGCGCCAGGGCCTGATTGGCGTTCTGCCGGCGCTGGTCCTCGGCCTGTTCGGCGCGCAGTTCGGCGCAACGGTGCTCGCTGGCGGCAAACTGGTTTTGCAACTCGGACAGGGCGGTGGCCAGTTGCGCGGTATCGAGATTACCGTTGTGCTGTGCCTGATGACTGGTTAGACGCTTATCGCGTTCCTGCAACAACACCTTGGCTTGTTCGATGGCTTTTTCGTTGTGCTGCAACCGTTGGCGCAATTCGCTGACCTGCTGGTCGTCGACGCTCAGCAACTGCTCAAGGCCGCCGTCATCCAGTTCCGGATGCAAGGCGCGCCAGTCGGCAATCTTCAGGCTCAGTTCACGATCTTCGCTTTCAAGGGCGAGCAGGCGGTCTTGCTGCGCTTTCAGTTCCGCTGCCAGTTGCACCAGGCGCGTGCGCACCGATTGCAGTTCTTGACTGACGGTAGCTTGGGCATTGCGCGCCTGTTCGACGGCTTGATCCAGTTGCTGTTGCCAGTGTTCGGCGCTGCTGTGGGAACCGAGCAGTTGCGTCAGTTGCTGCTGGCAAGCCTGTTGCTGCTCGGTGAGCGTGGTGAACTGGCGCTGAGCGGTTTCCAGCTGCTGGACGCGGGTCAGTTGACGATCCTGTTCCTTCTCCAGCGTCTGCTGGCGTTGTAGCTGTTCGCTCAGTTCATCGCGTTGCTGGTCGAGTTGCTCCAGGCGCTGGGCGATCTGCCGGTCGAGCTGCATGAAGGTCGCAGCCGGTTCGTTGCGCAAGGCGTCCAGTGTGTCGGCCGGGAGCAGGGTGCTGAACGCGATCAGCTCTTCGTCCAGGCGCTGACGGTCATTGCTCAACTCGCGTTGCTGGTTGGCCAGGTGCTGGGTCGCCTGCTGACTCGCGGATTCGGCGTTGCGCAGTTGCTGTTGCAGGCGCGTGGCGTCCTGCTGCAGGGTGAGCAGGGCGGTCTGGCGCTGTTCGTCCTGCGTGATGCTTTGGTTCAACTGGCTGTTTTGCTGGTTCAGCCAGGCATCGCGTTTGGCGCTGTCCTGGGTGAAAAGCTGTGCGGATAACGGGTGCGCATCGAGGCTCGGGGCCAGGCTTTGCTGCTGAGCGAGCAGTTGCTCCTGCTGTTGCAGCAATTCCTTCTGTTGCGCAATCACGCCGCCGACTTCGGTACGCAGGTCGGTGAGTTTTTCCTTGAGCGAATCCACCGCTTTTTGCGCGTTGGCCTGTTCGCTTTCATCATGGCGGCCGAGGCTTTGCAGCAGCGCTTCCGGTTGATGATAAGGATGGTCCGGGCTGCCGCAGACCGGGCAGGGCTGATCATCCTGCAATTGCTCGCGAAGTTCTTCGACACTGGCGCTGCGTGCCAGACGCTGACGTTCCAGCAGTTCGCGGGTCACCGTCAGGGTCTGTTCGGCCACGGTCAATTCGTTTTTGGTTTTCACCCCGTCCTGGGTCAGGCGGTCGCGCTCCTGCTGGGCAACGGTTTGACGTTGCTGCAATTCGGCGATGCGCTTGTCCAGTTCCTGCTGGCCAGTCCACAGCCGCGTCAGCTCTTCAATGGCGCGCAGTTGCTTGCGGTTGTCCTGCAACAGAGTGCCCAGCAGCTGGATCTGTTCGGCCACCGCATCAGGCTCGGCGCCGGCCTCTTTGTAGAGCACTTCCAGATTCTGTTTTTGCGCCGCCAATTCCTCGGCGGCATGGGTGGCGTTCTGCTCCAGAGAGGCCAGTTCCGCCTGCCCCTTGTTCAGGCGATTGCCGATCAGCATCAATTGTTGCAAGCGGTCGCGGTAGGCGTTCCAGGCATCGCTGAGCGGCGCCAGATGGGTGCTTTGCTCAAGTTCGGCGGCAATCCGTTGCAGACGCTCGGCAACCCGATTCTGCTGCTCAAGCAAACCTTGAATCGTCTGTTGGCCTTCGGAGCAGGCCCGTTCCGCTTGCTGCTTGAGGTCGGCGCTGAGGCCGGTGTCCTTGATCAGGCGGGCGAGGGTGCTTTGCGCCTCAAAGGCCTGGCGCAGCAGTGGCGCGCTTGAGGTGTGTTGGCTTTGTGCCTCGATCAGCGCGGTTTGCGCTGCGCTGAGACTGTGTTCGAGTTGCGTCTGACGGGTTTGCAGATCCTGTTCTTGCCCGGTGTGCTGCTGGATCTGCGCGGCCAGCGGCGTGAGCTGGGCGGTCAGTTCGGTCTTGCGGGCGAACTGGTGCCGTTGTGGTGCCAGTTGTTCCAGTCGAGTCAGCTTCAAGCGGTCGCTGGCCAGGTTTTCCCAGTCCTGCCGGGCGCTGGTCAGTTGCTCGGTGGCGCTGAGCTGCTCGTCCTGCAATTGGCGTAGCTCTTTCAGCCAGGTGTGTTGCAACTCCAACTGTTTGAGTTGCGCCTGTTGAGTCTTCAATTGCTGCTGTGCTTCGTTGAAGCGTTCATCCAGTTCTACGCGGGCTTCGGGTGACAGCGGCGTGACGCCGGTGGCCTGATCCTGCAACAGCTTGTGCGCTTCACGGGCCTCTTTGGCCTTGTCGAAGGCGCGACGGCCGAGACGCGTGTAGAGCGCGGTGTCGGTGAGTTTTTCCAGCAGTTCGCTGCGTTCGTTGTCGTTGGCCTTGAGGAACGCACTGAATTCGCTCTGGGCCAGCAACACGGCACGGGTGAATTGTTCGAAGTTCAAGCCCAGGACAGCTTCGAGCTGGACCTTGAATTCGACCTTCTGACTGGCCAGCAGTTGATCCAGATCGATGTCGCGCAGGCTCTGACGGCTGTGTTGCAACTTGCCGCCGGCTTTCTCCCGGGCGCGATTGGCTTCCCAGCGAGCGCGGTAGCGACGGCCATCGATGCCGACGAAATCCACTTCGGCATAGCCTTCGCCCGTACCGCGACGCAGTAACGTGCGCGGGTCGCCGGTGCTGATTTCACCGTCGGCGTCCGGCGCTTTGGCCGACACTTGCGCGTTGCTCAACCGCGGCACGGCGCCGAACAGCGCCAGGCACAAGGCATCGAGCAAGGTGCTTTTGCCGGCACCGGTCGGCCCGGTGATGGCGAACAAACCGGCGCTGGCCAACGGCTCGGCGGTGAAGTCGATTTCAAACGGCCCGGCCAGGGAGGCGAGGTTTTTCAGGCGGATCGCGAGAATTTTCATGGCTGTTCGCTCTCCATTTGCACGTCTTGCAACAGCTCGGCGAAGTCCTTCAGCGTTTGCTCATCGACCTCGCTGCCGTAGTTGTCCTGCCAGGCGCGGCTGAACAATTCCTGGGGCGTGAGCTGGTCCAGTTCAACCAGGGTCGCACCGTCATCGAGGCCATCACGGCTGCCGTTGCCGGCGTATTCAGCGGCGATGCGCACCAGGCGCACGGCTTTGCCTTGCAGCGCGGTTTCGACCTGATGGCGCAAGTCGGGTTGTGGCTCGTCGAGGCGCACCCGTACTTCCAGCCACGGCTGACGCTGAGTGTCGGCGAGCAAGTCGATGTTCGGCAGGTCGCCCAGTTGCAGCAGGATGTCAGCCAGAGGTGCAGGGCCGATACGTTGCAGGTTGACGGCGCGGGGAATCAGTTTCGGTTCGACGCTGACCAGGGTTTCGCCGTCGAGCCGGACGTCGAGAATCTGATGCTGATAACCGATTTCGGAGAACGACAGTGGAATCGGCGAGCCGCTGTAGCGAATGCGTTCTTCACCGTTGACCTTCTGTGGTTTGTGCAAGTGGCCAAGGGCAACGTAGCTGATGCTCGGGCCGAACAGGCTGGCGGGCAGCGCTTCGGCGTTGCCGATGATCAAGCTGCGCTCGGAATCTTCGGACACCGAACCGCCGGCCATGTGCGCATGACTGATGGCAATCAGCGCCTGACCTTTCTTGCGTTTGGCGTTGGCGGCTTCGATCAGCCACTCGTGAACCTGGCCGATCCCGCGCAGGTAGTTGTCGCCCAGGTGCGCGCCGGTCACTTCGGCAGGTCGCAAAAATGGCAACGCCAGGCACCAGGCGACGGTTTTGCCCTTGGCGTCCGGCAGCGGCAGCAGCAGGCGCTCGGCGTCGAGTTGGCCGTCATCCAGCCACAACACACGACCCAGCGCATGCGTGCGCAAACGGCGCATCAACGGTGCAGGCAATTCGATGCGTGAGCCGGAGTCATGATTGCCGGCGATCATCACGATGGTCAGCTTCGGCTGCTGTTCGTGGGCGCTGACGATGAAATCGTAGAGGCGTTCCTGGGCTTTGACCGGTGGATTGACCGTGTCGAAGATATCGCCGGCGATCAACAGCACATCGGGCTGGTCCAGTTTCAGTTGATGCAGCAGCCAATCGAGGAAACAGCCGTGCTCGAAATCGCGTTCCTGGCCGTGCAGGTTCTGCCCAAGGTGCCAGTCGGAGGTGTGAAACAGACGCAAGGCGAGCTCCGTAGGAAATAAGGTGATGGCCGCGAGGAAATTGACAGCGGCGAAAGGGGAGAGAGTTTACGGGTAAAGCGACACCAAACCTACTGCAGGAACTGGCCACCACAACCTCAAGGGCCTCTTCGCCGGCAAGCCTGGCTCCTACAGGGATTCGCGCCGCCCCCGGCCTTGTAGGAGCGAGGCTTGCCCGCGAAGGCGGCCTTGAGCGCGACGCGGAACTCGGGATCGCTTCGCCGGCAAGCCGGCTCCTACAGGATTGGGGTTACTTCGGGTAGAGCGGTGGCAGGCCGCTGTCGCCGACCGGGTCTTGAACCCGCTCGGCAATCGGGATTGCCTTGATCGCGCGCCACAGTTCTTCACCTTGCCAATGCTGGCCGGTTTCGCTGTACAGCGCCCCGTTCAAACCATCCAGCGCGTCCGACAGCGGCACGAATCGCGCCGCCATGTCGGCCAGGGTTTCCGGTTGTTGCCGGGCCCAGGCGTCGAGGGCCTGGCGGGTGGCGTGGGAGTCGTTGGCCTGACAGGCGCGCTTGAGGTCGTCGAGCACGGTACGCGGGCTCGGGCCGGTCTGGGCCGCGCGCAGGATCGCCGGTTGCCAGCGGGCACGCCACCAGAGGCCGAAACCCAGCAGGGTGGTGCAGGCGAGAATGACGGTGCTGAGTTTCCACCACCAGAGCGCTTCATTGTCGGCAGGGGAAATGACCAGCGGCGTGCCGGCCGGGGTATCAACCATCAAGCCAGGATTGTTCACCACTTGCAGCGTCCGCGCCGGCAGGCTGCTGTGTTCCAGATGATCTTCAAAGGTGTTCCACCAGACCACATCCACAGCCGGCAACTCGACGTTCCCCCGCTGAACAGGCACCAGCGCCTCACGGTCTTCGCGGCTGCCGATCAGGCCACGCTCGCTATTCTGGTTGACCAGCACCGGCTGATCCGGATAACGCCGCAAGCCGTTGACATCGGTGGCCGGCAATGGCGGCAGTTGTGAACTGGCCAATCCTTCGGCTTCCAAAATCAGGCTGCGAGTCAGCGAGTCACCCACTTGCGTGTGATCCGGTTCCGGATTCCAGCTCTCGCTCAGGGTCAGGCTGCGGGCCGGCAGCCAAGGCACGTCAGCCGGGTAAGTGGCAGGTTTCGGCTTGACGGTCAGCGGAAGTTCGACCGAGCTGACACGCATCAATTTGCCGGATTTCGGCACCTGGGACTCGACGTCCTTGGCCGGCTGCGCGTCCACCAGCGTGGCGCTGAAAACCTGCGCCGGAATGGTCAACTGGCCGCTGTGTTGCGGGTAGATCGCGTAGCGCAATTCGATCACGCCATGGCGCAGGCCGTTGATGTCTTTTTCGTAAGTGCGCGACTCGCCCAACTGCTCGATGCGCGCATCGGGAATCTGCAGCGGAGTCAGGCTGCTGTCGTCATACAGCGACACGGAATGGTAGATGCGCAAGGTCAGGAGCGCCTGGGCCTGCACGTACACGCTGTTTTGATCGAGGCTGGCTTCGATGAATACCGGGGCCAGTTTTTGCGTGCTGTCCTGGGTTTCGCTCTCGACCACTTGCAAGGTGATCGGCTGGCTCTGCACATCGCCCAGTTGCAGCGACGGAATCACCACGCTGCCGTTCTGGCGAGGTAGCAGGGTGATGATCCAGCGGGTGGTGGCGCCGTTGCCGCCGTTAAGGGTCGTCAACTGGTTGACCTGGCGGGTGCCGCGCACTTCAAACAGCGGCTCCAGCGCCGTCAGGTCAGGCTTGCCGAACTGGGTGACATCGTTGGACTCCAGGGTCAGCTCGACCGTTTCGCCGGAGTTCAGGCGACTGCGGTCGACACTGGCGACCAGTTGCGCAGCCTGGGCCTGAACGGTCCAGATAAACAGTGCAAGCATGAAAGCGGTGAAGCGGGTCATCGGGTTTTTTCCTGATCCTGATGTTGCTGCTGTTCGTACCAGAATTTGCGCCTGAGCAATTCGCCCGGGTCGTCCGGGATCTTGCGCAGCCATTGTTCCAGCGCCTGGCGCTGTTCGCCATCGATGGTATCGCTGGCAGGGCGCAACGGCGGGGTGGTGCTTTGTTCGTCGCCCAACTCGCTGCCGGGCACCTCATTGGTGCCGGGGCGCGCCGGTGTCGTATCCGACTGTTCTGCATCGGGTGCCGTGGTCTGGGCATCGGACTTCGGTTCGCCACTGTTCGACTGTTGGGTGGCTGCGCCCGGCGGTGGTTCCTGCGGGGTCCCGGTCTCGTCGCCTTCGGTTTTGTCCGGTTCAACGGGCGCCGGTGTGTTTTTCTGCTTGATCAGGCTTTCCACCAAGGCCTTGTTGGTCTGCGCCGGACGCAGATCCGGTTGCCGCTCCAGTGCCTGATCGTAAGCATCCAGCGCTGCTTCCAACTCACCGCCTTTGGCCAGGGCGTTGCCACGATTGTAGTGGGCGTGGGCATCATTGCCTTCGGCGAACCGCTGGGCGGCGCCACTGTAGTCGCCGGCCTCGTAGAGCGCCACGCCTTGCCATTGCCGATCCTCGAAATGTTGCGCGGCCTCGGCCGGACGCTTCTTTTTCAACAGATGCAGGCCTTGCTGGTCAGGGCGCAACCACAAGTCTTCGAAGTCGAAGGCATGGCTCGGCTGCGGCAACAGGAACAGCAGCGGCAGGCAGAGCAACCAGCCGCGTCGCCCGGCGCAGGCCGCCAGCAATAACAGCGGCAACAACAGCCAATAGCCCTGATCGGCCCAGCTATCGAGACGCAGGGTCTGGCCGTCATTGCGCAAGTTGCGCGGGCCATCGAGCAAGCCGAGGGCGCGCAGGTCAGCATCGTCCAAGCGCGCGTGGCGATAGCGCCCATCGAGGCCGTTGACGAACGCTTTCAGGTTCGGCTCGTCGAGGTGCGGCACCAGAATCGCGCCCTGATCATCCTTGAGGAAACTGCCGTCCTCCTGAGTGATCGGCGCGCCTTCGGCGGTGCCGATGCCGAGCATCAAAAACCGGGTCGCCTTGCCGTCCAGCGCCTGCTGAATGCCTTCGCGTTCCAGTTCGGTCAGAGACGAGCCGATCAGCAGAATCCGGCCGTCACCCAGCGCGCCTTGACTCAGCAGCGCAAGGGCCTTGGTCACCGCGAGATCGGCGCGATGGCCGGTCTGGGGCATCAACGACGGTTTGAGCGCCTCCAGCAGATTGCGGCTGGTAGACAGGTCATCCGACAGCGGCACCAGCGTGTGTGCGCTGCCGGCGTAGACGACGATGGCGGTCTGGGCGTCGCTGCGGTTTTGCAGCAGGTCGAACAGCTTGCGCCGGGCCTGTTCCAGTCGGTTTGGCGTCACGTCGGTGGCGAGCATCTCCGGGGTCAGCTCAAGGATCACCACCAGCGGGTCGGCGGGTTTCTGGCTGGCTTGCTCGACGCGCTCCCAGCTCGGCCCCAACAGCGCCAGAATCGTCAGCAGCCACGCCACACCGAGGGCGACCCACGGCAATTTGCTGTCGCGACCGTTGCCGCCACTGAGCAGCGCAGAATGAAAGGCCGGCGGCAGAATCATCTGCCAGCGCCCGGCGCGCTTCTGTCGATGCCAGAGTTGCCAGAGCAACCAGCCGAGCAGCGGCAACAGCAGCAGCCACCAGGGGCGGAACCAGTAAGGCCACAGCGCACTCATCGGCGCCTCCGCAGGCGCAGGCGCTTGAGTCGCTGACGCCAGTCAGGCAGTTGCGTTTGCAAGAACAGATCCTTGGTAAACAGGCGTTGCAACGGGTTATCCGGCCAGCGTTCGCGCGCCACCAGCAACAGGCTCAACAGCAGCGCCATCGCCAACGGCCAGTGATACAACGCCTGCGCCGGGCGGGCCTGGGTCGGTTGCTGGGTCACGGGTTCCAGTTGATCGAGGGTTTCCTTGATCGTTTGCAGTTCCTTGCCGTCGCGAGCGCGGAAATACTGGCCGCCCGTGGCGGCGGCAATGGCCTTCAGCGCAGGCTCGTCGAGGTCCAGGCTCGGGTTGATGCCGAGGAATCCTGCGGTGCCGCTTTGCTCGGGATCGGCGCCGATGCCGATCGGGTAGATTTTCACGCCTTCCTTGGCCGCCAGCCGCGCGGCGGTCAGCGGGTCGATTTCGCCGCCGTTGTTGGCACCATCGGTGACCAGAATCAGCACACGGCTTTGCGCCGGACGCAGGCGCAGGCGTTTGAGCGCGAGACCGATGGCGTCGCCGATGGCGGTGTTCTTGCCGGCGATGCCGATGCGCGCTTCGTCGAGCCAGACCCGCACGGTGCGCCGGTCAAAAGTCAGCGGGGCCTGCAGGTACGCTCTGCTGCCGAACAGGATCAGGCCGACACGGTCGCCTTCGCGTCGCTCCAGAAAATCACCGAGCAAATGTTGCACCAGCGTAAGGCGGCTGACTTCCTCGTCCTGCCACTGCATGTCGGGGAAATCCATGGAGCCGGAAACGTCCACCGCCACCAGCAGGTCACGGCCACTGGCGGCAATCGGCAACGGTTCGCCGAGCCATTGCGGGCGCGCTGCGGCGATCAGCAAAAACAGCCACAACAGGATGAACGGCGCTTGTTGCCGCCAGGCTGGCAGGTTGGCCCGGGCACGGCGTCGGGCCAGGCCTTCGAGGTCACTGAGGAAACTGACTTTTAGCGCCGGTTCGCCGCTGTCGGCCACCGGCAGCACGATGCGCATCAACCACGGCAGCGGCAGCAGGGCGAAGATCCACGGCCAGGCGAACTCAAACATGTTTGCGAATCCACGTGTCGACGGCTTGGGTCAGGCCGGCGATGGCCTTGTCGTCGAGTTTGCATTCGGGTTTGTAGGCGCCTTCGACCAGTACCATCCAGCGAGTCAGCCCGGCGGCCGGGCAACGGTTGTCGAGAAACGCCAGCCATTTGCGCCCGTTGAGGGTGTGGCTCTGGCTGTAGGGGTAATGGTTGCGGCACAGGCGTTTGAGCAAGCCATTGAGTTGCTGCAGCCAGGCACCGGCCGGTGCGCCGTCGTAAGGTTTGGGCATCAGCGCCAGTTCGGCCAGTGCGGCGATGCGCACCGGGTCCAGCGGTTGTTCGGCGCGCACGATGGGGCGCTTGTTCGGCAGGAAACGCCGGGCCTTCCACAGGCTGAAGCCGATCAGCGGCAGTAACAACAGCAAAAACCACCAGCCCGGTGCCGGTGGCCAGAAGCCAATCGGCGGCGGGGAAATCAGCGGTTGCAGTTGATCGAGGCTGCTCATCGATATTTCCCCGGTTTTTGCGGGTTCAGGTACTCGCGCAGTTGTTCGACCATCTCGCTCTGGGTGCTCAGGGGCATCAACAACACCCGCAGTTTTTGCGCGAGCAGTTCCCAATGGGCGATGCGCGCTTCGGCCTGGGCGCGGTAGGTCTGGCGCAGGTCGAAATTCAGCGTGTCGAGTTCCAGTTGCGCGCCGCGTTCGGCAAAGCGCAAAAGGCCGGCAGCGGGCAGGGCATGGTCCAGTGGGTCGGACAGTGGCAGCAGCAACAGGTCGCAATGGCGCGACAGCAGGCTCAGTTGCTGCTCGGAGCCCTCAGTCAGTGCGCGCTCGTCGCAAATCACGATTACCAGGCTGCCGGGGCGCAGCACCTCCCGGGCACGACGCAAGGCCAGGTTGAGGGCATCGCGGTTCTGCTCGCTTTCGGTGTGCAATGATTGATTGACACGCACCAGCCGGTTGAGAAATTGCAGCAGGCTTTGTTTGCTGCGCCGGGGCTTGATTTCGTAGTGTTCGTTATCGCCGAACACCAGCCCGCCGACCCGATCGTTATGGCCGAGCGCGGCCCAGCCGATCAGGCTGGCGGCCTGGGCGGCGAGCACCGATTTGAACATCAGCCCCGAACCGAAAAACAGCCGTCGGCTCTGTTCGACCATGATGAAAATCGGCCGCTCGCGTTCTTCGTGGAACAGCTTGGTGTGCGGTTCCTGGGTTCGGGCGGTGACGCGCCAGTCGATGCTGCGCACGTCGTCGCCGGCCTGATAGACCCGCACCTGATCGAAGTCGACGCCACGGCCACGCAGTTTGGAGTGGTGCAGGCCGATCAGCGGGCTGCGCTGGCTCGGCGTGGAAAACAGCTGCACTTCACGCACGCGATGGCGCATCTCGATCAGCTCGGCGAGGCTGACGCGGATGCCCGGCTCGGGCGGCAGAATGACGTTCATCGGGGTCAAGCGACGGCTACGACGTCGAGAATCCGCTGGACCACCCGGTCCTGGTCGATGCCAGCGGCTTCGGCTTCAAAGGACAGAATGATGCGGTGACGCAAGACGTCGAACAGCACCGCTTGAATGTCTTCCGGGCTGACGAAGTCGCGACCGGCCAGCCAGGCGTGGGCGCGGGCACAGCGGTCGAGGGCAATCGAACCGCGCGGGCTGGCGCCGTAGGCAATCCACTCGGCCATCTCCGGGTCGAACTTGGCCGGTGTGCGCGTGGCCATGACCAGTTGCACCAGGTATTCCTCCACGGCGTCGGCCATGTACAGACCGAGGATTTCCTTGCGGGCGGCGAAAATGGCCTGCTGGCTGACCCGGCGCTCCGGTTTGGTTTCACCGTTCAAGGCTTCGCCACGGGCCTGTTGCAGGATGCGGCGTTCGACGGTGGCGTCCGGGAAGCCGATTTTCACGTGCATCAGGAAGCGGTCCAGCTGCGCTTCGGGCAGCGGGTAAGTGCCTTCCTGCTCGATCGGGTTTTGCGTGGCCATCACCAGGAACAGCGGCGACAGCTCGTAGGTGCTGCGCCCGACACTGACCTGACGCTCGCCCATGGCTTCAAGCAAAGCCGACTGAACCTTGGCCGGGGCACGGTTGATTTCGTCCGCCAATACCAGGTTGTGGAAGATCGGGCCTTGCTGGAACACGAAACTGCCGGTTTCCGGGCGATAGATTTCCGTGCCGGTGATGTCGGCAGGCAACAGGTCAGGGGTGAACTGGATGCGATGGAACTGGGCTTCGATGCCTTCGGCGAGTTCTTTGATGGCCTTGGTCTTGGCCAGGCCGGGAGCGCCCTCGACCAGCATGTGGCCGTCGGCAAGCAGGGCGATGAGCAAGCGCTCGATGAGTTTTTCCTGGCCGAGAATCTGCGTTGAAAGAAAGGTTCGCAGCGCGAGCAGCGCTTCACGATGTTCCATCGATGACTGTTCCTGGAAAGGGTGACCGAAGACGTTCGAATAACGCCAGGGCTGGGGGCGTTACTTTAATCTATCGCGGGGGGCGGCGACTAACGGCATTTTGTGCAAATGTGCGCAGGAGGCGGGTTATCGATGTTGTTTCGGGGAATGTGGCGATTTTACGGAAGCCTTCGCGGGCAAGCCTCGCTCCTACAGGATCAGGGTAGCCGCAATATTGCGCTCGGCCTAAACCTGTAGGAGCGAGGCTTGCCCGCGAATAGGCCCGCTCAAACACCATCAAAGCTCGCTGATATAAGTGCCGGTACCCTTGAGAATGTTCTGCAACGTTTCTTCCACTTCCGCCAAATCACCCGCATCGGTGCTGTGCGTAATCTCCAGCACATCATCCCCATTCAACGCATCCGCATCCGCCGCAGCGATTTCGATCAGCAAGCGAGTAGGGCTCAGCGTCACTTTCACGCCGTCCAGCGTCGAAGGTTCGCCATCAAGGGTGATCTCCAGCTCGTCCTCGTCCGGGTAGCGGCTCATCAGGAACATTTCACCCTGATCGTTGTGGCAGGCGAGCATGGCCATGTTGTCTTCTTCCTCGTCACACGGGTTGACGATCAACAGGGCGGTGGTCATTTTCATGGGTATTTCCTGGCTCGGCGAGCGTTGTGAACACAACAAAAGGCAATTCTGCCAGCCCTCGGGAATTTCTGCTCGGCTGACTGTCAGAGAATGTGACGTGAACATTCAGGGCGCTGTTGGTCATTTCTGGCACGAAGGTGCTGTAAATCCGGGCATAAAACGCCCAATTTCCTACACGGCTGCTAGTGTTGTCCGATACGCAGGGCGTTGGCTGCGTGCCGATGACCGAATATGTCGCAGCGCTGCAAGCACGGGCCTTGCCGCACTGGTTAAGCTGCGCAACGGATGAGCACCTGTAAAGACATTGCGCTGTCGATCTGCCAGTCGTTTTTGCAGATGCCCATTCATGGAAGGTGAATGTGACCTGAGTGTCTCGTCCAGCTTCACCCACCTGTCACCCTGTTTCCTCTGCCCGAGAATCAGGAACCGGGTGACGGATCGCCCCGAAAGGGGTTTTGCACGCGACGCTTCCATCAATAACAAGCCCAAGCGGAGTACCACAGATGGCGTTCTTCACCGCAGCCAGCAAAGCCGACTTCCAGCACCAACTGCAAGCGGCACTGGCGCAGCACATCAGTGAACAGGCACTGCCACAAGTGGCGCTGTTCGCTGAACAATTCTTCGGCATCATTTCCCTTGACGAGCTGACCCAGCGTCGGCTGTCCGACCTCGCCGGCTGCACCCTTTCTGCGTGGCGCCTGCTTGAGCGCTTCGATCACGCGCAACCGCAGGTTCGCGTCTTCAACCCTGATTACGAACGCCACGGCTGGCAGTCGACCCACACCGCGGTCGAAGTGCTGCACCACGACCTGCCTTTCCTGGTGGACTCGGTGCGTACCGAGCTGAACCGTCGCGGCTACAGCATTCATACCCTGCAAACCACTGTGCTGAGCGTGCGTCGCGGCAGCAAAGGCGAGTTGCTGGAAATCCTTCCTAAAGGCACCCAGGGCGAAGGGATCCTGCAAGAATCCCTGATGTACCTGGAAATCGACCGTTGCGCGAACACCGCAGAACTGAATGTCCTGAGCAAAGAGCTGGAACAGGTTCTCGGTGAAGTCCGCGTCGCGGTTGCCGATTTCGAGCCGATGAAAGCCAAGGTCCAGGAAATCCTGACCGGCCTCGACAACAGCAAATTTGCGGTCGACGGCGAAGAAAAAGCTGAAATCAAAAGCTTCCTGGAATGGCTGGTGGGCAACCACTTCACCTTCCTCGGCTACGAAGAGTTCGTGGTTCAGGATGAAGCCGATGGCGGCCACATCGTTTACGACCAGAATTCCTTCCTCGGCCTGACCAAACTGCTGCGCACCGGCCTGACCTACGATGACCTGCGCATCGAAGACTACGCCGTGAACTACCTGCGCGAACCGACCCTGCTGTCGTTCGCCAAGGCTGCGCACCCAAGCCGTGTACACCGTCCGGCTTACCCGGACTACGTGTCGATCCGCGAGATCGACGCCGACGGCAAGGTCATCAAGGAATGCCGTTTCATGGGCCTGTACACCTCGTCGGTGTATGGCGAGAGCGTGCGGGTCATTCCGTACATCCGCCGCAAGGTCGAAGAGATCGAACGCCGCTCCGGCTTCCAGGCCAAGGCTCACCTGGGCAAGGAACTGGCGCAGGTGGTCGAAGTGCTGCCGCGTGATGACCTGTTCCAGACCCCGGTCGACGAGTTGTTCAGCACCGTGATGTCGATCGTGCAGATCCAGGAACGCAACAAGATTCGCGTGTTCCTGCGCAAAGACCCGTACGGCCGTTTCTGCTACTGCCTGGCCTACGTGCCGCGTGACATCTACTCCACCGAAGTGCGCCAGAAGATCCAGCAAGTGCTGATGGATCGCCTGAAAGCCTCGGACTGCGAGTTCTGGACCTTCTTCTCCGAGTCCGTACTGGCCCGCGTGCAACTGATTCTGCGCGTCGATCCGAAGAACCGTCTGGACATCGACCCGCTGCAACTGGAAAACGAAGTGATCCAGGCCTGCCGCAGCTGGCAGGACGACTACGCCAGCCTGGTGGTGGAAAGCTTCGGCGAAGCCCACGGCACCAACGTGCTGGCGGACTTCCCGAAAGGCTTCCCGGCCGGTTACCGCGAGCGTTTCGCTGCGCATTCGGCTGTGGTCGACATGCAGCACCTGCTGAGCCTGAACGAAAAAAATCCACTGGTGATGAGCTTCTATCAGCCACTGGGTCAGGTCTCCGGCCAGCGCGAGCTGCACTGCAAGCTGTATCACGCCGATACCCCGCTGGCCCTGTCCGACGTGTTGCCGATTCTGGAAAACCTCGGCCTGCGTGTGCTGGGTGAGTTCCCGTATCGCCTGCGTCACAACAATGGCCGCGAGTTCTGGATTCACGATTTCGCGTTCACCGCCGCCGAAGGCCTGGAACTCGACATCCAGCAACTCAACGACACCTTGCAGGACGCCTTCGTCCACATCGTGCGTGGCGATGCCGAGAACGATGCATTCAACCGTCTGGTACTGACCGCCGGCCTGCCATGGCGCGATGTTGCGCTGCTGCGGGCCTACGCACGCTACATGAAGCAGATTCGCCTGGGCTTCGACCTCGGCTACATCGCCAGCACCCTGAACAACCACACCGACATCGCTCGCGAGTTGACCCGGTTGTTCAAGACCCGTTTCTACCTGGCGCGCAAGCTGGCCACCGATGATCTGGAAGACAAGCAGCAACGTCTGGAACACGCGATTCTGGCAGCACTGGACGACGTCCAGGTGTTGAACGAAGACCGCATCCTGCGTCGCTACCTCGACCTGATCAAAGCGACCCTGCGGACCAACTTCTACCAGACCGATGCACACGGTCAGAACAAGTCCTACTTCAGCTTCAAGTTCAACCCGCACCAGATCCCAGAGCTGCCGAAGCCGGTTCCGAAGTTCGAAATCTTCGTCTACTCGCCTCGCGTCGAAGGCGTGCACCTGCGCTTCGGCAACGTGGCTCGCGGCGGTCTGCGCTGGTCTGACCGTGAAGAAGACTTCCGTACCGAAGTCCTGGGCCTGGTAAAAGCCCAGCAAGTGAAGAACTCGGTCATCGTGCCAGTCGGCGCGAAGGGCGGCTTCCTGCCGCGTCGCCTGCCTCTGGGCGGCAGCCGTGACGAGATCGCGGCCGAGGGCATCGCGTGCTACCGCATCTTCATTTCGGGCCTGTTGGACATCACCGACAACCTGAAAGACGGCGCACTGGTACCGCCGGCCAACGTCGTGCGTCATGACGACGATGACCCGTACCTGGTGGTCGCTGCGGACAAGGGCACTGCAACCTTCTCCGACATCGCCAACG
This sequence comes from Pseudomonas sp. IT-P44, assembly GCF_949768225.1. Classification (NCBI taxonomy): domain Bacteria; kingdom Pseudomonadati; phylum Pseudomonadota; class Gammaproteobacteria; order Pseudomonadales; family Pseudomonadaceae; genus Pseudomonas; species Pseudomonas sp. IT-P44. The sequence goes on along the minus strand of NZ_CATKQM010000015.1, from coordinate 93,587 downwards.
GCATTGCCATCGACTACGGTTTCTGGCTGGGTGACGCGTTCGCGTCCGGCGGTTCTGCCGGTTACGACCACAAGAAAATGGGCATCACCGCCAAAGGCGCGTGGGTTGGCGTACAACGTCACTTCCGCGAACGCGGCATCAATGTCCAGGAAGACAGCATCACCGTGGTTGGCGTCGGCGACATGGCCGGTGACGTGTTCGGTAACGGTTTGTTGATGTCCGACAAGCTGCAACTGGTCGCTGCGTTCAACCACCTGCACATCTTCATCGACCCGAACCCTGAGCCTGCGAACAGCTTCGCCGAGCGTCAGCGCCTGTTCGATCTGCCACGTTCGGCATGGTCGGATTACGACACCAGCATCATGTCGGAAGGCGGCGGGATCTTCTCGCGTAGCGCGAAAAGCATCGCGATTTCCCCGCAGATGAAAGAGCGCTTCGACATTCAGGCCGACAAGCTGACCCCGACCGAACTGCTGAATGCCTTGCTCAAGGCACCGGTAGACCTGTTGTGGAACGGCGGTATCGGTACTTACGTCAAAGCCAGCAGCGAAAGCCACGCCGATGTCGGCGACAAGGCCAACGATGCACTGCGTGTGAACGGCAACGAACTGCGCTGCAAAGTCGTGGGCGAGGGCGGTAACCTCGGTATGACCCAATTGGGTCGTGTCGAATTCGGCCTCAATGGCGGCGGTTCCAACACCGACTTCATCGACAACGCCGGTGGCGTGGATTGCTCCGACCACGAAGTGAACATCAAGATCCTGCTGAACGAAGTGGTTCACGCCGGTGACATGACCGACAAGCAACGTAACCAGTTGCTGGCGAGCATGACCGACGAAGTCGGCAGCCTGGTGCTGGGCAACAACTACAAGCAGACTCAAGCGCTGTCCCTGGCGGCCCGCCGTGCCTTCGTGCGGATTGCCGAATACAAGCGCCTGATGAACGATCTGGAAGGCCGTGGCAAGCTGGATCGCGCCATCGAGTTCCTGCCGTCGGAAGACGCGATCAACGAACGCCTCGCGGAAGGCCACGGCCTGACCCGTGCCGAGCTGTCGGTGCTGATCTCCTACAGCAAGATCGACCTCAAGGCGCAGTTGCTGGACTCCCGTGTACCGGACGACGACTACCTGACCCGCGACATGGAAACCGCTTTCCCGCCAACACTGGTGAGCAAGTTCTCCGAGGCCATGCGTCGTCACCGTCTGAAGCGCGAGATCGTCAGCACCCAGATCGCCAACGATCTGGTGAACCACATGGGCATCACCTTCGTTCAGCGACTCAAAGAGTCGACCGGCATGAGCCCGGCGAACGTGGCCGGTGCGTACGTGATCGTGCGTGACATCTTCCATCTCCCGCACTGGTTCCGTCAGATCGAAGCCCTGGATTACCAGGTTTCCGCTGACGTGCAACTGGAGCTGATGGACGAGCTGATGCGTCTGGGCCGTCGCGCTACGCGCTGGTTCCTGCGTGCCCGCCGCAACGAGCAGAACGCTGCCCGTGACGTTGCGCACTTCGGTCCGCACCTGAAGGAGCTGGGTCTCAAGCTCGACGAACTGCTGAGCGGCGAGATCCACGAAAACTGGCAGTCCCGTTATCAGGCGTACGTCGAAGCCGGTGTGCCGGAGTTGCTGGCGCGGATGGTGGCTGGTACTTCGCACCTGTACACGCTGCTGCCGATCATCGAGGCCTCCGACGTGACCGGCCAGAACCCTGCGGACGTGGCGAAAGCTTACTTCGCCGTGGGCAGTGCGCTGGACGTCACCTGGTATCTGCAACAGATCAGCGCTCTGCCGGTTGAAAACAACTGGCAGGCCCTGGCCCGTGAAGCGTTCCGCGATGACGTCGACTGGCAGCAACGTGCGATCACCATCTCTGTCCTGCAACAGGGCGGCGGCACTCAGGATGTGGAAACACGCCTGGCGCTGTGGATGGAAGAGAACGAAGGCATGATCGAACGCTGGCGCGCCATGCTGGTGGAAATCCGTGCAGCGAGCGGTACTGACTACGCGATGTATGCGGTAGCCAACCGTGAGTTGCTGGACCTGGCGTTGAGCGGCCAAGCGGTGATGCCTGCCGCTGCTGTCACTGCCAGTGCCGAGCTGGAACCGGCGGCCTGATCAGTCGCTGAATGAAAAAGCCCCGCATTGAGAGATGCGGGGCTTTTTTTTGTCTGAATGTTTTGTGGTGTTTAGGCGGGCCCCTTCGCGGGCAAGCCTCGCTCCTACAAGATTTATGTCGTTTGTAAGGTCTGTGTTCGACACAAAACCTGTAGGAGCGAGGCTTGCCCGCGAAGGGGGCGTTGGTATCAATACAACTTCTGAACTGATGTGTTATCAATCATCGACACTTTATCTGTCGGTCTGGTCAATAAATTACTGAGCGACTGGTCAAACTTCTGCAATGCCCGAACTTGCACATTCTGCTGTTCATTAATATCCGCCACGATCTCTTCGCTGCGTTTATAGTCCGCCCACACCGGGCTCAATGCTTTGGCGTCATGCCCTTGTGCAGTCCCGATGTAATTGAAGTTGGTATCATAAAAATCCGCACTTACATCGGCCTTGATATCCGAACTGCGCGAGGTGATCAATTGGCTGCGGGTGTCGACTATCGCGACCACGTCCGGTTTCGCCGCCCTGAGGCTTTGCATGTCCGGGTACACCGTGACCGAGCCGAACTGGCGTTGCAGCGAGGCCTTGACCCAATCCACCGCCAGATCGGGTTTGGAGGTGGCGACGTAGGCGTCATGAATCGGTTGCACCAGCAGGCTCTGGCCGAAACCGGTGCCGGCATTGGCCTGATAGTCCTGCAGGTAGGCACGGTTAGTCTGGGTGTTGCGGCTGTAGACGATGCCCAGCGAGACCTGTCCGCCGCTGGCGACATGGGTGGCGTTGCTGCGGCCGACGGGTGCGCTGAAGATACCGTCGAGTGAAGAAACTGCCGTCGGTGCAGTGGGAATTGAGCAGCCGGTTAAAACAGCGGCAAACGACAAGGTGCTGACAAGTGCAAGTTTCATGGGTGTCTCTCCAGTGAAACAACTTGAGTCGGAAGTTAAAGTTGCCGGTGTCGGCAGTGACTTCAGACTAAACCTGTGGCGGCTGAATGAAATAGCCAATTCATGAACTTGTCAGGTGGCCAATAGTATTGTTTGGTTTAAAAGTTGCCGGTTAATTGCGTCGGGCAATAAAAAGGCCCGAACTTTCGATTCGGGCCTGTTTATTTATGGCTGTACGTTCAGCTATCAGTTTTCCAATGGGATCAGCACTTTCTCGTCGGGGGACAACACCATGAACACCAGGAGTTTGGCCGGCTTGGTTGCGCTGGCATTTTTCGAGACCAGATGCTCCGAACCGGCGGCTTCATACCAGTACTCGCCAGCCTTGTAGGTTTTCGGTTGCTCGCCTTTCACCTGGGAAGTGATCGAGCCCGAAATCACATACGCCATTGCGGTGCCTTCGTGCTTGTGGGCGATGGAGGACTGGCCCGGCTTGTAGTCGACTTCGATCATCAGCGCCTTTTTGCCCGGGACGTTCTTCAGTACTTCATCTTGCAGAATCGTGACTTTTTCCGAAGGGTCGTGGGCGAATGCCGAGGCAGAAACGCTCAGGACGAGGACGGCAAGCGGGGTGGCCAATAAACGCAAAACTTTCATGATTCATCACCTGCGGGGGGTTAGTTGTCGCAAACAACGTTAGTCCGCCAGTGACCGCAATCAAACAGCCAATTCAGCAGAAGGTCAGGGGACCAATCCGGATTTACGCAAGGCAATGCAAAACCTGTAGGAGCCGGCTTGCTGGCGATAGCATCACCGCGGTGCATCAGGTACACCGCGGTGATGCTATCGCCAGCAAGCCGGCTCCTACAGGGGGGTGTTTAACGGATCGGGAAGCTGTTGAAGTCCACGGCGTTCGCCAATTGGCAATCGATCAGGTCGATGAAACCTTGCGCCTGTGGGGTGTTGAAATGCGATTGCATGGCCGCTTCCGATTGCCAGCGGGCGCTGACGTTCCAGCGGTTGCTGTCCTCGGGGCAGCGGTCGACCATATAGGATTCGCAGCCCGGTTGTTCACGCAGGGTTTCGACAATCTTTTGCAGTTGCTTACCCAGTTCGTCCGAGCGGCCGGCTGCGGCCTGCACCTTTACGGTGTTGATCACTTCGTTGGACATTGCTCACACTCCTGAATCAGGCCGGACGAATCCTGCTCATTGAGGGATAACGCTTACGAGGATAGGCCTGCACTTGCGGACCGCCAATAGCCAATTGCCGGATAAAAACCCAGACCAATCGCTCAGGCGATTTGCTGAAAAATGTCACGCAAGCGGTCCAGCGCGGTGTCGATGTCCAGGGTTTCAATGGCGCCAAACCCCATGAGAAGCCCGGCCTGCGGCGCCCGCTGGTAGTAAAAGGTGTCGATGGAATACAGCCCGACTTCGACCTTTTTCGCCAGCTCGATCAGCAATGGCATATCGATAGGCACTTTGCACATAAGCACCATGTGAAAACCTGCCGTGCTCGGGATCGCTTCGAGCCAGGGAGACAGGTCACCGGCGATGCGCGTGAGGATGCGTTCGCGACGCCCGGCGTAGATCGTATGACAGCGCCGGATGTGCTTGAGCAAGCAGCCTTCGGCAATGAATTTGGCCAGTGCCCATTGGGGCAGGGTGGAGGTGTGCAGGTCGGTGAGTTGCTTGGCACGGATCACCGCTTCGAGTATCGCCGGCGGCAAAATCGCGTAGCCGAGGCGCAGTTCCGGCAGCAGGGTTTTCGAAAAGGTCCCGACGTAGGCGACGATCCCGCGCTCATCCATGCTTTGCAGCGAGTCGGTGGGCCGGCCTTCGTAGCGGAATTCACTGTCGTAATCGTCCTCGATGATGATCGCGCCCAACTCGTAGGCGCGCTCCAGCAGCGCCACGCGACGTGTCTGGCTCATCGGCATGCCGAGCGGAAACTGGTGGGACGGCGTGACATAAATCAGCCGGGTGCCAAGGGGGATTTTGTCGACCTGGATGCCGTCTTCGTCGACCGGTACGCCGATCACTGTGGCGCCGTGGCTGCCGAACAGAAGGCGCGCGGGCGGGTAACCGGGGTCTTCCATGGCGACGATGCTGCCGGGGCGCGTGATCACGCGGGAGATCAGGTCCAGCGCTTGTTGCGCACCGTTGCACACCACCACGTCTTCGTCCTGGCAATTCACCCCACGGGAAAACGCGATGTGCCGGGCGATCGCATTGCGCAGCGCCGGCAGGCCTTCAGGCAAGCTGTAGAAGCCTTTGGAGCCGGACATCTGACGCAGCGCGTGGGAGGTACAGCGCCGCCAATCGTCCTGCGGAAACTGGCCCTTGCTGGTGGCGCCACCGATGAAGTCATAACGCAGCGAGCCTTCCAGCGTCGGGTGACGCAAAAACACCGGCAAATTGCGCCACGACTCGATGACCTCGGCGCTCGCCAACTGCGAATGGCTTTGCTTGGGCTGCGCTTTGGCCGTTCGGGCATTGACGTAGGTGCCTTTGCCGATCACCCCGGTCAGGAAGTTTTCATAGGTCAGTTGCGCGTACGTGTCGGAAATGGTCTTGCGCGAGATGCCCAGCTGTTCGGCCAGCAGACGGCTGGGCGGCAGTTGCGTCCCGGCTGCCAGGCGACCGGATTCGATGGCGCTGCGCAGTTGGTTGTACAACTGGCCTGCCAGGTCCTTGCGGCCGTTGATGACAACATGAAGTTCCATACCGGCGGGGCTCCTGGGCGGTTGAGGCACGTGTGCGTCGCGCCAGATTACGCGCATGCGCCGCCGTGCAGAAGTTGCGTGGGGGAAAAACCGCGGATTGGTCTGCTCGGAGTGGTCCACCGGTATTTCGCGCAATTGGATCTGTAACACCGGCGCATCAGCGCTTACCGTGAAAACATCTATCAATCCACGAGGCACGCCATGACTTCCCGTCTGGATTACTACAGCGCGTCGCCCAAAGCGATGAAAGCGATGATCGCCATGGAGGCGTTGACCAGCAACCTGAGCATCGAGCCGGCGCTGCTGCACCTGATCAAGATCCGCGCCTCGCAGCTCAATGGCTGCGCCTTCTGCACCGACATGCACTCGGTGGACGCGCGACGCCTCGGCGAGACCGACCGGCGTCTGTATTCGATTGTGGTCTGGCGCGACAGCGGCTTTTTCAACCCGCGCGAGCGCGCGGCGCTGGCCTGGACCGAAGCGGTCACCTTGCTCTCGCAAAGCCATGTGCCGGACGACGTCTACGCCCAGGCCCGGGAACAGTTCAGCGAGAGCGAGATGGTCGACCTGACCATCGCCGTCACCACCATCAACAGCTGGAATCGCCTGGCGGTGAGTTTCCGCCAGTCCCCCAGCGCGTGATGACGCTGTCACATCAGGTTCATGAACGTTGCGCAGGATGAGGTTTTCAAAGGACAGATCGACAGGGAGTCATTGATGTCATTCATGGAAACCGCCGGGCGCCAAAGCCCTGCCGAATACCGCTCGCCGGTAGACACCTCGTCATCCATACATGCGCAGGCCGCCGCGCTTGACCCGCAACTGGCGCAAGCGTTCATGGTCAGTGCCCGCTGCGGTTGTTTCATGCAGGCGTCGCGCAGTCTCAACATCAAGGCGACGTTGCTGCGCAAGCAGTTGGCGCAACTCGAAGCGCACCTGCAGTGCTCGCTGTTCAGCCATGGCGACAATGGGGTTGCCCTCAGTCGTGAAGGCTTGCAGCTTCAGGCGCAGCTGATTGCCTTGGCCCATGAACGCGACTTGCCGGTGATCGAACAGCCCTTGGTGCGCCTGGCCGTCGCCGAATCGATCCTGCATGACATCCTCGGTCGCGACCTGGTGGCCTTGCTGCGCCGCAACGCCAGCGTGCGTCTGGAGATCATTTCCCTCGACAGCGAGCTGGCCCTGCGCGCCGTCAGCGCCGATGTCGTGGTGTGGCTGGCCGGCACCGATTCACCGCTGCCGGGCCCGAGTTTTGCCGTCGGCGAGCCGCGACGCCTGGCGCGGCTCGACTACCTGCCGCACATTGCCAAGCGTTATACACGCACTGCGTCACGCCCGGACAACCTCGATGACCTCGCTGATTTCCTGCTGGTGCAATGGCAGCCTCATCGTCAGGTCGAGAGCTTTGTGCCGTGGAATGAGCTGGTGGATCAGCGCCTCGCCGGGGTGGTGCAGCTGCATGCCTACGAGCTGATGCTGGAGATGATCCGATGCAGCGCCTGTATCGGTTTGCTCCCTGGTTACATGAGCCATTTCGACCGTGGCCTCATCGCGTTGCCGGGGTTGTTTGGCCAGCCGATGCAGCGCCAGGTGTGGATGGCGGTCAATGCGCAGTCGCAGGATGAGGCGCAGGTGCAGATGATCGTCGAGCTGATTCAAAACACCTTCAATGAGCGCCGGGAGTGGTTCGAAGCCTGAGCACTCCCACATTGGTATTCGCCATGCTGGAAGATTGCGTTGTAGAGTGGGCGGCCATGTCTGTATCAAGGATGAATCAACCATGCCCGTCACTGACGCTGTCATTACGCTTGAACGCTTCAACGAATCCCACCTCGAAGGCATCACCGCGCTTTACAACGAGCCAGCGATTACCCGGCAAGTGCTGCAAATGCCGTTTCAGTCCATCGAGGTCTGGCGCAAACGCCTGGATCCGGTCAACGAACGGCATGTGCAACTGGTGGCGCTGAGTCAGGGGAGGGTGATCGGCAACATCGGTCTTGAGCAGTTTTCGCGCATACGTCGTAGCCATGCCGCCAATTTCGGCATGGGAGTCTCTGAGGCTTGGCAGGGCAAGGGTGTTGGCTCGAAACTGCTGGCCACCGCGCTGGACATCGCCGACAACTGGATGAATCTGCAACGGGTCGAGCTGTCGGTGTACGCCGACAACGAAGCAGCCATCGGTTTGTACCGCAAGTTTGGTTTTGAAACCGAAGGCCTGTTTCGGGACTACGCCGTGCGTGACGGAGTGTTGGTGGACACCTTGAGCATGGCGCGTCTGCGCCGCACGCCCAAGGCCGGTTGATTCACTCGCCCAGTGCGAACGCCACCGCCGCCTGCGCATGCAGCTCGGTGGTGTCGAGCAGGGGCAGGGTGCTGTGTTCGGGTTTGATCAGCAGGCCGATTTCGGTGCAACCGAGGATGATGACCTGGGCGCCGCGTTGGCTCAGAGATTCGATTACCTGCCGATAAATCCGGCGTGAGGCCTCGCTGATCACCCCGACGCACAACTCGTCGTAGATGATCCGGTGCACGGCTTGACGCTCCTCTGCGTCCGGCACCAGTACGGTCAACCCCATCGACGTCAGGCGTTCCTTGAGAAAGTCCTGTTCCATGGTGAACGCAGTCCCCAGCAACCCGACGTTCAGTGCGCCGGCATCGACCGCCGCCTGTCCGGCCGGGTCGGCGATGTGCAGGAACGGAATGTTGATCGCCGCCTGAATCTGCCCGGCGACCTTGTGCATGGTGTTGGTGCACAGCACCACACAATCGGCGCCGCCAGCCTCCAGCCGCCGCGCGGCATCCACCAGAATCAGCGCCGCATCGTCCCAGCGGCCGGCATGCTGGGCCTGTTCGACAGGCCCGAAGTCGACGCTGTACATTAGCAGTTTCGCCGAACGCAACGGCCCGAGCCGGTCGCGTACCTGTTGGTTGATGAGGCGGTAATACTCGGCGCTGGACTCCCAGCTCATGCCGCCGATAAGGCCGATGGTGCGCATGGCGTGCTCCTGTTGATGGCAACCCTTTGTCTGGGAGTATCCCGTGGCGCTTCACGGCTTTCTATCAGGAAATTTCACATGCTGAGTCAACGACTGCCGGGCGCTAACGTCAGCTTGCAACTTCTGCCCCGTGCCGCTTACAGCGCACGCGATCCGGCGCAGTCGCGCACCATCGGGGTGACGCTGGAGCGCCAGCAGGGTGTGCACGCGATTGACTCGGATCGGCGGGTGGATTTCGATACGTTGCCCGGTGTTCTGGCGTACACGCCGGAGGGCGTCGAAGTGTTTTCCGAATCGTCCAGCGGTGGCGAATACTTGCTGATGCAGCTGGACGAATCATTTGCCGATGAGCAATTGCCCGCCATTGGCCATCGCGTACAGTCGTGTGGCAATCGACAGGCGCTGAGCCTGGCGCGCGAAGTGCGGCTTTTGTTGCTGGCGCCACAACCCGACCTACTGGCACTGGAGCAATGTGCCCTGGGATTTGTGGGGTTGGCGCAGCCGCAGGTCGAAATGGCTCATCGGCCCGCGCCAGCCGCACTCGCCCAAGTGCTGGACCTGATCGCAGAACAATTCCATCAGCCCCTCACGCTGCAACAACTGGCGGCGGCCTACGGCCAGAACGAGCTGCGCTTTCTGCGCGACTTTACCCGGGTCATCGGCCTGACACCGCACGCTTACCTCGTTGAAGTACGACTGCAGGCGGCACGGCGGATGATCGAGCACACCCGGCTGAGCCTGGCTGACATCGCCCTTGATGCCGGTTTCGCCCATCAGTCGCACATGGGCAGCGCCTTCCGCAAATTCCTCGCCATGACCCCCAGTCAATACCGCTCACGCTTTTAGTCGTACGCCCGCCGCGCGCATCTGCCATGCTCAAAGTCCGCAGCACTGTTTCAACAAAGGAACACCGCAATGGACGACGTACAACAACTGGGCGAGATGCTTCGCCACTACGCAGACAGCGAAGCGCACAAAAAACAACTGTTCGAGTCGCAATCGGCCGTGTGGGCGACGCGCATTGGCGAGCTGTTCGATCAGATCCAGCAATGGCTGGAACCGGTCCGGGCGCCGAACCTGCTGGAAGTCAGCCGTGAGGCGTATGTCGCCTCGGGGCCGAGTGTTCCGGTCGAGACGTCAACATTCAAGACCGAGAAACTGGGCATCGTGATCGCCGGTAAACCCGTGGAGTTCGTGCCGGACGTGATGGGTACCGGTGGGCAGATTTCCCTGGCGGTGATGGGCCTGACCGCCGCGCGGTATGGCAGCATTTCGCTGGTGTGCCTGCCGCCGGCCAACAACTGGCAGTGGCGCAAGACCAATGGTTTGAAGGACCCGGACACCTTTGCCTTCGATGCTAATTTCCTGGCGCTGCAGTTGCAGAGCTTGATCCCCCGCGATCGGAGCTGATCTCTCTGACCCAACCCCAATCCCTGTGGGAGCGGGCTTGCTCGCGAAGATGGTGGCACATTCAACATCCATGTGACTGACATACCGCCTTCGCGAGCAAGCCCGCTCCCACCCTGGATCTGCGGTGCATCAGATTTCGAGGTTTATCCAACCGGGTTTTGCCACTTCCGGCGCAACCGCCTTCACCACTTTCCCCGTCGCCAACTCCACCCGTCGCGCCACCTCCGGGTCATCGGCAAACGGGATCAGGCTCGCTTCCTCCAGACTCTCCGTTGTCTGCTGCTTCAGGCAGTACTCGACCGCCAGCCAAAGCCCCGCAACACCCACGATATTCAACACGATCTCGAACATCTCAGCTCCTCGCCTCAGGCAATCCGTGCATCACGTTCAGCCATCGCCACGTCGGAAACCCGCACGGTGCGCCAGGCGTTGTACGCCATCAGCAGCATGCCGCTGAGGAAGAACACGCCGCCGGCAAACCGCACCACAAATCCCGGATGACTGGCCTGCAAGGCTTCGACGAAGGAGTAGGTCAGCGTGCCGTCGTCGTTGATCGCGCGCCACATCAGGCCCTGGGTGATGCCATTGACCCACATCGAAGCGATGTACAGCACGGTGCCGATGGTCGCCAGCCAGAAATGCAGGTTGATCAGCGGCGTGCTGTACATCTGCTCGCGGCCGAAGACTTTCGGAATCATGTGGTAGACCGCGCCGAAGGTGATCATCGCCACCCAACCGAGGGCGCCGGCGTGCACGTGGCCGATGGTCCAGTCGGTGTAGTGGGAGAGGGCGTTCACGGTTTTGATCGCCATCATCGGCCCCTCGAAAGTCGACATGCCGTAGAAGGCCAGCGACAGCACCAGAAAACGCAAAATCGGATCGGTGCGCAATTTATGCCAGGCGCCCGACAGGGTCATCATGCCGTTGATCATGCCGCCCCAGCTCGGCGCCAACAGGATCAGCGACATGGCCATGCCCAACGACTGCGCCCAGTCCGGCAATGCGGTGTAGTGCAAATGGTGCGGGCCGGCCCAGATGTACAGGGTGATCAACGCCCAGAAATGCACGATGGACAAACGATAGGAATACACCGGCCGCCCGACCTGTTTCGGCACGAAGTAATACATCATCCCGAGGAACCCGGTCGTCAGGAAGAAACCCACCGCGTTATGCCCGTACCACCACTGCACCATGGCGTCGGTGGCGCCGGAATACACCGGGTAGGACTTGAACCAGTCCACCGGAATCGACAGGTGATTGACCACGTGCAACATGGCGATCACCACGATGAACGCGCCGAAAAACCAGTTGCCGACGTAAATGTGATGGGTCTTGCGTTGCACCACCGTGGTGAAAAACACGACGGCGTACGCCACCCAGACCACGGTCATCCACACCGCGCCGGAGAACTCGATCTCGGCGTATTCCTTGGTGGTGGTGTAGCCCAGCGGCAGGGTGATCAGCATCACCACGATGACCGATTGCCAACCCCAGAAGGTGAAGGCGGCGAGGGTGTCCGAGTACAACCGCACCTGGCAGGTACGCTGCACTGCGTAGTAACTGGCGGCGAACTGCGCGCTGCCGGCAAAGCCGAAAATCACCAGGCTGGTGTGCAGCGGACGCAAACGCCCGAACGAGGTCCACGGCAGGTCGAGGTTCATCTCGGGCCACACCAGTTGCGAGGCGATCCACACCCCCATCGCCATCCCCACGACGCCCCAGAAAATGGTCGCCACGACGAATTGGCGGACGACCTTGTAGTTATAGGCCTGTCCGATTGTTGCTGTGCTCATGGTCAATGCTTCCACGGTTGCAAAGTCTTGCCAGGCCACCCGGACTGGCATGCCGTGAACTGTAGAAACCTCATCGAAAACAAAACAGATTCAGGAAAGCGCAATTAATACGGATCAGATAAAGGCGCCGTACCTGTCAGAGTTGACAGTATCGGCGGATTGAATCCAGCGGTTTAATAAACCCGCTGACGCATTGGGTAGTGGTGAGTTCCAGTGGTTGCGTTCAAGGCAAGTCAGCCCTGCCGGTCATGGCGATCAGGAGGGGCACTTTCATACAGGATGTTCTGAACTCAAGGGTGAACCAATGACAACTTCCACTTATACAGGCCCCAAGGCGCCTGCCGATGACGCGTCCGTGATGCCCGATATTCGCGGTAAAAAGATATTCATGGGTTTTTGGCATAACTGGGGGCCGAGTGTCGGGTATCAAGGCGGATTGACGGGTGAAGTGCAACTGGAAGACATCCCCGTCGAATACAACGTTGTGGCCGTCGCGTTCATGAAGGGGGCCGGTATCCCGACATTCAAGCCATACAACCAGACCGATGTGGAGTTTCGGCGTCAGGTCGGCGTACTCAACAAGCAAGGTCGCGCGGTGCTGATTTCACTGGGGGGCGCCGATGCTCACATTGAGCTGCGCAATGGTCAGGAACAGGCGCTTGCCACTGAAATTATCCGATTGGCGGAAGTCTATGGTTTTGATGGGCTGGACATCGATCTGGAGCAGGCCGCTATCGACTTTGCCGATAACAATAAGGTGATTCCGGCGGCGCTTAAACTGGTCAGGGAACACTACGGGAAAGAGGGTAAACACTTCATCATCAGCATGGCGCCAGAGTTCCCGTATCTGAGAACCGGGGGTAAGTACCTACCGTATTTGACTGCGCTGAAGGACCATTACGACTTCATTGCCCCTCAATATTACAACCAGCGCGGCGATGGGCTTAGTGTCCCAGGGCTTAACCCACCATGGCTTGCGCAGGACGATGGAGTGCGCAAGGAAGAGTTCCTCTACTACCTGACCGCCGCATTGGTAACAGGTGATTTGGGTTTCACCAAAATCCCTGCCGACAAATTCGTTATCGGCTTGCCCAGCAATATCGATGCAGCCGCCAACGGATATGTAGTTGATCCCGCTTTTGTGAAAAATGCACTCAAGCGACTGGTAAAAGACGGCAACCGGATCAGAGGCTTGATGACGTGGTCGTGCAGTTGGGAGTGTGGCACCAACAAGGCCGGCGATTCGTACGATTGGCGCTTCAAAAGGCTTTACGCACCCATCGTTGATGAGATGCCGAATCAACCTCAGTAGTGATCCATCAAACTGATATGGTTTTTTTGAAGTCTCCTGAATCTGTAATGTTTTTCCGGTGCCCCTCATAGTCGCCTCATCGAAAACGAGCCACAGAGCCCGTCCCATCCTGATGAGGTAGCCACATGTATCAGTACGACGACTATGACCGGGCGCTGGTCTTCGAGCGGGTTGCGCAGTTTCGTGATCAGGTCGAACGCTTCACGGCAGGCGAGTTGAGCGAAGAGGAATTCCTGCCGTTGCGCTTGCAGAATGGCCTGTACATGCAAAAACACGCGTACATGCTGCGCGTGGCCATTCCCTACGGCACGCTGAGTGCGCAACAGATGCGTACGCTGGCGAGCATCGCCCGGGATTACGACCGTGGCTACGGCCACTTCACCACCCGGCAGAACATGCAGTTCAACTGGATCGAACTGGCCCAGGTGCCGGAAATCCTCGAACGCCTGGCCCAGGTAGAAATGCACGCGATCCAGACGTCCGGCAACTGCGTGCGCAATATCACCACCGAAGCCTTCGCCGGGGTTGCGGCGGACGAGTTGATCGACCCGCGACCGCTGGCGGAAATCCTGCGCCAATGGTCGACGATCAACCCGGAGTTCCTGTTCCTGCCACGCAAATTCAAGATCGCCATCTGCTCGGCCGTACAGGACCGCGCGGCGATCATGATGCACGACATCGGTCTTTATCTTTACCCCGGCGCCGACGGACAAATGCTCCTGCGGGTGATCGTAGGCGGTGGTTTGGGACGCACGCCGATTCTTGGCCTGCAGATTCGCGAAGGCTTGCCGTGGCAGCATTTGCTGTCGTATGTCGAAGCGGTGCTGCGGGTCTACAACCGCCACGGTCGGCGGGACAACAAGTACAAGGCGCGGATCAAGATTCTGGTCAAGGCGCTCGGTATCGAAGCCTTCGCCAGGGAAGTGGAGGAGGAGTGGCAGCACCTCAAGGACGGTCCGGCGCAGTTGACCGGCGATGAATATGCGCGTGTCGCCAGTGCCTTCGTGCCGCCGGATTACCGTTCGCTGTCCAGTACCGACCTGGAGTTCGGCACCCGCCTGGCCGAAAACAGTGCATTCGCCCGCTGGGTCTCGCGCAACGTCCAGCCGCACAAGGTGCCGGGCTACGCCAGTGTGGTGCTGTCGACCAAACCGGGCAGTGCTTCGCCGCCGGGAGATGTCACCGGCGAACAAATGGATGCCGTGGCCGCGTGGTCCGAGCAATTCGGTTTCGGCGAAATCCGCATTGCCCATGAACAGAACATCGTCCTGCCGGACGTGCCGAAGTCGGACTTGTTCACGCTCTGGCGTGTGGCTTGCGAGCATGGGTTGGGCAGTGCCAATGTCGGTTTGCTGACCGACATCATCGCGTGCCCCGGCGGCGATTTCTGTGCATTGGCCAACGCCAAGTCGATCCCCATTGCGCAAGGCATTCAGGCGCGTTTTGACGACCTGGATTATCTGCATGATCTGGGCGACATCAGCCTCAACATTTCCGGTTGCATGAACGCCTGCGGCCATCACCACATCGGCAATATCGGCATTCTTGGCGTCGACAAGAACGGCAGCGAGTGGTACCAGATCACCCTCGGCGGCGCTCAGGGCAAGAACAGCGCGCTGGGAAAAGTCATCGGCCCATCCTTCAGCGCGGCTGAAGTGCCCGACGTGATCGAGCGGATCATCGCCACGTTCGTGCGTTACCGCGAGAGTGAGGAACTGTTCGTCGACACGTTGCAGCGCCTTGGTCTGGAGCCGTTCAAAGAGGCGGTCTATCCGAAGTTGCTGGAGGTCTCGGCATGAACAATCTGCTGCGACTGGAGGCCGGTGTAGCGCGGATCGATAGCGCCGATCCGTGGACCCTGGTCAGGGAGCTTGCCGCCGGATTGCCGTCAGGTCCGGTGATAGTCCCGCTGGCCTGCTGGCTGGAGGAACCCGGGCGGCAGGGCGTGTGGCTGGGGCCGGACGATGAAGTGGAAAGCCTCAAGCCGTGGTTCGACCAACTGCCGCTGATTGCGCTGGATTTCCCGAGTTTTCGCGACGGTCGTGGTTACAGCCAGGCGTATTTGCTGCGTACCCGACTGGGCTGGACCGGCGAATTGCGCGCGGTTGGCGATGTCCTGCGCGATCAACTCAGCCACATGCGCCAATGCGGGTTCGACAGCTTTGCGGTGCGCGAGGACAAATCCGCCGAAGACGCGCTCAAGGGCCTCGCCGGCATGAGCGTGTTGTATGGCCGCTCGGTGATCGAGCCTCGACCGTTGTTTCGGCGCCGCTGAAAACCACACGACTTTTTGCTTTGGCCGGGGACCCCGTTTTGATAGAGTCCGCGCCTCATAAGGAAGCGGGTCAAAGAAAGGAGTCTGGTTTGAGCGCGGGCAAGAAAGTTTTAGGGCTGGTCGCAGTGTTGCTGATGGCGGCCCTGTGGGGCAGTTATGTGTATCTGTTCCAGGAGAACCGTGACGGGCAACTCGGGGCCTCAGCCGACAGTTCCGCCTGGTGCGGCACGCCACCGGCCAGCGATGCGGCGGCGCTGGGCAAGGATCACCTGACCCTGCGCATCACCAACAACGTACGGGGCGATTTCATGCTCTCGGGTGCGGTCATCGTCTCCGAGCGCACTTTCGATCGGTATGACCTGGGCCGCAACGAGTTGCGCCTGCGCCTGGAACCTCTTCAATGGTCCTACGGCGTCACGCCGATCTTCCTTGAGCAGGTCAGGATCAAGCCGCTGAGTCGCAACCTCTCTTCGCTCGACAAAAGTGCCTACGCCGAGCTTGAATCCCGGCCCATCGGCGTGCAGGGTCGGGCGGCGGCGTTTCCGTTCGACACCTGGCGCTATGGCTACAAACCGGTGCTGTACATCCTCAAGGGCAATGAACGGATCGACCTGAAGTTCAAACGCATCACCACCCTCATGGAGATGTCCAACACCTTCACGCCGATTCAAAAGTACAACCGGGTCGAATACATCAACGAGAAAAATTCATTGGTTCGCGAGGACGATTACAAGCCTTACGCGGCCAATGAGTGCGCCTTCAGTGTCGAGCGCAAAGGCTCGTTCAAGGTGATCGTGCTGCTGTTGTTGCTGGTGATCTGCCTGCCGCTGATGCACGTGTTTTACCGCGACGAACCGGGCATCGATTTTCTCGCGACACTGGTGAGTATCGGCGCGATCCGCGTGCTGTTGGTGGGACCGCTGGAGGACTTCCAGCTGTACAACATCGACTTCCTGTTTGGCGCCGCGATTCTGCTGGTGGGCACGGTGTCGTTGATCAAGGCGATGCGGGCGAACAGTCGGCGGGAGTTGGCGTTGAAGAGTGGTTCTTCGTGGTGATGCAAGGTTAAGACCGTGGCGACGCTTTCGCGGGCAAGTCGGATCGCCGCACCGCTCGCTCCTACAGGTAATGTGTGTACGCCATTTTTTTGTACGACACATAACCTGTAGGAGCGAGGCTTGCCCGCGAAGGGGCCCTCGAATCAACCCTCGGATCACTTCAATGCCGGATCCCCCATGTTCATCTTCTTCCAGCCCTGCAACAGCACCTGGGCCTTGGGCTCCTGTCCGTTTTCCAGGTAGTACTGGATCAACGACAACCGCGCATTGCGGTTCGCCGGTTGCACCTTCAACAACCGTTCCAGTTCCTCGCAGGCCTCATCGACCTTGCCGCTGTCATGCAGCGCCACCGCCAGCACATAGCCGAATTGCGCGCTCTGGGGTTCCAGCCCGGCGGCTTTGCGCAGCACCGGCATGGCCTGGGCCGTTTTGCCCGCTCGTATCAGCGACAACCCTTGGGTATGCAGCAGCAAAGCGGCGTCCGGATGCTCCTTGATGCCCTGTTCCAGCAGGGCCTGTGCCTCCTGACCGCGCCCACTGGCTTCCAGCCACTGCACCAGCGTCACCAGCGCCGGGTAAAAGTCCGGATCGCGCTGGAGCGCCGTGCGCAGCAGCGCTTCAACTTCAGCGCTGCGACCGCTGGCCTGATACAGCATGGCGAGGTTGAGGTTGGCTTCCGCGCGTTCGGCCAGGCTCTTTTGCACATCCTCATACTCGGCGATGGCGGCGTTCCAGTTCGCCTGAGCGCTGCCCAAACCGTCGCGGGCGACGCTGAGCAGATCCCGGGCGGCAGCGATGCGTACCGCTTTGACCGGGTCACCCAGTAACGGTGTCAGCAGTGGTGCGCGCTCCGGCGGCGGGAGGAACGCGCTGATCGCCCGAACGGCGCTTTCACGCACTTGCGGTGCCGGGTTGCGCAAGTCATGAGTCGCCAGTTTCAACGCCTGTTCGCTGGGGTACAGCGGCAACTCGGCCAGCAGCGTTGCGCGCTGGATCGCCGGCAGGTTGCTGCGTTGCAGCTGTTCGTACAAGGCTTGCGCCGCGCCGGGCTGACCGTTGCGAATCAGCCACAGGCTTTCGTCGTAACGCGGCGCCTGGGGGGCGGCTGCGGTGTCCCAGAGTTTGAATTGTTCAGTGATTTTGTCACCGGTATTGCCCTGATGGCAGGTCAGGCAGGCGTCCGGCGTGCCAAGTTTTTTCGCCCGCTCAGGGTTGGGAATGCTGAAGCTGTGGTCATGCCGAAAGTCATTGCCCATGTAGAACTTGCCGGGCATGTGGCAATCCACGCACTGCGAACCCGGTTGGCCCAAGGCGTGGCGGGTGTGCTCGACAGAATCGTAGTTTTTCGCCTGCAAGCCCTTGCCCTCGACACCGGCCACCGAGGTTTTGCCGGCGCTGTTGTGGCATTGCAGGCAGACGCCGTTGCCCGGTGCCTTGAGTTCGTTGCTGTGGGGATTGTGGCAGTTGCTGCAGCGCACGCCCTTGTCGAACATTTTGCTCTGGGCGAAGGAACCGTGTTCGAACACTTCGTCCTTGATCTTGCCATCCAGCGCATACAACTCGCGGGTCAGGGGGCTGGGCAGATAGTCATCCATCAGGCGCTTGCCGACGGTGAAGCCATCACCCAGCGGTGCGCGCCGTGAATGGCAGCGGGCGCAGGTTTCGATCTCGACGGTCGCGTCCTTGTCCTTGAGGTCGACGGCGAAACCGGCGTGGATCAGATCAGTCTTTTTCGCGGTCCATTCCAGGTGACTGGACGCCGGACCGTGGCACGCCTGACAACCTACGCCAAGGCTGTTCCACTGACTGTCAAAGGTGTTTTTAGCCGCATCGAAGTTGCGTTTGTAGCCGGTGGTATGGCACTCGACGCACATGAAATTGGCGTTCTGGCTCGGCTTGCTCCAGTGCAACGGGTTCTTGAAGTTCACACCCTGGCCCGGATAGAGGTGAAACCAGCGGTGTTTCTCGGTATCCCAGGCGACACCCAACGCCTGCAACCGACCGTCACCGACCTCAATCAAATACTGCTGCAACGGCGCGATACCAAAGGTGTAGGCGACCTTGAAATCAGCGTTGTTGCCATCAATGCCCGGCGTGTTGACCCAGAATTCGTCGTTCTTGCGCGAAAACCGGGTCGTCTCGTTTTCGGCCTTGAAGGTGACGTTGTTGAAGTCGCCGAGCATCGTCCCGGCGCTGGCTTCCTGCATCGCCAATTGGTGATGCGAGCCTTGCCAGTCCTTCACTTGCTCGCTGTGGCAAGCCTGGCACTGTTGCTCATCGACCATCTTCGCCGGCGCGGCGACCACGGGTTTTTCAGGAGCAATGACCGGTGTACTGAGCGGCGGCGCATAGGTCACCGGGGCCGGTTGGCTGCTGAACAGAAACCAGCCAATGCCCCCGATCGCCAGGAGCAGCACGCTGATGAGAACGGGAAACAGATAACGAGAAAACGAAGTCGGTGACGAATCAGGGTTTGGGGCGACTGCTTTGTTTTTATGTTTCGGCATTGCGACTTCCATAGTCCGGGTGCGTTTGCCGTCAGGCGCGCGTTCTAGCTCGATGCAGCTTTGACGGATGCCGGGCGTCTGTCAAATGACAGGTGTGATCCTCTGCGCGGCGATAGATGAATGTTGTGATTCTGCACAACAAAACGCGCTGCATTAGCTATACCTGTTAAACCGTTTCCAAACCGTAGTCGACCGCCCTACAGGAGTTACCGCATGAAGCTTGCATTGATGATGAGTACATTGTGTATTGCCTCGATCGGCGTAGTTGGCTGCGCCAGCAAAAAGGTCGAGCCAGACGAGTATTCAGGCTTCCTCAAAAATTACAGCCAACTCCAGGAAGCCAAATCACCTTCGGGTGCAGTAGTGATGCGCTGGATCGATCCGAAAGTTGACATCAAGAAATTCCAAAGCGTGTACATCGAGCCGACCCAGCTGTATCCCAAGCCTCAGGCAACCGTAAAAATCCCTCAGACCACCCTGAACGGAATCACCAGTTATTACGATCAGGCGCTCAAACGCGAAATCGGCAAATCCCTGCCTCTGGCCTCAGGCCCTGGCCCGGGTGTGATTGTGGTACGCGCCGCGATCACTGCCGTGAGCAGCAAGACCGAAGGGCTGAAACCTTATGAAGTGATCCCGATTGCGTTGGTGGCAGCGGCGGTGAGTACTGCCAGCGGTATTCGTGATCAGCAGACCGACCTGGCCACCGAAGCGGTGTTCCTCGACGGCGGCAGCAATAAAGTCGTGGCCCAGGTCGTGCGCAAGGGCACCGGCAAACCGCTGGAAAACGAGTCGCAGGTGATGAAGGCCGATGACGTGAAAAGCGTGATCGATGGCTGGGCTGCGGATATGCATCAGTCGTATCTGAAGCTCAAATCCAAGTAAGCGCAAAAAGCTTCGCGGGCAAGCCTCGCTCCTACAGAGTTGCGGTCGGATGCAAAAAATGTGTACGACTCGGACCTGTAGGAGCGAGGCTTGCCCGCGAAAGCGTACTTATGGGCACCGCATCACTCCCCGACAAACCACCGGTAATACGGATTCCCCCCATCCCCGCGCATCACCTCGCGAATATCCCTGGCCCACGCATCACGGTCGCCGTCATAGGCATGCAGGCTCGCCCGATAGAACTGCATCAAGCGCTGCTGGTGCGCATTCATCCGCTCGATGAATCCCGCATCGGCATTCACTAACGGTGGCGCGACGTGCAAGTCCAGCAGGGCGGGGAGCACCCGACTGATCTCTTTGGCCCGCACCCACGGCGCATATTCGATACGCGGCTGGTCGTCGGTCACTGGTGGGGCATCGGCGGCGAAACGCTCCAGCCCCGTGCGATCGGTGACCCACGTGGCGAGCAAGGCGTTGGCGGAACCGATGCCCACGTCCTGCAACGTGCTGCGCACGCTGTCCTGCTGGAAGCGCTCGCTGATTTTCGCCGTATCCAGCGCAATCGGTTCCATCGAACCCACCAGCAGCATTTCGTGGAACTCGCTGGTCCACACGTTGGCGTACGGGAAAACATCGAGAAAGCTGCGCACCAGGGAGCGCGAATCGTCGATGTTCTGCGTGGGCAGCGGCAGCCACTGCGCGACCAGCCCTTGTTTCTCCAGACGACTGGCGGCCAGTTGGTAGAAGTCCCGGGAGTAAAGATTGACCACGCCGGCCGCGGAGGGCGGTGGCGGTTCAAGGGTGATCAAGTCATAGCGCTGCGGGTTGCGCAGCAGCTCCTGGCGCCCGTCGCGCAGGCGTACGTCAACGCCGGGATCGGCGGCGGCATTGAAGTTGCCTTTGAACAGCGGCGCAGCCTTGACCACCGAAGGCAGCAACTCGGCCACCACCCGGTGTTCGAGCCCCGGATAACGGGTCAATGCGCCTGCGGTGATGCCGGTGCCAAAACCGATCACCAGCGCCGAGCGCGGTTCGCCGTTGTGGATCAGCAGCGGCAGCAGCGCCTGAATGCGCATGTAACGCAGGGACGGCATGGCGTCGCCGGTGTTGGACACGCCTTGAATGTACAAGCGCTGGAAGGCTTTCTGCCCCTTGCCCTGGGTGACCACCGCCACGGTCCCGCCGCGTCCTTCCTCATAGAAGGCCAGCGTGGCGTTGCGAGCACCGGGGAGCAGGCTGGCGAGTTTGTTCACCGGGGTAAATACCGCCACCGCCACCGACAACAAGCCGATAGCCACCACCGCTTGGCGCCGACCTTTCTTGACCCCGTGACCCTTGCGCACCGCGAAGTACCCGATCCCGGCGGCGACAATGGCCAACAGCCCCAATGTGCGTACCAGGCCCAGCCACGGGATCAGCACAAACCCGCAGAGCATCACCCCGACAATCCCGCCCAGCGTATTGAACGCCACGACAGCGCCGACATCCTGGCCGACCCGCTCGCGGCCAACGCTCAGGCGCAGGGCGAGGGGAAACGCCGCGCCCAACAACAGCGTCGGCACAAACACGATGCTTAACGCCGCCACCGCAAACCGCGCGCTCATGCCCGGCAACTCACTCGCACCCAGCGACAACACCCAGGCTTCGGCGAGGCTTTGCGCGACCACCAACCAGCGACCGAGCAGGGCGATTTCCAGCAACGCGACCAGCCCGGCGCCGGCAATCAGCAAACCGAATACTCCCCAGGGATCACGAATGCGCTCCACCCGACGGGCCAGCAGCACACTGCCGAGAAACAGCCCGGTGAGGTACGTCGCCAGCACCACGGCAAAGGCGTAGGTGCGGGTGCTCATGAACTGCACGATCGATTGCGACCAGACCACCTCATAACCGAGGGCCACGCCGCCGGCAATCGAGTACAGCCACAAGGCCAGTCGGTCGGGCGCTTTGCTGGACGTGTGTTTTGCCGGCGCAACGGCCGGCAGTGAACGGTGACGCTGAAACCACAAGGCGCCAGCGGCAGCCAGCAGGTTCAGCATCGCGGCGGCCAGGGCGCTGCCACGCACACCGAGGGTGGCAATCAGCACGAACGCGGCGAGCAGGGTGCCGGCGATAGCGCCGGCGGTGTTCGCCGCGTAAAGCTGGCCGCCAGCCTTGCCCAGATTTAGCGGGTCAGTGGCCAGCGAGCGCACCAGCACCGGCAAGGTGCCGCCCATCAATAGCGCCGGGATGCCCACTAACGCAAACGGCAATACCCATGCGGCCAGACCGATGTGTTGTTCCAGCCAGGCAAACGGGCTGGCCGCGAGGCTCATGGCGAAGGTCGCGCCGACACCCAACACGGCCACGACCACTTCCAGTCCTGCATACAGCAGAACGGGCTGCTGCAAGCGATCCGCCCAGCGTCCGAACAGCCATCCACCCAAGGCCAGCCCGGCAAAAAAAGCGCTGATACCGGTGGTGATTGCATAGACCTCGACGCCGACCACCAGCGACAGTTGCTTGATCCACAGCACCTGATACACCAGCGCCGCAGCACCGGAGACGAACAGCAACAGGGCCGGGATCAGCAGCGCGGGGGAGGCGGCATGAGGAACAGGAATGGCCGACGACTTGCTGGCGACACGTGAGGACATAGGGCTATTGCCTTGTACAAAAATTCAAATAAAACACAAATCCTTGTAGGAGCCGGCTTGCTGGCGATAGCGGTGGGTCAGACACCGATTGATTGACTGGAAGACCGCTATCGTCGGAACGCCGCCCGCAGCAAGCCGGCTCCTACAGGGTTTGTGTTTGCACCATGGAATAGGGCCGCTCGCCCGGTCAGGGCGAGCGGCGGTCAAACGTTATTTCTTGGCTTTTTCTTCAATCCGTCGATCCACATCCGCGCGGATCTGATCGATGCTGAAGCTCGCCGGTTTCTGGCTAGGCGGATACTCGACGAAGGTTTCCAGGAATCTCGCGGCCTGGGTGGACGCTAGCGATACGAGGTACGCATTCTTGGCCGTCCAGTCGTAATACTGGTCGGAAACCACATCGGCACGTTCATACGGATCCATGCGCAGGTTGAAGATTTTCGGTACGCGCAGGCAGACGAACGGTTCGGCCCAGACTTCGAAACCACCTGGTTTGCGTTGTTCGCAGAACACCGCTTTCCAGTTGCCGGAGCGCATGGACACGAGCACGCCGTCATCGTTGAAGTAGAAGAACTGCGTGCGCTCACTCTTAGGCGATTGGCCGGTCAGGTACGGTAGTTGGTTGTACCCGTCCAGATGCACCTTGAAACTGGTGCCGCCTGAAGCCGGCGCCCAACCCTTGAGCAGCTTGTCCTTGACCCCGTCGTCGCCAGCAGCCGCCAGCAAGGTCGGGAACCAGTCGAGGCCCGAGAACAGTTCGTTGGAAACCTCGCCCGGTTTGATCTTGCCCGGCCAACGCACCATGGCCGGAACGCGGTAGGCACCTTCCCAGTTGGAGTTCTTCTCGTTACGGAACGGCGTGGTCGCCGCGTCCGGCCAGGACCATTGATTCGGGCCGTTGTCGGTGGTGTAGACCACGATGGTGTTGTCGGTGATTTTCAGATCATCGAGGGTCTTGAGCAGTTTGCCGACATCGCCGTCGTGCTCGAGCATGCCGTCGGCGTACTCGTTGCCTGGCATGCCGCTCTGGCCCGCCATCGATTCACGCACATGAGTGAAGGCGTGCATGCGCGTGGTGTTCATCCAGACGAAGAACGGCTTATCGGCCTTGGCCTGTTTCTCGATGAACGCTTGCGCAGCGGCGGTGGTTTCGTCGTCGATGGTTTCCATGCGCTTGGTCGTCAAGGCGCCGGTGTCCTCGATCTTGCCATCGGCAAAGCTGTGGATCACGCCGCGTGGAGAGTTGGCCTTGACCCACTCGGGGTCATCTTTGGGCCAATACGGTCGTTGCGGCTCTTCTTCGGCATTGAGGTGGTACAGGTTGCCGAAAAATTCGTCAAAGCCGTGGTTTGTCGGCAGGTATTCATCCCGGTCGCCCAAGTGATTTTTGCCGAACTGGCCTGTCGCGTAGCCTTGCGATTTGAGTGCCTGAGCAATGGTGATGTCGCGTTTCTGAATGCCGACCGGCGCACCTGGAACGCCGACTTTCGACAGGCCGGTACGCAACGGCGTCTGGCCAGTGATGAACGATGAGCGTCCGGCCGTGCAGCTGTTCTCCGCGTAATAGTCGGTGAACAGCATGCCTTCCTTGGCAATCCGGTCGATGTTCGGAGTCTTGTACCCGACCACGCCCATGGAGTAGGCACTGATGTTGGTCTGGCCGATGTCATCGCCGAAGATCACCAGGATATTGGGTTTTTCGGCGGCCCCGGCAGTCGCCGAAATCGCCATCACCGAGGCCGCCACCAGGGCGAGTTTCGGTAGCCACTTGCGTATGCGAGTCATCTGACTTGCTCCTTTTGCGCTAGTGTCGCGTGGTGCGACAAACGTTTATTGCAGTCCTGCGTCACGCTTTTTATTGCACTTGCTCGGGAGTGGCGGCTGCCTCGAACGGATAGATCCGGCGCCATTCGGACGCCATGTCGACGATAGTCCAGCCACGGGTTTTTGCTTCGTCCAGGGCTTTGTCCAGGCGCCCGATATCGGACTTGCGGTCATAGGCCCATTCGCGTTTGGCGTCGGTGTGGTGCACCAACCCCATGAATCGTTTGCCGGGGCCGGCGGCAGTCCACTGCAACATTTGCAGGTCGCCGTCGGAATTGCCGAACGCCAGGATTGGCCGCTTGCCGATCACCGCGTCGATGCTTTCCGGTTTGCCCGGGCCGTCGTCGTTGTGGGCCAGTTTGGGCGTGCGCACGATCGAAGCTTTGCCGTCCTTGAACTGGAACGCCGTGACGAAGGTGGTGCCGATCACTTGCTCGGGCGGGATGCCGTAGACCTTCTCGGCGAAGGCGCGCATGAACCCGGTGTCGCCACCGGAGACGATGTAGGTCTTGAAGTCCTGGCCGCGCAGGTAGTCGAGCATTTCCAGCATCGGCTGGAAGATCATCTCGGTGTACGGCTTGCCGGTCTTCGGATGCCGGGCCTGGCTCAGCCAGGTCTTGGCGTAGTCGTCGAAGGCTTCGGTGGTCATGCCGGTGTGGGTCGCGCCGAAAATCTTCATGATGCCGTCCATGCCGGCGGCGGCGAGTGCCTGGTGATCGTTTTCCAGAACGGCCTTGAAGGGCTGGGTGGTTTTCCATTCCGGGTGCTGCGGCGCGGTGCGCTTGACCTCTTCCAGGGCAAACAGCAGTTCGAAGTACATCGGCTGCTCGCTCCACAAGGTGCCGTCGTTGTCGAACACGGCGATGCGGTCAGCGGGCTTGACGAAGTCCCTGCTGGATTGGTCGGTGACCGTCTGGACGAACTCGATGATGTGCTTTTTCGCCGGGCCGTCATTCCACGACGGCAATGGCTCGTTGGCGTGTGCCAGCAGCGGCAGGATCAGCGTGAAGAGCAGCGTCAGCCCGAAACGATGGTGGCTTGATGTCGCGTTCGTCATGGGAATTCCTTCTCGTGGACGGGGTTGAGCGGCCGCAGTGCGGGAACGGTCCGGACGTTGCTGCCTCGCGCCTGACTATGCAGCGTAGACAAGGATTGCCCGAGTTGGCGCAGCGCCTGATCTTCGGTCGATTGACGGCTGTAACAGGCGCGTAACAGGTCCTGCAGGCGCGGGCCGAGGACGCTCAATTTCAGGCCCCCGCGACTACGTTTGAGCCACAGGTACAGGGCGCTGAGTTGCGCCGGTCGGGCGTTGATTTGCCGTGGAATCTGACGCCAGGCGTAGTCGGCGGATTGCAGCCACGCGGCGTGTCGGGCACGGCGTCGGTCGCGCACGGACAGGTAAGCGCGGTGTATGAAAGGCCTTGCGAACCAGCCCAGGAGCAGCACTGCCGGCAGCAGCAAGACAACCAGCCAGTGCCTGGAAAAACGCACGCGACTGTGCTCGCCCATTTGTTTCAGGTCTTCGGCAATCGAGAACACTGGCGTGTAAGCACTGTTGGCGATGGCCTTGAAGCTCACCGCCGGCACTTGTGCAGTGCGGGTTTGCTGGCTGTTGGTGTCCCACCATTTCAGCTCGATCGCGGGCAGGTTGTGATGGCCTTCGCTGTCGATTCGGTAAGTCACGGTGTCGATGCGTTGGCCGCCGGTGAAGTTGCCTCGGCCGTCGTCCAGGCTGCTGATTTTCGGATTTTTCGGGTAGCGACTCAGGCCGCTTACGTCACCCAGTGACGGCGCGGGCAACGACATGGCCACGGCGTTGTCGGCCTGCAAGGTCAGTTGCCGGGTCAGGCTGTCGCCGACCTTCAAAGGCGTTGCCGAGTCGATGACTTTTTGCGTGAAACGCAGCCCTTGCGCCACCAGTACCGGTTCGCCGGATTTGAATCCAGGTGGTTGCTTGGCGGTGAAATGCAGCGGCTTGCTTTGCGCACTCAACGGGGCGCTGGCCTGGCCCGGCGTGGCCTGCACGGTCAGCGCCGGAATGTCGAAACTCCGGGCCAGATTCGGGCTGATCCGGTAGCTGTAGCGCATGCCGTTGAACGCCTTACCGTCCAGCGTCTGGTTGATGTGCTCGGCATGGCCGTCGGGCGGCAGCACCAGCGCGCCGGGCAGTTTCAGGTCGGGCAGGGCGGGGGCGTCGGTGAACCAACTGTCGGTGAGGACGTCGAGTTGCAGTTCCAGGAGACCGCCGACCATGACCGGGTCAGCGGGTTGCAGGCGGGTCTGGATGCGCAGTTCGGGTTCGGTGGCGAGGGCGGATGTGGTGATCAGGCAGCAGAGCAAGGCGGCAAGTTTTGTGGTGAGTGAGCGGACGCCATCGCGAGCAGGCTCGCTCCCACAGTTGATTGGATTGAAATCAATTTTTTGTGATCGCCTCAACTCCCCTGTGGGAGCGAGCCTGCTCGCGATGGCCATGACTCGATTCATGGCTTGCCCCCCACCTGATCCTGCAAGCTGAACTTCTGCTTGAGGAATTTCGCTGGCGATGTCGTCAGGTTCTGCAACCACAACGCGTCCGACGTCGCCTGCTCGGTCTCCACGGCTTTGCTTTGTCCCTTGCCCGGCGCCTTGTCCATCTTGATTTCGTCGGGTTTGACCTCAGGCGCGTTCTGTTCGGCGCTCTCGGTGTCTTTCTCCAGGGCGATGGCCAACGCCAGATTGGCCGTGGCCTCCGGGAACTGTGGTTGCAGCTTCAGCGCCTGGGTGTAGGCCGCGATGGCCTGATCAAACTTGAAACGGCGCACGTAAATATTGCCCAGGTAGAAATACGCCTGGGGTGTTTCCAGTCGCGCAAAACTCGCCAGCGCGAGGTCAAAATCCGCCGCGTTATAGGCCGCGATGCCTTTCCAGTACGGATCTACAAACAGGGCGGCAGCCTGCGGGAAATGCTCATGTTCGAAGGCCCAGCGACCTTGCTGGTCGGGGGTGAAAAATGCATCGGTCAAAGCGTTGGCCTGGGCATTGGTGGGCTGAAAACCGATGCCCAGCGCCAGCAGCAAACCGGCCGTCCAGTTCAGGCTCCAGCCTTTGCGCACGCAGAAAAACGCGATCAGCAACAGCGGCCAGCACAGCCAGTATCCGGCGTCTTTCCAATGCAACTCACGCTGCTCGTCACTGGCCGCCTGGAAATGTTGACGGGCGTGCAGTTCGATCCAGTCCAGATCGTTGTCATTGAGCGTCAGGCTGCCCAGCGGCGCCGCCATGGCTGATGCCAACTGCTTGAGCGCGGCCTGGTCGAAACTGCCAAGGGCCGGGCGGCCGTTGCTGTCGGTGCGCGGCTGGCCATTGGCGTCGCGAATGATCCCGCCATCCTCGCGCCCGACCGCGAGGATCAACACTTGCAGCGTGCTGTCGTTCAGTTGCTTGCCCAGGCCGGCGAGTTGCGAGGTGTCGGCGCCGTCGGTGATCAGCAACAACGTGCCCGGCGTTTTCTCCGCCGCCAACAGGCGTTTGGCCTCGTCGATCACCGCGCCGACATCCTTCCCAGGTTTGCCGATCAGGTCACTGCTCAATGCCTGGATAAACGTATCGAGCAACGCCGGATCGTCGGTTGGCGGCAGCACCAGATGCGCGCTGCCGGCGTAGGCGATCAGCGCGTTGCGAGCACCGGCGCGGCGCTGGATCAGGTCGTGCAGTTTGTGTTTGACCGCTTCCAGGCGACTGGGCGGCATGTCGCTGGCGTCCATCGAGGGCGAGAGGTCGATGGCAATGATCAGCGGCGCACGATTTTCCAGAAAGTCCGGCCGGTCCTGCTCCCAGGTCGGCCCGGCAGCGGCGAGGGCGCCCAACATCAACAGCGCGCATACCAGATGCACCGGCCGCAAGCGCTGTTGGTCCTGCGGGGTCATCAGCAAGTGCGGCAGCAAGTGCTCGGCAATGTTGCTGCGCAAACGCCGCTGCACATCCCGGCTGCGCCTCCAGAGCCACGGCAGCAAGGCACCCAACGGCACGAGCAAGAGCCACAGCGGACGGAGGAAGTGCAAGTCGCTGAGGTTGATCTCCATCTCAAGCCTCCTGCCGCTGACGCGCGAGGGTCAGGTGCGGACGCAGCAAGGCGCCGAGATGGTAGAGCGCGAGCAAACCGATAGCGGCGCCGAGCGGCCACCAGAACAGATCCTTTTTCGGTTGGTGGCTGAGGGTTTTCACCTGGTGCGGGGTCAGCGTGTCGAGGGTGCGGTAGACCTGATCCAGCGCGGTGCGGTCTTCGGCGCGGAAGAACTTGCCACCCGTGGCGTCGGCGATCTGCTGCAAGCCTTGCAGGTTGACCTTGGCTTCGCCTTCGGCGCTCGGGTCGCCAATGCCGATGGTGTGAATCACCACACCCTTGGCGGCGGCCATCGACGCCGCGTGATCCGGGGTGATGGCGCTGCTGGTGTCGTTGCCGTCGGTGAGTAGGATCAGGACTTTTTCCTGTTCATGGGCCTGATCCAGCAACTTCAGGCTCAGGCCAATCGCATCGCCGATGGCGGTGTTGGGCCCGGCCATGCCGATGCCGGTGTCGTCCAACAAGAGCGACAGGCTGGCGTGATCCAGTGTCAGCGGCGCCTGCGGATACGCGCCGCTGCCGAACACGATCAGGCCCAGGCGATCTTCTTTACGCTTGTCGATAAAACCGTGGACCACGTCCTTGACCGCCGCCAGACGATTGATTTTCTGCCCGTTGGCATCGGTGAAATCAGTGGTTTCCATTGACTGGGAGATGTCGATGGCCAGCATCAGATCGCGCACCGGTTGCTGGCGTTCGATGGGTTTTTCCACGAACACCGGGCGTGCGGCCGCAAGCAGCAATAGCGCCCAGACCAGCAGGTTCAGGAGCAATTGCCAGCGATTGTTGCGTGTACCGGCGGCGCTCGGCGCCTGACCGACCGCGCGGCTCATGGCGCCAAAAAACGGCACCCGCACGGCGCTGCGAGCTTCGCGGTAGTCGGGCAGGTAGCGGTAACCCAACCAGGGCAGCGGCAGGAGCAGTAACAGCCAGGGGTAATCAAGCTGCCACATGGTGCGACTCCACCCAGTGTTTGCAGGTGTCGAACAGCTGCTGACGCTGATCATTGGGCAATGCCAGCAATGTTGCATCCGGCGCATAGGCCAGCAACGCCAATTGCCGGCTGAAATCCGCAGGCAACGGCTGCGCACTGTGCTGCGCCAGAAATGCCTGCCAACGCTCATTACCTAGCGCCGCAGGACCTTGTAGGAGCGAGGCTTGCCCGCGAAGAACGATTACACGGTTTGTCTGGGATACCGTGGGGCCTGGTTCGCGGGCAAGCCTCGCTCCTACGGGATCTGGCATCGACAGGGCTACGCGTTTGAGCAGTTCGGGGAGTTCGCGCAGGGCGCTGATTTGATCATCGCTGCTTTGCAGTTCAGCCAACCGCACCAATGCCTCGCGCCGATACCGATCCCGCCGCCACTGCCAATACCGCCGTGCACCCACCAGCAACACAGCAGCCATCAACACCGCCAGCAACACCCACCAGCCCCACGTCTGCGGCGCGTAACTGACCGGCGCCGGCAGGGCAATTTCCTTCAGTTGTTCAATGCTCGGCACGTTGGGATTCATCGCCGCCCCCCACCGAGTTTTCCCAGTTCCGCGCGCAGTTGTGCCTGCGCCTCGGTCGCCGTACTGAACATCATCAACGGCACCTGACTGCGTCGCAGCAGCGTGGCGACGTCCTTGAGCCGACCGCTGAGAAAATCCCCCAGCGGCTGATGAACACTGCGTTGTTCGACCGCCAGCTCGACTTGCAACTGACCTTGAGTAATCAGCAAACGACCATTTTTCGGCAGGTTCAACGCCAGCGGGTCGTACACCTGCATGGCGATCACATCGTTATGCGCCGCCAGTTGCCGCATCAGTTGCAAGGTGCGTTCGCCCGCACCGGCAAAGTCGCTGACGATGCAGAGCAGGTGATCGTGACCGGCCACAGCCAGGCACTGTTGCAGGACTTTATCGAGCTGATCCTCGCCCTCGGCGTCCGGGTTGGCCGCGCTCAATGCCTGATTCTGCTGGACGATGCGACTGCACAGCGCTTCGATCCGTTTGCGGCTGCGCAGCGGGGCAATCGCGTCGATCCGTGAGTCGTTGAATACCAACCCTCCAACCCGGTCGCCCGCGTTGAACACCATCCACGCCGCCAGTGCGCCGAGTTCGGCGGCAACCGCGGATTTGAAACTGCGTTGCGAGCCGAAAAACATCGACATGCGCTGGTCCACGAGGATCAACGCCGGGCGATCGCGCTCTTCGGTGAACGTGCGCACCACCGGTTTGCCGGTGCGCAGCGAGGCGCGCCAATCGAGGTGACGCAAGTCGTCCCCCGGTTGATAGCGGCGCAACTCATCGAAATTCAGCCCGCGCCCCCGCAGCCGCGAAGCGTGGTTGCCGGCGAGGATGCTGCCTTGCGGCTGGCGTGCGAGGAAACTCAGGTCACGGGCCTTGAATTCCAGCGCCATCAATTGCGCCAGAGAGACATAGACCAGACCGTCGACACTTTTTGTTTTCAACATCAGGCAGGAATCGCAACGTTATCGAGCAGGCGATCCAGCACCTGATCGGCCGTGACGCCATCGGCGACCGCGTCATAGCTCAGCTGCAAACGATGGCGCAGCACCGGATGCACCACGGCGCGCACGTTGTCCGGCGAGACAAAATCCTGCCCCTGCAACCAGGCATCGGCGCGGGCGCAACGGTCCAGGCCGATGCCGCCACGCGGGCTGGCGCCGATGGCGATCCAGCGGCCCAGGTCCGCGTCGTAATCCGTCGGATGGCGGGTGGCGTTGATCAGGTCGATCAGGTAACGATCGATGGCCGGGGACACATGGATGGCGCTGACCTCCCGGCGTGCAGCGAATATCACGTCCTGCGACAGCGCGAAACCTTGCACCGGCGCGGTCTTGGCGCCTGTCGCAAACTCCTCTTCACGCAGCAGTCGCAGCACTTGGCTCTCGTTTTCCGCGCTCGGGTAATCGAGCAGCACCTTCATCAGGAAACGGTCCATCTGCGCTTCCGGCAGCGGGTAAGTGCCTTCCTGTTCGATGGGGTTTTGGGTGGCGACCACGATGAACAACTCCGGCAGCCCATGGCTGTTGCCGGCCACGGTGATTTGCCGTTCTTCCATCGCTTCCATCAGGGCCGCCTGGACCTTGGCCGGTGCGCGGTTGATTTCGTCGGCCAGAATCAGGTTGCCGAACAGTGGACCGGGCTGGAACCGGATCTCGTTCTTGCCATCGATCTGGTGCAGCACTTCGGCCCCGGTGATGTCCGACGGCAGGAGATCAGGGGTGAACTGGATGCGGCTCATCTTCGCGTCCAGGTGTTTGGCCAGCGCTTTCACCGTGCGGGTCTTGGCCAGCCCGGGCAAGCTTTCCAGGAGCAAATGGCCGTTAGCGAGAAGGCCCTGCAGAATCTGCCGGATCACTTGATCCTGGCCCAGCACCGCTTCGGCGATGCTGGCTTGCAGGGCATTGAGGTCGTTGAGTGCGGTCATTGAGGGGCCTTTATTCAAGGTTGGCAGGTTGATCGATAAAACTGGCGATCCCTGTTCACTTCTAGAAGAACGCCAAAGTCAGGTTGACGCTGAATCCGTTGCCTTCAGGCCGGTTCTTGGTGTCGAACTCCGGGATCCAGCGAGCGTTGACGCTGGCTTGGGCGTCGGCGAATTTGCCGGCCCAGCCCACCGTCGGACCGGCGCCCACCGAGCGTCCGCGAAAGCCGCTGTTGGCGCCTGACCCGGAGTCGTCGGTGAGCTGCTGGATGTAGCCCGCGGCCATGCCGGCGTTCCAGCCGTTGCCGAAGCCGTGGGTCCATAGCGCATCGAGGGTGAAGAGGTTGCCGTTCTTGTAGTCCGTGGCGTCGTTTTCGGTGTAGAACTCAAGCCCCCCGGATAAGGTGAACTCGCCGCCCTTGCCGTCGAGGTGAGTGAAGGCCACGGTGGGCATGAAGGTGTAGTTGTTCTGCCCGGCGTTGGCCAGGCGATCATCGTTGTAAGCGCCGGTTGGCAGGTAGATCGGCAAGGACAACGAGAGGTGGTTGACCTCGTCGAAGTGGTAGCCGGCGGCGATGGGCGTCACCAGCAGGTCGGCGAACTGGGTGCCGGTGTCTTCCGTTCCCAGCGTCCGGCCACGAGGCCCGGTGACGCTCGCGGTAATGTCGGTGTACTGCACCGGCACGCCAATCGCCGACGCATAGTTCCAGCGACCCTTGCCGGTGTCCCAGACATGGGTGAAGTTGGCCATGGTGTAAGACACTTGCAGCTCAAGCCCGGCACTCAATGCGCCAACGATAGGCACTTGCACGTTGCCCTTGAGCTCGCCGTCGTACCAGAAACTGCTCAACGACATCACCCAGCCGGGTTCCGGTGGCACGATCCCGGCATTGGAAAATACCTGCAAGCCGGTCATCGGCCGGCCGCCACCGCCTTCTGCCGCCAGTACCAGCGGGCTGCTGCCGACCACGCAGAGGGCCAACAAAGGACGTACCACAAAAGACCTGACCATGGCTGGCTCCGCTTATTGATTTTGTGGGGTGACTGGCGTCAACGAGGGCATTTTCCACTCGCCGCTGGAGACTTCCGGTCTTGGCAGGTACAGGCGCAGGACACCGTAGAAAGGCCCGTTCGGCGCTGGCAGCCAATTACTTTGCAGGTCCTTGGCCGGGGCTTTGTGCTGCACATAGAGGGTCAGGCCGCCGTCGGCATCCAGCTTGAGATCCGGCAGCATTCGCGAGTTGATCAGGTAACGATTCAACGGGTTGGCGACCAGCAATTTGTTCTTGCCGTCGTACATCGTCAGCGACCAGAACGCGTCGGCCGGGGGCAGGGCGCCCTTGTCGAAATGCAGCGTGTAATCGTGTTTCGAGGCATCGACCGGCTGGCCGTCCTTATCGACGAAATAGCCGATGTAATTCGCCTCCTCGGCAGAGTTGCCGAAGATCCCCATGTTGGCGCCGGCGTAGCGGTACAGGTAGTTACCGTTGAGGTGGTCACGGGTGCCGAACAAATCGCCGCTGCTGACCTGATGGCTGTCGACCTTGTCCTTTTTAAACTGTGCGAATTCGGCCTTGGCGTCGGCGATGCCGTCTTCCAGGGCCTTGCGCTGACTGGCAGGCAGCTCGTTGGGTTTGAACGGCTTGCCGGCTCCGATGCCGATTTTGGCGAAGCGCGCCAGCAAGTCTTTTTCCGCGTCCTGGGGCGGGGCAAACGACAGCATGAAATTCAGGTAGCCGAACAGCTCCGGGGTTTCGCTCATGGTCGGCTTGGGCTTGGGCCAGTCGACCTTCGGCGCGGCAGGCGGGGCCTTTTGTTTAACGTAGTGGCTCAGCGGCTCGATCGTGTAGCCCTTCTGGATGTTCTTGACCTTGCTCAGGTCTTTTTCGTCGAACAACTGCGTGCGATACAGCGCGTAGGCGATGTTGGTTTCACTGCGCAGCAGACGGTCGATTTCAACCGGTTGCTGACCTTGCCAATTCGGCCCGGCGATCATGAAATGCCCGCCGGCGTTGCCCGTGCTGCGGGTGCCCAGATACGCAAAATTCTGCGTGTAGGCGTCGATCAGTTGCACCGAGTAGTAACGGTGTTCTTCGATGGGCGGCAGGGTCAGCACCACCGGCTCGGCCCGCAGATCCATCCAGATAAACGAGTAGGGCGTGTCGGCGTTGGGCGTGACGAAGGCCGTGTCCTTGGCGGTGAAAGCCTGTGCGGTGTTGCCGATCCGGTTGAGCGGTGCCTTGAAGTTCGGGCTCTTCTTGTCGACCGCCTGGGTGTAGAGGGTCTTGTACATTTCCACCACCGGGTAGCCGTACAAATAAGCTTCCTTGGCGATGGCCCGCGCTTCTTCCGGGCTGGCGGTGAATCCGGTCTTTTGACTGACGCTGACGTCTTGAGCGCCAACGCCGCAACTGACAAACATGCTCATCAGGCTGTAACCGGCTGCGCGAATTGCACCGTGCATAAATAAGGTCCTTATTTGCCGAAGGTGACGTTGATCCCCGCGAACAGCGTGAACTGCGGCAAGCCATCGCCCTTGCGCTCGACGGTCCACTGCGGCTCGATGAAGGCGTTGAGAATATTGGACCCGGACTTCCAGACCTTGCCGGCACCCAGACCGAGGGGGATGTAATGGGTGTCGTTCTTCAGGTCGAAGGTCCAGATCGCGGTGGAGCGCAGGTACCAGCCTCTATCGAGGTTGTGAATGACAAACGGCTGCAGGGTGGCCGATTCGACATGCGGGCGGTCGCTGTCGCCGGCAAAAGAACTCTGGTATTGCACTAACGCACCGAGCAAGCCACGGGGCGATGAATCAATCGCAATGGCCGCCAGCCCCGCTTGCCACTTGCCGGTGCCGAGCTCGTCCCGATCGGCGTAGGGCGCGGTGATCATCGGGCCAATGCCCAACTGCACGCCTTCGGTCTTGAGCAGGAAGATATCAAACAGGTTCAGATCGCCTTCGCCGGTGCTGTAGCCACCGTGCGGATCGGGACGGGTGCTGATCGGTGCGGTGGCGCGCAGCAACTGCGGGACGCCGATGAAGTCGTTGGGCGCAATCGGCAGCGTCCCGCGCACCAGCAAATCGTTGGTGTGGATATTCGAGTCGTAGTACTTCGGGGTGTAGTAGTCCTGCAGGTTCATCCCCGGTGCGAGGTTCAACGGGTTGTTACTTTTGTTGGCCGTGTCAGCGTTGTCCGCCTGGGCACACACGGCGGACGTTATTGAAACCGCCAACAAAAGGGCGCTCGCTCCTGGAGTGTTCGACATGATTCCCCGGTTCCTTGGTGGCTCATTGGCCTACTCGGCACTTGGCGGCCGTTATGCGTAATCTCTTTCCTATCAAGCCTGTAGGACATGTCTGATGACGTTAGCAGTTGTCGGCGGGTAATCCAGTCGAAGGGCGCACTTCTCTGCCTGTGAAGTGGTTGTTGATGATGATCAAGCGCTTCAAACAAAACGTGGGATGGCATTCCGTATTCGAATAAAAAGCAGCCGGCATATTGCCGATGAGTCTTTGCGACCTGTGATTTGTGACAGTTTTCGGCGGCGTGTTTTTCGCTGATAGTTAAATGCCCAGTTTTCAATCACCGACGATTATCGAGAACACACCATGATGAACCAGCCCAATAAAAAATCAGCCCCCGATCGTTCCTGGGACGAAGCCACGATTCTTTTCAACGGCAAGCCGGTATTGCCGAACGAGACAATCGCCCTGTTTTATGGAGAGGACAATACTCTCGATATAGAAGCCACACCGGAAGTCGCCGAAGAGATTTATCTGGCGGTCGTGGATAATAATGAGGGCGTTAAACTCCTGGTGGAACCGGAATTGGAATCCTGGCACGAGCTGGTCGACGGAAAGTTAAGTTATAAAATCAGTCCGGAAGTTGGAAAGAGCGGTGCTCTTGTGCTCGTTCTAATGAGTCGGCAATTGAATATGCCATTGGAAATTTCATGTCAGGTCATGTCGCCCAAGCCAATTGAACAGTTAGTCATCCGGATTAATGGCTCAGAGCTCAAGTCTGGAGATATTGTTTATGCGGTAAGGGGTAGCAGTAATTTAATTGAGGTGGAACCTCTTCGCGGTAGCCCGTTAATAGGCCAGAACATTGAATTGTCTTCGGATGCGGCGACACCGCCGAAACTGGTTCCAGTGTTCGAACCGCCAGAAGGATCTCAAACACTTAACCCCGTTGCTCGTTGGAGCCTGGATTGCGGTGACGAAACGGATGGAAACTTATCAATCAAATTGAGTCTGGAGAGTAGCCCGCAAGAATTTGTTCAGCTGCCAGTGGACGTGGGCTATCAAGACGGTGGTGTCATACTGACAACCATTATTCTGCAGACGGTTGGCAGTTCAAAAACACTGACGACTAGATCCATGAAAGGTGTTCAGTTGAAGAAGGGGGTTAAGGTTGAATGGCTTAGGGCAGACGGTAGTCGTCTGAAACTTGAATTCACCGGTGAAAATGCATCCAGCTCTATACAGTTTAAACAGGGGGAATTGGTCGGTGTGA
Organism: Pseudomonas sp. IT-P44; assembly: GCF_949768225.1. Lineage (NCBI taxonomy): Bacteria > Pseudomonadati > Pseudomonadota > Gammaproteobacteria > Pseudomonadales > Pseudomonadaceae > Pseudomonas > Pseudomonas sp. IT-P44. The sequence goes on along the minus strand of NZ_CATKQM010000015.1, from coordinate 57,113 downwards.
TTACAGCCCACACCTTTGTTCGCGGAAAACCTAGTTCTCCAAGAACCATTAATATCGTTTAACCCTGATAAGTATCAGGTTAAACGGGTGAACGTCGAGCTCCCGATCACGTCCGTTCAATGGCACAGGACCTGGACGTGATCGTGGCGCTATGGTGGGGGCTCAGCGCTTGTTCATCTGCTCTCGTTGCCGCTCCTCCTGCTCCCGCAGTTCCGGCGTGAACTCGGCCCCAAAATCCTCCGCCTCGAACACCTGGCGGATCTCGATCTCAGCTTCGGTACCCGGCATCGGGTTAGGGCAGCGCTTGACCCATTCGATCGCTTCCTCTTTCGACTTCACTTGCCACAGCCAGTAGCCGGCGATCAATTCCTTGGTCTCGATAAACGGGCCGTCGATCACCGTGCGCTTGTCACCCGAGAAACGCACGCGCGCACCTTTGCTGCTCGGGTGCAGGCCTTCTCCGGCCAGCATGATCCCGGCCTTGACCAGTTCCTCGTTGTAATTGCCCATCGCGGTCAACAGTTCTTCACTGGGCATCACGCCAGCCTCGGAGTCTGGGCTGGCTTTGACAATGATCATGAATCGCATGGGGGTTGTCTCCAATGGATGTGAGTGACTCACAGCATGGTCGATTGGCCGACGTTTAAATCGACAGCGCTTCCCGAAGTATCGCGCGTCATCGGAACAACGCGGCTCAAGCCCTTATTCCAAGACAACGGTATTTTTCGAACATTTATTGTGAATGGATCTTATCAACTGTCATTTCTGTCAGTGCCCGCCGCTGCTTTTTTTCTCGATAGTCGAATGGCCAGTTTTTTGTCCACTTCCAACTATCGGTAACGCGTCATGACCTCGAACCTTAAAATCGAAACGATAGATTCTGTTGTGTATCTTTGCTTTGGTGCCAAGGATGCTCGCAGCCATAGGTTGACATTTGTAGGGCAGGCGGACAGTCCATGGGTTGGGCAAAGCATCAGTTTAAATGCGCTCGGAACATTCCCTGTTTCGACTATCCCTGCGATAGGTCTATACCAACCATTTCCAGTGGATGGAGGAGACTGGACGATCTCCTGCCCGGATGATGGAGAAACAGTCAGTTTCGCAGGTCAGTTACAAAGCGAGTTCACCGCAGCGCCTTATCCAATATCTTTCGAATTAGGGCATTACCTGCGTGAATTCCTGGGAAAACGCAATCCGATCAGCGCGCCAATGATCGGTGAAGAAGTCACTGCCGAGGTCCAGGTAGTGTCTGCCTACACCCAAAAAATACTGAAAGATATCGAGGTTCAGTGGTTCGTCGGTGATCAACCCGCAGGCCCAAAAAACACCAGCGATCTGGGCTGGAGCAAGTTCAGTCACACCTTCGTAACGGACGGCGACCAGTTGATTACGGCCAAGGTGTTTAACCCCTATAACGACACGTGGGCCGAGCACAGTTTTGCACTCAAGGTATATGCCGATAGTCCTTGGGAAAACGCGGAGCTGAAAGTCAACGGTGTACCCGTGACGTGGCGTTCACCCGTTCTATTGCGTCGTGGGCAAGCGAATGAAGTGACCGTGAAAGTGGAGCCGGCGATCGCAGAAACACTCAGGTTGGAATTGTTTGATGAGGAAGGGCTGGACATTGATGCCTTACCTTCAAGCGATGTGTGGCAGGGCCCGAATCCGGGTACCGGAGAGTTCGAATGGATCGTCACCTCGAACGAGGAGAAGAGTGGTCGAGTCAGGATTGTCTTCTATAGTCTGGAAGTGGGCCAGCCTTGGGAGCACGACTGTCGGGTGCTTTCAGACAATCTCGCTGATGAAGCCATCATCCTGATCGGGGGCGTGGAAATTCCGCCAGGAGGGTGGGCGTTCGTCCGGGGTGAGGCACAAACGCTGACAGTGGTTGCCAAACCAGGAAGCCCACTCGGCCCTTTCCCTGTGATGTTGCAATGGGTTACGGGATCATCCGGACTGAAGGCGAAAGACTTTATTTGTGAACCTGCTTTCGATGCTGACACTGCAGACTACAATTGGAGCATCGTCGGTCCGGCGGACAAGAGCGGTATATTCCAGCTCAAGCTACTTATGATTGGCTTGAAAGCGCCAACTGAATTACCAGCGTGTCCATTGCTGTCACCTGACCTGGAAGACGAAGTCGACCTGATGATCACACAGTCTGGTGAAGTTGCTTCTCCGGTTGATTTGAAGGGAGATGGCTTGAGTCTTACAAAACAATCCGCTCGCTTGACCATGACTCTGGCCCTTTCAAGCCCACTCATAGGCAGAACAGTCGCATTTAAGTGGAAAGGAGACGCTAATCCTTCTGTCGTGTTACCTGCCCCGTTTGTAATGGCGGCTTCAACTGTTGTCGAAATCAACGGCGTGGATAATTCCGCGTGGCTCAAGCGCCATCAGTTGTGTCTGGACTACGGTGGCGCGGTTACAGAGTCCTGGACGTTCAGGTACTTCAGGGGGCTGCCTTCCAGCGGACTGAGTATCTGGTGTGACGGCGTGAACCATGGTGCGGATTCGTTATTGCTTAAATTCAATAAAAACTACGAACTTTCTATTAGGCCGAAAACTGAAGACAGCGTTTTTGTGGGCTGGAAGTGCAAGTTTGTCGGCGTTGTAGAACAGGGGACTACTATCGAGTTGTTACCTCCTTCTGACAAATTTGAGGAGATTGGTTCGCCTGCGGCAGGGGGGGCGAAGAAGACCATACGGGCCAGGGATACTGGGGGGGGCGTAGGTCGGAAGGTTGATATGGATGTGCAGGTTAAAGATTTTGGTGTTTTGAAAGTTCCAATTGAAATTGTCTAGCTTTAAAGTTGGCTTGAATGACATGGTAGAAATAAGGATTTGTAGGAGCATTTCCGCAAGCTGAAAACAGCTAGTCGCAGGTCCTGTTTTTGGGCCGTGAAACCTACCGATGATAGTGTCCAAAATGATGTGGATGACTAGGGTGTGAGCGAATACCTGCAGAGTGCTCTGTGGGTAATATTAACTGGTAAATAGAGTAAATAAAATGTCAGAAAAACTCGATTATGCTAATAGTCTGCATCAGTTTGATCGACCCTTTAGTGGTCGTACTAGTGTTCGTATGAAAAATGGAAATTCTAAGGCGGGAAGCTCTTATGGCCATGTGTTAATTCCTGGCAATGGAGAAGAGGTTGAGGTGGTGGTCGAATTCGATAGTCGTGTAAGTAGTGATGGGTTTGGTGTCAATAACTTAATCGAATTCAAGTCTCACAGTTTTGAGGGAGATGTTCTAAAGGGGGCGGGGCGCATCATTCAAGCATATGGAGATGAAGGTGTGAAAGTTGCATCTGATGCTTCGGGTGGAATAAGTATTTTTGTTTCTATGTATCGTCCGTGGGCGACATTTACTGATCGCGGACTTGATCACGGAGATTTTCTGCCAGTATTGATGGAGGAGAGTATTATTCATGAGATTGCGGTACATCCACTCGGTCATGCAGGAGATGATGTGGTAGGTAGCTATTATGGGGTAAGCGAATGGATGGATGTGTTCGAAGATCCGGGCGCTGAAAAAAACACCGCGCCGCCCAAGGAAATTACTTTTGTGGGGATGCGGTTGACCGAACTTGGTGGGGCAGGTAGAAGCAAGCGAAACATAAGGCTTAAGCGGGCAGCACCGTTGGGGGCTATTCCTGTCGCTTTTGTTTGTGAGAGCGGTGAAATGGGGTTGGTTAACATAGAAAAAATTGGTCGATAATTTTATATATCTTTTTTATTGACGTATTTTGAGCGGGAGTTGATGTGTTGACTTCCGTTTTTTCTGTTTGCTCCGTAGTTGGATGGCTAGCTCACGTATGCGTCGGACTAGTTAAGATTTGGCGCAGAGTGCATGGTCATCATCTAAAATCTCCGCTCATCCGCGATCAGCGTACTGATGCTTGTATAAGTGGGTTGCTCTTATTTCCAAAGCGAAGCGCTAGGAGGTCTTTTTATTGTAAATGGATCTTATCAACTGTCATTTCTGACAGTGCCCGCCGTTGCTATTTTCTCGATAGTCGAGTGGCCAGTTTTTTGTCCACTTCCAACTATCGGATACGCGTCATGACCTCGAACCTTAAAATCGGAGCTTCCGAAACTTCTCCCGTCTATTTTTGTTATGGGGCTTCAGGCGGACGCGGGCATAAGCTCACCGTAGTCGGCGAAGCCAGCAGTCCGTGGGTCGGACACGGCGTCAGTGTAAATCCCGCTGGCGGGCAAACCCTTCCGTTCCAGAGTGTCCCCGCGTCTGGCGAGTACCAGACGTTTTCGGAGCAGGGATGTGAGTGGAAGGTCAATTGCCCGGACGACGGCGAAGAGCTCGCCTTCGATTGCCGGATACAGACCGAGTTCACCGCCGAGCCCTACAGTATTCCGGTGAAGTTGGGGCATTACCTGCGTGAATTCCTGGGCAAACGTAATCCGATCGGTGCGCCACTGATAGATGAAGAAGTCACCGCCGAGGTCCAGGTAGTGTCTGCCTACACCCAAAAAGTACTCAAAGATATCGAGGTTCAGTGGTTCGTGGGTGGCGAACCCGCAGGACCGAAAAAAACCAACGATCTGGGCTGGAGCAAGTTCAGTCACACCTTCGTAACGGAAGGCGACCAGTCGATTACGGCCAAGGTGTTTAACCCCTATAACGACACCACGGTCGAACACGATTTTGAAATCAAGGTGTACGCCGAGAGCCCTTGGAAAGACGCGGAGCTGAAAGTCAACGGTGTACGCGTGGAGTGGCGTTCACCGGTTCTATTGCGTCGTGGGCAAGCGAATGAAGTGACCGTGAAAGTTGATCCGAAAATCGCAAAAACACTCAGACTGGAGTTGATTGATGACGAAGGGCTGGACATTGATGCCTTACCTTCAAGCGATGTGTGGCACGACCCGGATCCGGAAACCTTAGAGTTCGAATGGACCGTCACCTCGAACGAGGAGAAGAGTGGTCGAGTCAGGATTGTCTTCTATAGCCGGAACGTGACACAGCCCTGGGAGCACGACTGTCGAGTGCTTGCAGGCGATCTCGCTGATGAAGTGGAAGTTCGGATTGACGGCAAACCTGTCACGTCGGACGTCAACTTATTCTTCCGCAGCCAGCCCCGCTTTTTTACGTTGGTGCCCAAAGAGGGCAGTTCGGCGATAGACGGCCTCGCTGTGACGCTGACTTGCGTGATCACCAGCGGTCTTGTTCAAGCAGATTTGAGGTCCGCTCCCGCATTTGGCGTTCCCACTTTGGATCATCGCTGGAACTTAATCGGATCTAACAACAGTGGTACTTTCCAGCTGATATTCACGTGCCAGGGCATTGCTGTGCCAATCACGCTGGCACTCAATACCTTGTTGTCGACTGATCTGAATGATGAAGCCGAAGTGCGGATCGGCGGCGTGGAAATCCCGGCAGAAGGGCAGGTCTTCTTCCGGGGTGAGGCACAAACACTGACAGTGGTCGCCAAATCGGGCAGTCCACTGGGCCGTCTACCTCTGAAGTTGCGATGGATCAAAGGGGAAGGGCTGCGGGCCGAAGAGTTTACTTGCGAACCCGCCCTCGACACCTACACCCCAGAACACCGCTGGAACATCACCGGCCCCGCAGACAAGAGCGGCACGTTCCAGTTCGAGTTGGTTGGCGAGGGCATGACTACGCCAATTAAATTGCCAGAGTGTATATTGCTATCAAATAACTTGGCTGACGAGGCTGACATCAAAATTGATGGCCAAAATATTACTGCTAATGGAGTTGCTTTCCTAAGGAAAAAGACCAGAAAAATCCAGTTAGTGGCAAAATCAACAAGTCCGATCGACAAGCTTCCATTAATGATGAAGTGTGAAATTGTAAGTGGGATCCCCCCGGGCACTATAAAAAGTACTCCGGCCTTTGGTTCTGAAACACTCGGTCGTGAATGGGAAGTTGGTTGCGTTAGTTCAGGCGAAGGGCTGTTCAGGCTTGAAGTATCTTATCCTTTTCAGAGTGGCTCATTATATATTGATTGTAGGCAGATTGATATTTGGTACTCAATGGCTGGAAAATCCATTGAGTTGGTTGATGGGGTTGGATCTGCAAGAGTACGTAATTGGGGGCAGCATATATTTCTTGTGGGATTTTCGGGTTCGGCGGTGGAGCGTGTAATACAAGCTAAAAAACTAGACGGGATGATGCTCGTTGAGCCCGGATTACCTCTTGCCTATACCGTTGGTCCGGGGAAAATATTAAGACTCGACATGAGCGCGAACAGGTATGCTGGTACTAGCCGATTTGCCTTTAAGTTTGCTGACTTCAATGATTATGCCGATTATACAGATTTTATCGATATTCTAGTGGAAGATTTATATAGCGATGTTAGTGGTGTGGAGAAGCTTGATTAGATGCTGATGTTTAGTTTGCAGGGTTGTCCACGAGCTATGCGCTGGTTTGCCAAGCATAGCTCGTGGGCGCTTTTACCGATGCACTGCAAACCATCCCAATCTTTGCCGGCGTACTCGATTTGTTTTCAAGGCATGGTATCGCAACATGTTGCAGGAGCCGCGGTGCGGCGATCCGACTTCCAGTGATGAGTCGCCCTTACTCGTTGAAGGTTCTACCGCTATCGTGAGCAAGCTTGCTCCTACCCGGCTTATCACGATTTGTATCCACCCATAGGCCATCAGCGCAATCCATGCTTAACTTCTGCCTCGTCGAATTCTCCACATCAACGTTCAGAAGGACTCCGTTCATGGCTCAAGTCACTCTCAAAGGCAACCCGGTTCAAGTCAACGGCCAACTGCCACAAGCCGGTTCCAAGGCGCCAGCCTTTTCCCTGGTTGCCGGCAATCTGTCCGACGTGACCCTGGCGAGCTTCGCCGGCAAGCGCAAAGTGCTGAACATCTTCCCAAGCGTCGACACGCCGACCTGCGCCACGTCGGTGCGCAAGTTCAACGCCCAGGCCAATGACGTCGCCAACACTGTGGTGCTGTGCATCTCTGCTGATCTGCCGTTCGCCCAGGCCCGTTTCTGCGGTGCCGAAGGCCTGGAAAACGTACAGAACCTGTCGACCCTTCGCGGTGCCGAGTTCATCGAGAACTACGGCGTTGCGATTGCCGATGGCCCGCTAAAAGGCCTGACCGCCCGTGCCGTTGTGGTACTGGACGAGAACGACAACGTGCTGCACAGCGAGCTGGTCAAGGAAATCGCTGAAGAACCGAACTACGAAGCGGCACTTGCCGTTCTGAAATAACTCAGCTTTTACAATTGTTAACGGCCTGGCCCTGTCCAGGCCGTTTTCATTTGTGCTTCAGTGTCTTAGATAATTCTCCTGTTACGTAAGCCGAAGGTAAATTGCCGGTAAAGGCGCTTTGCTAAATCCCCGCCAGTGCTTATCGTTCAGCCTCCCGTAGAAAAAGCCCACGCGCCCAATGGTTGATCATTCAATGCAATCCTCTGCTCCCCGTAGTCCTCGTCGCTGGCTGTTCGGCCTGCTTGTCCTGTTGGTCATCGCTGGCCTGTGCTGGAAGTTCTGGCCTGGCAGTGCTGCGCCAAAAGAAGGCAACGGACAAAAAGCCGTGGCCGGGCACACAGGCCGTTCGGGTGGCATGCGTCCGGGTTTCGGTGGGGCGACCGGGCCAGTGCCGGTGCGTGTGGCTCCGGCGGTCAAGGGTGACTTCCCGCTGTATTACAAGGCGTTGGGCACCGTAACGGCGCTGAACACCATTAATGTGCGCAGCCGGGTGGGCGGCGAGCTGATCAAGGTATCGTTCGAAGAAGGGCAGATGGTCAAGGCCGGTGACTTGCTGGCGGAAATCGATCCGCGCCCTTACCAGAACGCCTTGCTACAGGCCGAAGGCACCTTGCTGCAGAATCAGGCGCAACTGAAAAACGCGCAGGTCGATGTCGAGCGTTATCGCAACCTGTACCGCGAAGACAGCATCGCCAAGCAGACCCTGGACACCGCCGAAGCGCTGGTCGGCCAGTACCAAGGCACGGTCAAGACCAATCAGGCAGCGGTCAACGACGCCAAGCTCAATCTCGAATTCACCAAGATCCGTGCGCCGATCACCGGGCGTGTGGGCCTGCGTCAGCTCGACGTCGGCAACCTGGTGGCGGCCAACGACACCACGGCGCTGGCGATCATCACCCAGACCCAACCGATCAGCGTGGCGTTCACCTTGCCGGAAAACAGCCTCGACGTAGTGCTGGCCCGCTATCGCAGCGGCGCCAGGTTGCCCGCCGAAGCGTGGAACCGTGGCGATACCCAAATACAGGCCACCGGTGTATTGCAAAGCCTCGACAACCAGATCGACGTCACCACCGGCACTTTGAAATTCAAGGCGCGCTACGAAAACCGTGATCAGGCGCTGTTCCCCAATCAGTTCGTCAACGTCCACCTCCTGGCCGACACCCTCAAGGGCGTGGTACTCGCGCCGTCGGCAGCGATTCAATTCGGCACCAATGGCACCTTCGTCTATGCGATGGATGGCGACAAGAAAGTCACGATCCGCCAGTTGAAAGTCGGCGCCAGCGACGGTGACAACACCGTGATTACCGAAGGCCTGGCCGCCGGCGATCGTGTCGTCCTGGAAGGCACCGACCGCCTGAAGGAAGGCAGCGAAGTGGAAGTGGTCAACGACACCAAGGATGTGCCGACCACCCCGACCGGGCATCTGCAAGGCAAATCGGCGGCCGACGCGACTGAGCCGGCGACCACCGACAAGGCGAAAAAGGGCGGCGCATGAACATCTCGCGGCTGTTCATCCTTCGCCCGGTCGCCACGACCCTGAGCATGCTGGCCATTATTCTGGCCGGTGTGATCGCCTATCGGCTGTTGCCAGTGTCGGCGTTACCGCAGGTCGATTACCCGACCATTCGCGTGATGACCCTCTATCCCGGCGCCAGCCCGGACGTCATGACCAGTGCCGTCACCGCGCCGCTCGAACGTCAGTTCGGGCAGATGCCGGGTCTCACTCAAATGGCTTCGACCAGCTCCGGCGGCGCTTCGGTGCTGACCCTGCGGTTCAGCCTCGACATCAACATGGACGTCGCCGAGCAGCAGGTGCAAGCCGCGATCAACGCCGCGACCAATCTGCTGCCCAAGGACCTGCCGGCGCCGCCGGTGTACAACAAGGTCAACCCGGCGGACACCCCGGTGCTGACCCTGGCGATCACCTCTAAAACCATGCTGTTGCCCAAGCTCAATGACTTGGTCGATACGCGCATGGCGCAGAAAATCGCCCAGATCAGCGGCGTCGGCATGGTCAGCATTGCCGGCGGTCAGCGTCAGGCGGTGCGGATCAAGGTCAACCCTGAAGCCCTGGCGGCCAACGGCCTGAACCTGTCGGACGTGCGCACCCTGATCGGTGCCTCCAACGTCAACCAGCCAAAGGGCAATTTCGACGGCCCGACCCGAGTCTCGATGCTCGATGCAAACGATCAACTGACTTCGCCCAAGGATTACGCCAACCTGATCCTGGCCTACACCAACGGCGCGCCATTGCGGCTCAAGGACGTAGCGGAAATCGTTGATGGCGCGGAGAACGAACGCCTGGCGGCATGGGCCAATGAAAATCAGGCTGTATTGCTGAACATTCAGCGCCAGCCGGGTGCCAACGTCATCGAGGTGGTCGACCGGATCAAGGCCTTGCTGCCGAGCATCACCGACAACCTGCCGGCCGGTCTCGAGGTCACCGTACTGACCGACCGCACCCAGACCATCCGCGCATCGGTCACCGACGTGCAACACGAGCTGCTGATCGCCATCGCGTTGGTGGTGATGGTGACGTTCCTGTTTCTGCGCCGGGCCAGCGCCACAATCATTCCATCGGTGGCCGTTCCGCTGTCGCTCATCGGCACCTTCGGCGTGATGTACCTCGCCGGTTTCTCGGTGAACAACCTGACCCTGATGGCACTGACCATCGCCACCGGTTTCGTGGTGGACGATGCGATCGTCATGCTGGAGAACATTTCCCGGTTCATCGAAGAGGGCGACAGCCCGTTGAACGCGGCGCTCAAGGGTGCCAAGCAGATTGGCTTTACCCTGATTTCCCTGACGCTGTCGCTGATCGCGGTACTGATTCCGCTGCTGTTCATGGCCGACGTGGTAGGGCGCTTGTTCCGCGAATTTGCCATCACCCTGGCGGTGGCGATCCTGATTTCCCTGGTCGTGTCGTTGACCCTGACACCGATGATGTGCGCGCGGTTGCTCAAGCGCGAACCCAAGGAAGAAGAGCAGGGCCGTTTTTACCGGGCCAGCGGCGAAGCAATTGATTGGATGATCGCGGCTTACGGGCGCAAGTTAAAGTGGGTTCTCAAGCATCAACCGCTGACGTTGCTGGTGGCCATCGGCACTCTGGCGCTGACTGTGTTCCTTTACATGGTGGTGCCGAAGGGCTTCTTCCCGGTGCAGGACACCGGGGTGATTCAGGGGATTTCCGAGGCGCCGCAGTCAATTTCCTTTGCGGCGATGAGCGAGCGGCAGCAGGAACTGGCGAAGGTGATCCTCGCGGATCCGGCCGTCGAAAGCCTGTCGTCCTATATTGGCGTCGACGGCGATAACTCGACATTGAACAGCGGTCGCCTGCTGATCAACCTCAAATCACACAGCAATCGCGACTTGAGCGCCACCGAGGTGATTGCCCGCCTGCAACCGGAACTCGACAAACTGGTCGGTATCCGTCTGTTCATGCAGCCGGTGCAAGACCTGACCATCGAGGACCGGGTCAGCCGCACGCAGTACCAGTTCAGTATGTCGTCGCCGGATTCCGAGCTGCTCAGCCTGTGGAGCAGTCGATTGGTCGAGGCTTTGGCCCAACGGCCGGAACTGACCGACGTCGCCAGCGACCTTCAGGACAAAGGCCTGCAGGTTTATCTGGTGATCGACCGCGATGCCGCGTCGCGGGTCGGGGTATCGGTGTCGAATATCACCGACGCGCTGTACGACGCCTTCGGCCAACGGCAGATTTCGACCATTTACACCCAGGCCAGCCAGTATCGCGTGGTCCTGCAGTCGCAGTCCGGCGAGAAAATCGGCCCGGATGCGCTGAACCAGATTCACGTCAAGACCACCGATGGCGGGCAAGTGCGCCTGTCCAGCCTGGCGCACATCGAAGAGCGTCAGGCGCAACTGGCGATCACCCACATCGGCCAGTTCCCGGCGGTGATGATGTCGTTCAACCTCGCACCTGGCGTGGCGCTGGGGCATGCGGTGCAAATCATCGAGCAAGTGCAAAAGGACATCGGCATGCCGATTGGCGTGCAGACCCAGTTCCAGGGCGCGGCCGAGGCGTTCCAGGCTTCGCTGTCGAGCACCTTGCTGCTGATTCTGGCGGCGGTGGTGACCATGTACATCGTGCTCGGCGTGCTCTACGAGAGCTACATCCACCCGATCACCATCCTCTCGACCTTGCCCTCGGCGGCGGTCGGCGCCTTGCTGGCGTTGCTGTTGAGTGGCAATGACCTGGGGATGATCGCGATCATCGGCATCATCCTGCTGATCGGTATCGTGAAGAAGAACGCGATCATGATGATCGACTTCGCCCTCGATGCTGAGCGCAATCAGGGCATGGACCCGGAAACGGCGATCTATCAAGCCGCGCTGCTGCGGTTCCGGCCGATTCTAATGACCACGCTCGCGGCGTTGTTCGGCGCGGTGCCGTTGATGCTCGCCACCGGTTCTGGCGCTGAGTTGCGTCAGCCGTTGGGTCTGGTGATGGTCGGTGGCTTGTTGGTGAGTCAGGTGCTGACGCTGTTCACCACGCCTGTTATCTACCTGTACTTCGACCGCCTCGGTCGTCGTTGGGGCCGCAAGTCCGAGTCCGTGGAAGTGGTCGAGCAGCCATGAACCTCTCCGGACCTTTCATCAAGCGCCCGGTCGCCACCATGTTGCTGAGCCTGGCGATCATGCTGCTGGGCGGGGTGAGCTTCGGTTTGCTGCCTGTGTCGCCGTTGCCGCAAATGGACTTCCCGGTGATCGTGGTCCAGGCCAGTCTGCCCGGCGCGAGCCCGGAGGTAATGGCCTCGACCGTGGCCACGCCGCTCGAACGTTCCTTCGGCGCCATTGCCGGGGTCAACACCATGAGCAGCCGATCCAGCCAGGGCTCGACCCGGGTCATTCTGCAATTCGACCTCGACCGCGACATCAACGGCGCAGCGCGGGAAGTGCAAGCGGCGATCAACGCCTCGCGCAACCTGCTGCCGAGCGGGATGCGCAGCATGCCGACCTACAAGAAGGTCAACCCGTCCCAGGCACCAATCATGGTGCTGTCGCTGACCTCGGACGTTTTGGAAAAGGGCCAACTCTACGATTTGGCCTCGACGATCCTGTCCCAGAGCCTGTCCCAGGTGCAAGGCGTGGGCGAAGTACAGATCGGCGGCAGCTCTTTGCCGGCGGTGCGTATCGAACTCGAACCGCAGGCGCTCAACCAGTACGGCGTGGCGCTGGACGATGTGCGCAACACCATCGCCAACGCCAACGTGCGCCGGCCCAAGGGCTCGGTCGAGGACGGCCAGCGCTTGTGGCAGGTTCAGGCCAACGATCAACTGGAAAAGGCCAAGGACTACGAGTCGCTGATCATCCACTACAACGGCGGTGCAGCATTGCGCCTGAAGGATGTGGCCAAGGTCAGCGACGGCGTCGAAGACCGCTACAACAGCGGTTTCTTCAACGACGACGCGGCAGTGCTGCTGGTGATCAACCGCCAGGCCGGCGCCAACATCATCGAGACCGTCAACGAGATCAAGGCCCAGCTCCCGGCACTGCAAGCCGTGCTGCCAGCCAGCGTCAAACTGAACCTGGCCATGGACCGCTCGCCGGTAATCAAGGCGACCCTGCACGAAGCGGAAATGACCCTGCTGATTGCCGTGGCGCTGGTGATTCTGGTGGTGTTCCTGTTCCTCGGTAACTTCCGCGCTTCGCTGATTCCGACCCTCGCGGTGCCGGTGTCGCTGGTCGGCACCTTCGCGGTGATGTACCTCTACGGGTTCTCGCTTAACAACCTGTCGCTGATGGCATTGATTTTGGCCACCGGGCTGGTGGTGGACGACGCCATCGTGGTGCTGGAGAACATTTCCCGGCACATCGACGAAGGCGTGCCGCCGATGAAGGCCGCTTACCTCGGGGCACAGGAAGTCGGCTTTACGCTGCTGTCGATGAACGTGTCGCTGGTGGCGGTGTTCCTCTCGATCCTGTTTATGGGCGGGATCATCGAAAGCCTGTTCCGTGAGTTCTCCATCACGCTGGCGGCGTCCATCGTGGTGTCGCTGGTGGTCTCGCTGACGCTGACACCGATGCTGTGCGCCCGTTGGCTCAAGCCACATACGCCGGGTCAGGAAAACCGTTTGCAGCGCTGGAGCCAGCGCGCCAATGAGTGGATGGTCGGCAAATACGCCACCAGCCTTGACTGGGTGCTGCGTCACCGCCGTCTGACGTTGCTCAGTTTGATCGTGACAGTTGGCGTTAATATTGCGCTGTATGTTGTTGTTCCTAAAACATTTTTGCCTCAGCAAGACACCGGTCAGCTGATCGGTTTCGTGCGTGGCGACGATGGTCTGTCGTTCAGCGTGATGCAGCCGAAAATGGAAATCTTCCGCCGTGCCGTGTTGAAAGATGAGGCAGTGGAAAGCGTCGCCGGCTTCATCGGTGGCACTAACGGCACCAACAACGCCTTCATGCTGGTGCGTCTGAAGCCGATCAAGGAACGGGGCGTGTCCGCGCAAAAAGTCATCGAACGCCTGCGCAAGGAAATGCCCAAGGTTCCCGGCGCACAGTTGATGCTGATGGCGGATCAGGACCTGCAGTTTGGCGGTGGTCGTGAACAGACCAGTTCGCAGTATTCCTACATCCTGCAAAGCGCCGACCTTGGCGAATTGCGCCAGTGGTACCCGAAAGTCGTCACCGCGCTCAAAGCGTTGCCGGAACTGACCGCGATTGACGCCCGTGAAGGACGCGGCGCGCAACAAGTGACCTTGATCGTCGATCGCGATCAGGCCAAGCGCCTGGGCGTCGATATGGACATGGTCACCGCCGTGTTGAACAACGCCTACAGTCAGCGGCAGATTTCGACGATTTACGACAGCCTCAACCAATATCAGGTGGTGATGGAGGTCAATCCGAAGTACGCCCAGGACCCGATCACCCTCAAGCAGGTCCAGGTGATCACCGCCGACGGCGCGCGGATTCCGCTGTCGACCATCGCCCATTACGAAAACAGCCTGGAAGATGACCGCGTCAGCCACGAAGGCCAGTTCGCCTCCGAAAGCATTTCCTTCGACATGGCCGAAGGCGTGACCGTGGAGCAGGGCAGTGCGGCCATCGAACGGGCGATTGCCAAGCTCGGTATGCCGGAAGACGTCATCGTGAAAATGGCCGGTACAGCCGATGCCTTTGCCGCCACGCAAAAGAGCCAGCCCTGGATGATTCTTGGCGCGCTGGTGGCGGTGTATCTGGTGCTGGGCGTGTTGTATGAAAGCTACATTCATCCGCTGACCATTCTCTCGACCTTGCCGTCGGCCGGGGTCGGCGCGTTGTTGTCGATCTATGCATTGGGCGGCGAGTTCAGCCTGATCTCGTTGCTCGGCCTGTTTTTGCTGATCGGGGTGGTGAAGAAGAACGCCATTCTGATGATCGACCTCGCGCTGCAACTGGAGCGGCAAAAGGGCCTGGAACCGCTGGAGTCGATTCGCAGCGCGTGCCTGCAACGTCTGCGTCCGATCCTGATGACCACGCTGGCGGCGATCCTCGGAGCGTTGCCGCTGCTGCTGAGCCGTGCCGAAGGTGCGGAAATGCGCCAGCCGCTGGGCCTGACCATCATCGGCGGGCTGATCTTCAGTCAGGTGCTGACCCTTTACACCACCCCGGTGGTTTACCTCTATCTCGACAAACTGCGCCATCGTTTCAATAAATGGCGTGGGGTGCGTACTGATGCTGCTCTGGAAACTCCGCTATGACTGACCGTTCGCTTATCAACCTGTCTGCACCGCTGATCACGGCCCGAGGCTCGCGTTTGTTGAGCCTGTCGCTGTGCGTGGCGCTGCTCAGTGCCTGCGCCATCGGCCCGGATTACCAGCGCCCGACGGCCGCCGCGCCGGTGCAGTACAAGGAGGCGGCCGGTTGGCGTCAGGCCAACCCGAGCGATTCCCTGGCCCGCGGCGCCTGGTGGGAGCTGTATGGCGATCAACAGCTCAACGGCCTGATCGACAAACTCAACAGCGCCAACCAGACCGTCGCCCAGTCCGAAGCCCAGTACCGTCAAGCCCAGGCCCTGGTGCGCAGTGCCCGCGGCGCTTTCTTCCCGACGGTGGACCTGACCGTCGGGAAAAACCGTTCCAGTCAGGGCACCGGCAGCAGCAGTTCGAGCCTGAGCAGTTCCTCCAGCGGTATTCGCAACACCTACACGGCACAGGCCGGGGTCAGTTGGGAGGCCGACGTCTGGGGCAAACTGCGCCGGGGCCTTGAGGCCGACACTGCCAACGCCGAGGCAAGTTTTGCCGATCTGGCGGCGATGCGTTTGAGTCAGCAGTCGGAGCTGGTACAGAACTACCTGCAATTGCGCGTGATCGATGAGCAAAGGCGGCTGCTGCAAGCGACGGTCGAGGCCTATCAGCGCTCGCTTAAAATGACCGAAAACCAGTACCGCGCCGGTGTTTCCGGCAAGGACGCGGTGGCACAGGCCACCACTCAGCTCAAGAGCACCGAGGCCGAGTTGGTCGATCTGATCTGGCAGCGCGCCCAGTTCGAGAACGCTATCGCCGTACTGATCGGGCTGCCGCCCGCTGAGTTCAGCCTCGCAGAAACCACGGACATCCCGTTGCTGCCCGACGTGCCGCTGAACCTGCCTTCGCAATTGCTCGAACGTCGCCCGGACATCGCCTCCGCCGAGCGCTCGGTGATGGCGGCCAACGCCAACATCGGCGTGGCCAAGGCCGCTTATTACCCGGACCTGACGTTGAGTTTGAACGGTGGTTACAGCAGCAGCACCTCTTCGAACTGGATCAGTGTGCCGAACCGCTTCTGGTCGGTCGGCCCGCAATTGGCAATGACCCTGTTCGACGGCGGTCAGCGTTCGGCGGAAGTCGACCGCAGCGAAGCGGCCTATGACGAAACCGTGGCCAAGTACCGTCAGACAGTGCTCGACGGTATCCGCGAGGTGGAAAACTACCTGGTGCAGCTCAAGGTCCTGGAAGACGAGTCCGCCGTGCGTCAACAGGCACTGGACGCGGCACGTGAATCCCTGCGCCTGACCCAGAACCAGTACAAGGCCGGGTTGATTGCTTACCTGGATGTGGTCGTGGTGCAGGCCACGGCGCTGAACAATGAACGCAACATGCTGGACTTGTTGCAGAGCCGGCTGATCGCCAGCGTGCAATTGATTGCGGCGCTGGGCGGCGGATGGGACGGCCAGCTCGAACTCAACAACTGACCCCCGTATTCCCGTATTCCCGTATTCCCCCGTATCCCTGTAGGAGCTGTCGAGTGAAACGAGGCGGCGATTTTTGATCTTGCTCCAGATCTTCATTGCCTGAAAGAATCGCCGCCTCGTTTCACTCGACAGCTCCTACAGGAGAGCGGGGGAGTTGGGGCTCGGTAGTAACGTTTCAGAGGTATTGTGGGCGTTCAAACAAGCGTTTCATCGGCTTGATGGCCCTTTGCTAATTTTCTCAGTGCGTTCTTTTGTGCAATCAGTACAATCGCCCGATTTGCCCCCCGAGAACGGAAGCAGTACGGCGGGGTAGTCGCGAGAAATCCAATGCTCATCGGTAGCTATTCACCCACGCTGGTTATCATTTCGCTCTTCGTAGCGATTCTCGCCTCCTATACCGCACTCGACATGACCGGGCGCATTGCCACCGCCAAAGGTCGGGCCGTGCATTTGTGGACGGCGGGCGGGGCTTTTGCGATGGGCATTGGTGTGTGGTCGATGCATTTCATCGGCATGCTCGCGTTCAAATTGCCGATTGACCTTGGCTACGATGTCACGCTGACGTCGCTGTCGCTGCTGACCGCGTTCCTGTCCAGCGGCTTCGCCCTGTGGCTGGTCAGCCAGCCACAATTACCGGCCTGGCAACTGGCGTTCGGCGCACTGGTGATGGGTGCGGGCATCAGCGCCATGCATTACACCGGCATGGCCGCCATGAGCATGCAGCCGGGCATCGATTACGACCCGACGCTGTTCAGCGTATCGCTGCTGATAGCCGTTGGCGCCTCGGGCGCGGCATTATGGATCGCCTTCCGCCTGCGCAAGCACACACCTTATGTCCGGCTGATTCGCGGCGGCGCGGCGGTGATCATGGGCATCGCCATCGTCGGCATGCACTACACGGCCATGGCCGCGGCGCGGTTTCCGGACGGCAGTTTTTGTGGCGCGGCGGTCAACGGTTTGAGCGGCAAGGGCCTGGACAGCCTGGTCTTGATCACCACGCTGGCGGTGTTGAGCATCGCCTTGCTCACCTCGATTCTGGATGCGCGTCTAGAGGCACGTACCGCCGATCTGGCCCGCTCGCTGACCGAAGCCAATCGTGAACTCACCCAACTGGCGCTGCACGACACCCTGACCGGTTTGCCGAATCGGATATTGCTGGCCGACCGCATCGGCCAGGCCATGTCGAGGGTGCAGGAGCAGGGCGGTTGTTTTGCGTTGATGTTCATCGATCTGGACGGTTTCAAACCGGTCAATGATGCCTTCGGCCATCACATGGGCGACCTGCTGCTGCGGGAAGTCGGCTTGCGCTTGCGCGAGGATCTGCGCAGCCAGGACGCCCTGGCGCGGATCGGCGGTGACGAATTTGTCTTGCTGGTGCAACTGCGCGACGAACATGACGCCCTGAACCTGGCGGCCCGTCAGGTCGGAATGATCGCGCGCTCGTTCCGCGTCGCCGAACATGATTTGCAGATTTCAGCCAGTGTCGGCATCGCCCTCTACCCGGGCAACGGCCAGACGGCGGAAGAGCTGCTGATGAATGCCGATGCGGCGATGTATCACGCCAAGGGCGCGGGCAAAAACGGCTACAGCTTCTTCGACGCCTCGATGAACAGCAACGCGCGCAAACAACTGCAATTGCTGCAAGACCTACGTAATGCCGTGGACCAGCAACAGTTCAGCCTCTATTACCAGCCCAAGTTCGACGCCAGCAATGGCCGGCCGGTCGGCGCCGAAGCGCTGTTGCGTTGGGTGCACCCGACTCAGGGCATGCTGCTGCCGGACAAATTCATCGAGCTGGCGGAGAAGACCGGGCTGATCATCCCGATTGGCGACTGGGTACTCAACGAAGCCTGCCGCCAGATGCGCGAGTGGTACGTGCTCGGCTACACCGACTGGCGCATCGCCGTGAACCTCTCGGCCCTGCAGTTCTGCCATGCAGGCCTGGTTCAAAGTGTCGCCAAAGCCCTGGCCACGCACCATTTGCCCGCCAACAGCCTGACCCTGGAAATCACCGAAACCACCGCCATGAGTGACGCCGATGCGAGCATGACGGTGCTTAACGAGCTCTCGGAGATGGGCGTCGACCTGTCCATCGATGACTTTGGTACCGGCTATTCGAGTTTGATGTACCTCAAGCGCTTGCCGGCCAATGAATTGAAGATCGACCGCGGTTTTGTCCGCGACCTGGAGCGCGACAGCGACGACGCCGCGATCGTTTCCGCCATCGTCGCGTTGGGCCAGGCACTGGGTTTGCGGATTGTCGCCGAAGGGGTGGAAACCGACGTGCAGCAGGATTTCCTCACCCAGCTGGGCTGCGATTCGTTGCAGGGTTACCTGCTGGGGCACCCGCTGCCGGCGGAGCGCTTCATGGTCGACATCCTTCGAGCGGAGCGTGCGACCGCGTTACCGCTTACCGCCGAGTCACTCCCCCTGTAGGAGCCGGCTTGCCGGCGATGGGCCCCGTGAGAGTTACGTCGATGTCGCGGGCGCTATCGCCGGCAAGCCGGCTCCTACAGAGGACCGTGTTGTTCAGATCGTTCAGGCCCGCCACAAAACCTTGTAGGAGCCGGCTTGCCGGCGATGGCGTCCGCCCGGACACCACAACACCCCATGCAAAAAACGCCGATGACGGTTATTCTTGCCCCCGACTGCTTACGCTTGAACGGGGAAAGCTCGCATGGACAAAGTCATCGTCATCACCGGCGGCAGCCGCGGCATCGGCGCCGCCACAGCCTTGTTGGCCGCCGAACAGGGCTATCGGATCTGCATCAACTATCAATCCGACGAAGAAGCTGCGCACCGTGTGCTCGAGCAAGTCCGCGCCCTCGGTGCCCAAGCGATCGCGGTCCGTGCCGACGTCAGCATCGAAGACGAAGTGATCGCCTTGTTTCACCGGGTCGACACCGAACTGGGCCGGGTCACCGCACTGGTCAACAACGCCGGCACCGTGGGGCACAAGTCCCGGGTCGACGAAATGTCCGAATTCCGCATCCTCAAAATTCTCAAAACCAACGTCCTGGCGCCAATCCTCTGCGCCAAACACGCGATCCTGCGCATGTCGCCCAAACATGGCGGCCAGGGAGGCAGCATCGTCAACGTTTCCTCGGTGGCCGCACGCTTGGGCGCCCCCAACGAATACGTCGACTACGCGTCCTCCAAAGGCGCGCTCGACACCTTCACCGTCGGCCTGTCCAAGGAAGTGGCCGGCGAAGGTATCCGCGTCAACGCCGTGCGACCTGGCTACATCTACACCGATTTCCACGCGCTGAGCGGCGATCCGGACCGGGTCAGCAAACTGGAATCGGCGATACCGATGGCGCGCGGTGGCCGGCCGGATGAAGTGGCGGAAGCGATTGTGTGGTTGTTGTCGGATAAGGCGTCGTATGCGACGGGGACGTTTGTTGATCTTGGTGGCGGACGCTAGCCCTCAAGTGTTGTGGTGCCTGTTCTGGTCTCATCGCGAGCAGGCTCGCTCCCACAGTGGAACGCGGTCAACTGTAGGAGCGAGCCTGCTCGCGAAGGCGATAGTCCATACACTTTCGAGCCTTCAGAAGGACCGAACAATCCGCCCCAACGTCTCCATCGCCTTCTCCGAAGCCTCATCCCAAGGGCTGCCATAATTCAGCCGAATGCAATTCCTGAACCGCTGCGCCGGTGAGAATATCGGCCCCGGCGCAATGCTGATCCCTTGCGCCAATGCCATCTGAAACAACTTCAACGAGTCCATCTGCGGCGGCAATTCCAGCCACAAAAAATACCCGCCGGCCGGTTGGCTGACGCGAGTCTGCGCCGGGAAATAGCGCGCAATCGCCGCCAGCATTGCACTTTGCTGCTCTTCCAACGCATAACGCAGTTTGCGCAGATGCCGGTCGTAGCCGCCATGTTGCAGGTAGTCGGCAATGGCCGCTTGCGCCGGCATCGAAGCGCACAGCGAAGTCATCAACTTCAACCGCTCAATCTTCTGCGCATAGCGCCCGGCAGCCACCCAGCCAATGCGATAACCAGGGGCGAGGCTCTTGGCGAACGAGCCGCAGTGCATCACCAACCCTTCGGTATCGAACGCTTTCGCCGGTTTTGGCGCCTGTTGCCCGTAATAGAGTTCTGCGTAAACGTCATCTTCGATCAGCGGCACCTGATGGCTGCGCAACAACTCCACCAGTTCCTGTTTCTTGGCCTCGGGCATGGTGGCGCCCATGGGGTTCTGGAAGCTGGTCATGCACCAGCAGGCCTTGATTGGGTGGCGCTCCAGGGTTTGCGCGAGCACGCGGAGGTCGATGCCATCGCGTGGGTGCACGGGGATTTCCACGGCTTTGAGTTTCAGCCGTTCGAGGATTTGCAGGCAGGCGTAGAACGCCGGGGCTTCGATGGCCACCAGGTCGCCGGGTTCAGTGACGGCTTGCAGGCACAGGTTCAGCGCCTCAAGGGCGCCGTTGGTGATCAGCAGCTCTTCCATGGGCAGCATCAGGCCGCCGACCATATAGCGCAGGGCGATTTGTCGGCGCAGTTGCGGGTTGCCCGGCGACATGTCGGTGACGACCATGCGCGGGTCCATGTTCCGGGCGGCGCTGGCCAGGGAGCGGGACAAGCGTTGCAGGGGAAACAGGGTCGGGCTGGGGAACGCCGAGCCGAAGGGCACGGTGTTGGGGTCTTTGATCGAGTCGAGGACCGAGAACACCAGTTCGCTGACGTCGACTTCGGTCGACTCGTTGACCTGGCTGCTGATCACCGGCTCTGAAAACGGGCTCGGCGCGTGGGTGTTGACGAAGTAGCCGGAACGCGGGCGGGCGCGGATCAGGCCGCGGCGCTCCAACAGGTAATAGGCCTGGAACACCGTGGACGGGCTGACGCCGTAGGTCTGGCTGGCGTAGCGCACCGATGGCACGCGCTGGCCGGGGCCGAGGACGCCGGAGCGGATCAGTTCAGCGATGTCGTCGGCGAATTTTTCGTAGCGTTTCATCGAGTGCCCGGTTCATTGTGGTTCAGTGAAATCGAGGTGACTTCTTCGCGGGCAAGCCTCGCTCCTACAGTACGGTGGAGACTGTAGGAGCGAGGCTTGCCCGCGAATGGCAGCACCGCAGTCTAAGGGATCAACGGTTCATCGGCGCAACAAACCGGCTTTTGGCCACGCTATAAATCTCAGGTTCATCGCTGTCGATGATCTTGAAACTGATGCTCTGCGAGCTGCTGCTCGGCCGTTCGGTGGTCATCGCCACGGACACCGGCACGTCGACAATTTCGCCCGGCGCCAGGCTCAGTTCGGTCTTGCCTTGCAGCTGGAAGCCGTCGCCATCGACCAGGGTCAAGCGGTAGTCCTGACGTTGCTGGGTCTTGTTGATGACTTTAAGGCTGTAGATGTTTTCGATCTGCCCCTGGCTGTTCTCGCGGAACAGACCACGGTCCTTGCTGACGTCCAGCGACACCATCGGCCGTTCCACCAGCGCGAGGGCGAGGGCGCCGATCATCACCAGCAACACCGCGGTGTAGCCGATCAGCCTTGGCCGCAGCAGATGCGTCTTGCCACCTTGCAACTCGTGCTCCGAGGTGTAGCTGATCAGGCCACGGGCATAGCCCATTTTGTCCATGATCGAATCGCAGGCGTCGATACACGCGGCGCACCCGATGCACTCCATCTGCAAGCCATCGCGGATGTCGATGCCGGTCGGGCAGACCTGAACGCACAGTTGGCAATCGATGCAATCACCAAGGCCGACGTCGGCAGGTTTCACCTCACGTTTGCGTGGGCCACGGTTTTCGCCACGGGCGACATCGTAGGAAATGGTCAGCGTGTCCTTGTCGAACATCACGCTCTGGAACCGTGCATACGGACACATGTGCATGCACACCGCTTCGCGCAGCCAACCGGCGTTGATGTAGGTCGCGCCGGTGAAAAACAGCACCCAAAACAGGCTGACACCGCCCATCTGCAAGGTCAGCAACTCTTCGGCCAGCGGACGGATCGGCGTGAAGTAACCGACAAACGTCAGGCCCGTCATCAAACTGATCGCCAGCCACAGCGTGTGCTTGGCCGAGCGACGCATCAGTTTATTCACGCCCCAGGGCGCGGCTTGCAGCTTGATTCGCTGGTTACGCTCGCCTTCGGTGATCTTCTCGCACCACATGAAGATCCAGGTCCAGGAGCTCTGCGGGCAGGTGTAGCCGCACCAGACCCGGCCGGCAAATACGGTGATCGCAAACAGACCGAACGCGGCAATGATCAACAGTGCCGACAACAGGATGAAATCCTGCGGCCAGAAGGTCGCACCGAAGATGTGGAATTTGCTTTCGGAAAGGTCCCAGAGCACGGCCTGACGGCCACCCCAGTTCAACCAAACGGTGCCGAAAAACAGCAGAAACAGAAATCCCGCACCGCTCAAGCGCAGGGTTCGGAACAGGCCGGTGAAGCTGCGGGTGTGGATCAGGTTGTCGCTGGACTTGGCCTTCATCTTTGGACGCGAAGGTTCAAATGTTTCTACGGTTCGGACGGGGATTCTTTCGCTCATGGTCTTTCGCTCATCAGCCTCCATCAGGCATGAGCACTATGAGCGGCGATCTGTTTGCATAACAGACTCAGGTATCGCAATAAAAAGCGGATCAGATGAGCGTTGAGCCTTGCCCTGCGACAAGTTGATGCACCCGTCAAAACGGGGCGCGGGCGCCTATATCAGGCGCTCGCGCGTGATGTTGATCCGGGTCAGTCAAATCACCGAATCACTGTTGGTTGCCTTCAGATGCCGTCGACCGTCCACTGCACCTGCTACGGTCAATGCATCGGCTTCTGCTTCGGTGATGTAAATGCGCTGGCCGTCGATGTCTACCGCCGACATGGCCTTGGCGCCGTCGGTGATGATGGTGACGTCGGGGCACAGACGGATTTCTTCGCCGTTCTGCGTGATGAAGAAGCAGGTCTGGTTTTCGATGCGCACAGTCATGGAGAGGTCCTTTTTCTGCGGGTTCATGACTGTTAGGGCACCCGCGGCCGCCATCGTTCTGTGCAACCGATTAATGGTCGGCGCGGTCCATCCTCTATCGAGCATCTACAAGGATTGCACCATGAACGCCTGGTGGCATGAGGTTTGGGTGACGCTGCAAGCGGAGTTCGCCGACATCGGTGACGCCTCACAACTGACACGAATTACCGTCAGATTGCTGATAGCGGCGATTTTGGGCGGGATTCTAGGGTTCGAGCGTGAACACAAGGGCAAGGCGGCCGGAGTGCGAACGCACATGTTGGTCGCGCTTGGCGCGGCATTGTTTGTGCTGGTGCCGCAAATGTCCGGTTCTCAGGCGGATGCCATGAGCCGCGTGGTGCAGGGCGTGATCGCCGGGATCGGCTTTCTCGGTGCCGGGACCATCCTGAAAAACCAGGACGGTGATGAAGGCCATGTGAAAGGCCTGACCACCGCCGCCGGGTTGTGGATGACCGCGGCGATTGGTGTTTCCGCCGGGTTGGGGCGTGAGGCGACGGCGGTGTTCAGTACGTTGCTGGCGTTGGCGATTTTCAGCGTGATGCCGAGGATCGTGAAGCTACTCGAAAACAAAGACTGACACGGCCCTGTAGGAGCCGGCTTGCTGGCGATAGCGGTGTGTCAATTAATATAAATGGTGCGTTGTAAACCGCTATCGCCAGCAAGCCGGCTCCTACAGGGGGCGCGGCATCATTCGGGACTGACGATCACCGGCGGGATGGTTTCTGGCGGATCTTCACGCGGTGGCGGGGTAGTGCCCGGCGGGTCCTGCTCGGGTACAGGTTGCGGCTCAGTCGGCGGAATGGTCGGTTGGTCGATGTTCGGATCTGGCGTTTCTGCCGGGATTGGAATACTCATCGTTGAAGCCTCCAGTGGCACATGGCGCAAGTCGTGCTTAAGTGTGTTGACCACTTCGTGCAGGAATTGATTCCACCGGATACCCAGGCAAATCCCCGTGAACTTTACCGGCGCCGGTCGCTCGGAGCTTAAGTGAGTTCATTCCGGGGCCGCTGGCCTTGTGCGAATGACGACCAGGTACAAGAGCGTCCATGGGGCGTGAAGGAGAGATGCTCGATGACTGCTGAAAAACCCACAGAGCTCAACTACAACCCTCATATGCCGCTGTCGCAGGCATTACTGCTACCGCGCATCGCCATCGAAAACACCATGCCGACCCTCGATGGCGGGCAATTCGCCGTTAAAGCAGTGGTGGGGCAAGACGTGGTCGTTACCAGCAAAGTCTTCGCCGACGGTCATGACAAACTGGCCGTCCGGGTCCGCTGGCGCGCCGCCGACGATGAAGTCTGGCAGAGCGAAGTCATGGGCGAGTTGGGCAACAACGGTTATCAAGGCCAGTTCCGCGTCGACCGCCAGGGCCGTTATGTGTTCTGCATCGAAGCCTGGGTCGATCAGTTCGCCAGCTTCTGTTATGAGCTGGAAAAAAAGTACACGGCCCGCGTGCCGGTCAGTCTTGAGTTGCAGGAGGGGCGCAATCAGGTCCAGCAGGCGGCCGAACGCACTGAAGGACCACTCAGCGAAGCGCTGGCCGCGCTGCACCATGAATTGTCCGGGTTGCTCGAAACCGAGCAGGTCGCACTGTTTTTGCACCAGCATAGCGCTGACCTGATGGCCGAGGCCGATCACCACGCTTTTTTGAGCCTGAGCGCCGAGTATCCGCTGGATGTCGAACGCGAGCTCGCGCAGTTTGCCAGTTGGTATGAGTTGTTCCCGCGTTCGATCACCGATGACCCGGCCCGTCACGGCACCTTCAACGACGTGCATTCGCGGCTGCCGATGATCCACGACATGGGGTTCGACGTGCTGTACTTTCCGCCGATCCACCCGATCGGGCGCAGCTACCGCAAAGGCCCGAACAACTCGCTCACCGCTGGCCCCGACGATCCGGGCAGCCCCTATGCCATTGGCAGTGAAGAGGGCGGGCATGAGGCGATTCATAAGGAACTGGGCACCCGCGAAGACTTCCGTCGGCTGGTGGCTGCCGCAGCTGACCATGGCCTGGAAATCGCGCTCGACTTTGCCATCCAGTGTTCCCAGGACCATCCGTGGCTCAAACAGCACCCCGGCTGGTTCAACTGGCGCCCGGACGGCACCATCAAATACGCCGAGAACCCGCCGAAGAAATACCAGGACATCGTCAACGTCGACTTCTATGCGGTCGAGGCGATCCCCAGCCTGTGGGTCGAGTTGCGCGACATCGTGGTCGGCTGGGTCGAGGAGGGCGTGAAGATCTTTCGCGTCGACAACCCGCACACCAAACCGTTGCCGTTCTGGCAGTGGCTGATCGCCGATGTGCGGGCGCTGTACCCGGAGGTGATTTTTCTCGCCGAAGCCTTCACCACGCCGGCGATGATGGCGCGCCTGGGCAAGGTGGGGTATTCGCAGAGCTACACCTACTTCACCTGGCGCAACACCAAGCACGAACTGTCGACGTACTTCACCGAGCTCAACGAATCGCCGTGGCGCGAATGCTACCGGCCGAATTTCTTCGTCAATACGCCAGACATCAACCCGGCGTTTCTGCATGAGTCGGGGCGCGCCGGTTTTCTCATCCGTGCGGCGCTGGCGACCATGGGCTCCGGGTTGTGGGGCATGTATTCCGGGTTCGAACTCTGCGAAGCCGCGCCTGTGCCGGGGAAGGAGGAATACCTCGATTCCGAGAAGTACGAGATCCGCCCAAGGGACTTCAATGCGCCCGGCAACATCATCGCCGAGATCGCGCAGCTCAATCGCATTCGTCGGCAAAACCCGGCGCTGCACACGCATTTGGGGCTAAGGGTCTACAACGCCTGGAATGACAACATTCTGTATTTCGGCAAGCGCAACGCCGATGGCAGCAATTTCATTCTGGTGGCCGTCAGCCTCGATCCGCACAACGTTCAGGAAGCGAATTTCGAATTGCCGCTGTGGGAAATGGGTTTGTCCGACGACGCCAGCACCCAGGGCGAGGATTTGATGAACGGGCATCGCTGGACCTGGCACGGCAAGTACCAGTTCATGCGGATCGACCCGGCGCATCAGCCGTTCGGGATCTGGCGCATTACCGTCTAAACGCAGGACCTGTAGGAGCAGGCTTGCTGGCGATACGGAATTGCATTCAACAGTTTCGTTGACTGGCCCGCCGCCATCGCCAGCAAGCAGGCTCCTACAGGGAAATCATCGCGTCGGAGGACTGTGTACGGCCCAGCGACCTTCTCGAACTCAACAGGAGTTTCAAATGGCGAAGAAACCCAAGGCAGCCACGTTTATCAAGGACCCGCTCTGGTACAAGGATGCGGTGATCTACCAGGTTCACGTTAAGTCTTTTTTCGACTCCAACAACGACGGGATCGGCGACTTTCCCGGCCTTATCGCCAAACTCGATTACATTGCCGACCTCGGCGTCAACACCATCTGGCTCCTGCCGTTTTACCCGTCGCCACGGCGCGATGACGGTTACGACATTGCCGAATACCGCGGCGTACACCCCGATTACGGCACCATGGCCGACGCCAAACGCTTTATCTCTGAAGCGCACAAACGTGGCTTGCGGGTGATTACCGAGCTGGTCATCAATCACACCTCGGACCAGCACGCCTGGTTCCAGCGTGCGCGCAAAGCCAAGCCCGGCTCGGCCGCGCGGGACTTTTACGTCTGGTCCGATGACGATCAAAAATACGACGGCACCCGCATCATTTTTCTCGACACCGAGAAATCCAACTGGACCTGGGACCCGGTCGCCGGCCAGTACTTCTGGCACCGCTTCTATTCCCACCAGCCGGACCTGAACTTCGATAACCCGCAGGTCATGAAAGCCGTGCTCTCGGTCATGCGCTATTGGCTGGACATGGGCATCGACGGTTTGCGTCTGGATGCGATTCCGTACCTCATCGAGCGCGACGGCACCAACAACGAAAACCTGCCCGAGACCCACGATGTCCTCAAGCAGATCCGTGCCGAAATCGACGCCAATTATCCCGATCGCATGCTGCTGGCCGAGGCCAACCAATGGCCGGAAGACACCCAGCTCTACTTCGGTGAAACCGATAAAAAAGGCCTGAACGGCGACGAGTGCCACATGGCGTTCCACTTCCCGCTGATGCCGCGGATGTACATGGCGCTGGCCCAGGAAGACCGTTTCCCGATCACCGACATTCTGCGTCAAACCCCGGAAATCCCGGCCAACTGTCAGTGGGCGATTTTCCTGCGCAACCACGATGAGCTGACCCTGGAAATGGTCACCGACAAGGAGCGCGATTACCTGTGGAATTACTACGCCGCCGACCGTCGCGCGCGGATCAACCTGGGGATTCGCCGCCGCCTCGCGCCGCTGATGGAGCGTGATCGTCGTCGCGTGGAATTGCTCAATAGCCTGTTGCTGTCGATGCCCGGCACGCCGACGCTGTATTACGGCGATGAAATCGGCATGGGCGACAACATCTACCTCGGCGACCGCGATGGCGTGCGTACGCCGATGCAATGGTCGATCGACCGTAACGGCGGGTTTTCCCGCGCCGACCCGGCGAGCCTGGTGCTGCCGCCGATCATGGACCCGCAATACGGCTACCTGTCGGTCAACGTCGAAACCCAGGCCGGCGACCCGCATTCGCTGCTGAACTGGACCCGCCGCATGCTCGCGGTGCGCAAGCAGTCCAAAGCCTTCGGTCGTGGCACCCTGAAAATGCTGTCGCCGAGCAACCGCCGGATTCTGGCCTACACCCGTGAATTCACCGGGGCCGACGGCAAGCACGAAATCATCCTGTGCGTGGCCAACGTGTCCCGCAGCGCGCAAGCAGCAGAGCTCGACCTGTCGGCCTACGTCGGCATGGTGCCGGTGGAGATGCTCGGCGGGAATGCGTTCCCACCGATTGGTCAGCTGAATTTTCTCCTGACCCTGGCACCGTACGGTTTCTATTGGTTTGTGCTGGCAGCTGAAAACCAGATGCCGAGCTGGCACGTCGAACCGGCGCAAAGCCTGCCGGACTTCACCACGCTGGTGCTGAAGAAACGCATGGAGGAACTGCTCGAAGCGCCGTCCCGTGGCACGCTGGAGCAGAGCATCTTGCCAAGCTGGTTGCAGAACCGGCGTTGGTTCGCCGGCAAGGACGCGGCCATCGACAAGGTCAATCTGGCCTACGGCGTGCGTTTCGGTGATGCGCAGCATCCGGTGCTGTTGAGTGAAATCGAAGTCACCAGCGGCGGCCAGACCAGTCGTTACCAGTTGCCGTTCGGCTTTATTGCGGACGATCAGGTCGGGCCGGCGTTGCCGCAGCAACTGGCGTTGTCGCGCGTACGACGCGGACCACAGGTGGGTTTGATCACCGATGCCTTCAGCCTCGAACACTTCATCCGCGCCGTGCTGGCAGGCATGCAGGACAACACGGTGTTGCCTTCCGATGGTGGCGAAATCCGTTTCGAGCCGACTGCCGCACTGGCCGGCCTGGGGCTGACGGCGGATTCGGAAGTGCGTTACCTGTCCGCTGAGCAGTCCAACAGTTCGGTGGTGGTGGGCAAAACCATGGTGCTGAAGCTGATCCGCAAGATCGCCTCGGGCGTGCACCCGGAACTGGAAATGAGCGCGTACCTGACCAACGCAGGCTTTGCCAATATCTCGCCGCTGCTGGGTTCGGTGGTTCGCCGCGACGCCAAGGGCGAAGACAATTTGCTGATGATCGCCCAAGGCTATTTGAGCAATCAGGGCGATGCGTGGGAATGGACGCAGAACAACCTCGAACGGGCGCTGCGCGATGAACTGGCCGACGCCATGTCCGAGCAGGAGCAGCATTACAACGCCCTCGGCGAATTGAAAGACTTCGCCGGCATGCTCGGTCAGCGCCTGGGTGAAATGCACTTGGTGCTGGCGGCGTCTACCGACGACCCGGACTTCACCCCGCAAGTCACCACGCAAAAAGACGCCC
Organism: Pseudomonas sp. IT-P44; assembly: GCF_949768225.1. NCBI lineage: Bacteria > Pseudomonadati > Pseudomonadota > Gammaproteobacteria > Pseudomonadales > Pseudomonadaceae > Pseudomonas > Pseudomonas sp. IT-P44. The sequence continues at coordinate 27,850 of NZ_CATKQM010000015.1, read as the reverse complement.
TGGCCTCGGCCAAGGATGTCGCGGCGCAACTGGAGCACGCGCTGAAGTTGCTCAAACAGCATCAAAGCGAACTGAACCCGGCGGACAAAACCCTGGTCAGCCGTTTACTGGACAACAAAAAAGCCATCCTCGGCCATGTCCAAGAACTGGGTAAAAAAGCGGTCGGTGGTTTGCGGATTCGTGTCCACGGCGACTTGCACCTCGGGCAGGTGCTGGTGATCAAGGGTGATGCGTACCTGATCGACTTCGAAGGCGAGCCGGCGCGGCCACTGGCCGAACGGCGCGGCAAACACAGCCCTTATAAAGATGTCAGCGGCGTGTTGCGTTCCTTCGACTACGCTGCGGCGATGACGATCAACGTGCACAACGCCGATCACACCACCGATGTGCAGGCGGCCCGTCAGCGCGTTGCCGATCGCTATTTAAGTGAAGCGCGACAGGCATTTGTCGACGCTTATCGGCTGGCGGCAGCTAGTCTTGCTCATGCGTGGCAAGATCCGGAAGGCGAGGACGCCGCGCTGGCGTTGTTCGGTCTGGAGAAAGCGGCGTATGAGGTGGCCTATGAGGCAGAGAATCGGCCCACCTGGTTGCCCGTGCCGTTGCACGGTTTATATGGATTATTGAGTGGGCTTAAACCCTTTTCCGATCTTGGTGGAGAGTAGTCATGAGTTTCTCGAACAAGGAACAGGGTCACGCTAGAGAGGCGTTACTGCCCAGATCCCGGGACATCGATGCGCTGGTACGCGCTGAACATCACGACCCCTTTGCAATCCTCGGCCCCCATGGCGATGGTGCTGGCGGGCAATTCATAAGAGCTTATCTGCCTGACGCGCTGAGCGTGCAGGTGCTGGCCAAGGACTCCGGCGAAGAACTCGGCAGCCTTGAAGCCACCCAGACGCCGGGGTTGTTTGTCGGGCATTTCGAGCACGCTCAGCCGTATGTGCTGCGCACCCGTTGGGCCGGTGGCGAACAGGTGTCCGAGGACCCTTACAGCTTCGGCCCGTTGCTCGGCGAAATGGACTTGTACCTGTTCGCCGAGGGCAATCACCGCGACTTGAGCAGTTGTCTCGGTGCGCAGCTGAAAAACGTCGACGGCGTCGACGGCGTGCGTTTCGCCGTGTGGGCACCCAACGCCAGACGGGTGTCGGTGGTCGGCGATTTCAATAACTGGGATGGCCGCCGGCACCCGATGCGCTCGCGTCACCCGACCGGCGTCTGGGAAGTGTTCATCCCGCGCATGCAGGCAGGCGAGGCTTACAAGTACGAGATCCTCGGTGCCCACGGCATTCTGCCGCTCAAGGCCGATCCGATGGCCCTGGCCACCGCGCTGCCGCCGGACACCGCGTCGAAAGTCGCCTCACCGCTGAGCATCGAGTGGCAGGATCACGCGTGGATGCAGGCACGTGTCGAGCGTTCACGCCCGAGCGCGCCGCTGTCGATCTACGAATTGCACGCCGGCTCCTGGCAGTGCGAACTGGACGATCTGGGCGAAGTCGCGCGCCAGTACACCTGGCACGAACTGGGTGAACGGTTGATCCCGTACGTCAAGGATCTGGGCTTCACCCACATCGAGCTGATGCCGATCATGGAGCACCCGTTCGGCGGTTCGTGGGGCTATCAACTGCTCTCGCAATTCGCCCCGAGTGCGCGCTACGGTTCACCGGATGACTTCGCCGCGTTCGTCAACGCCTGTCACCTGGCCGACATCGGCGTCATCCTCGATTGGGTGCCGGCGCATTTTCCGACCGATGTCCACGGCCTGGCGCAATTCGACGGCACCGCGCTGTACGAATACGGCAACCCGCTGGAAGGTTTCCACCAGGATTGGGACACGCTGATCTACAACCTCGGCCGCACCGAAGTGCACGGCTACATGCTGGCGTCGGGGCTGCACTGGCTCAAGCATTTCCATGTCGATGGCCTGCGCGTCGATGCGGTGGCGTCGATGCTGTATCGCGATTATTCGCGCAAGGCCGGCGAATGGGTGCCGAACCGTCACGGCGGGCGGGAGAACCTTGAAGCGATCGACTTCCTGCGCCACCTCAACGACGTGGTCAACCTCGAAGCCCCTGGCGCACTGGTGATCGCCGAAGAATCCACCGCGTGGCCAGGCGTGAGCCAGAGCACGCAACAGGGCGGCCTGGGTTTCGATTACAAATGGAACATGGGCTGGATGCACGATTCGCTGCATTACATCCAGCAGGATCCGGTGTACCGCGCGCATCATCACAACGAACTGAGTTTCGGCCTGGTATACGCCTGGTCCGAGCGCTTCATCCTGCCGATCTCCCACGACGAGGTGGTCCACGGCAAACACTCGCTAATCGACAAAATGCCCGGCGACCGCTGGCAGAAATTCGCCAACCTGCGCGCGTACCTGAGCTTCATGTGGGCGCATCCGGGCAAGAAACTGTTGTTCATGGGCTGCGAGTTTGGCCAGTGGCGCGAGTGGGATCATGATCAGCAGCTGGATTGGTACTTGCTGCAGTACCCGGAACACCAAGGTGTGAAGACATTGGTCGGTGACCTGAATCGGCTGTACCGCGAAGAACCGGCGTTGCATGAGCAGGACGACGTGCCGCAAGGGTTCCAGTGGTTGATTGGCGATGACGCGATCAACAGCGTTTATGCGTTCCTGCGCTGGAGCAAGGATGGTCGGCCGGTGCTGGTGGTGGCCAACTTTACGCCGGTGCCGCGCCAGGCTTATCGCATTGGCGTGCCGTTTGCGGGGCGCTGGACCGAGGTGATCAACAGCGATGCGGCGACGTATGCCGGGTCGAATTACGGGAACAGCGGCGGGGCGTCTACCGAGGAAGAGGCGAGCCATGGGCAGGCGCTTTCGCTGGTGCTGAATTTGCCGCCGTTGGCGGTGTTGATGTTGCGGCCGGAGGGGTGATCAGGGAACGTTGATAGTGGGCAGGGTGAGGCCGCCGGACGTGGTTTTGGCCTCACAACCTGTGGCTTCGATCAACTGATAAAGCGTGTCGTAGCAGTAGGTCTTGACCGGCTCGATACGCTGTTTGGCTAAGTAGCGGATCGGTTGGCCACACAGGTTGCGCGCCGCAGACTCCATGCTGGCATCGGCATAGGTAAAGCGCTCCAGCGCGGGTTCGGCCACTTCCAGACCGCATTCGCGCACGGCCACCAGGCGCAGCAGTTCATCGTGCTGCGTCAGCGAATGGCCGCCGCGGCCGTCCTATCAGGTGACCTTCTTCGTGTTCGAATTCCATTGATATCGTCTGAGGTGGTATGCGGGTTGCGCTCATCAGCCTCGTGAGTAGTGAAACGATTTTGTTGCCTTGTACTTTCCATGCCAGTTGGGGGATAAGGATCATGGGCGCCAGTTTGAATTGGATGATCACCCTCAATTCTCAACAGGTTTTGATGAGTTCGAAAGTTTGAGTCGTTCCCTCGAAGCGTCGCTACAGGGTTTTCAGTATATGCATTTGGAACTGTCGATCTTTGAAAGCCTGGATATCCGATAGTGTGATTTATTGTATTCCTGCTTGAAGTGTCAGATCGCTGCGGACCTGGATGCGTGCCTTGAGCGCTACTCGGCCTGCTAGCTCTCGAAGAGTGGGAGGCGCTCGATCTATTGTTTTCCCAGAAGTTGTATACAGGTGCCTCCCAGGGTTTGTAATCTCCATCGGTAGTAGGCTTAAAGGTTAATGAAGACCTAAAAAGCTTATCTGCCATTTTAAAAGCATCAGGGCCAATCCTGTCTTTTTCGGTCTTTATTTCTGCGAGCAGTTTCAGGATTCGAGTCTTGAATTTTGTATAGTGTTTGGATTTTACTATTGAGTCTGTTTTCTTTATTTTCTCAAGAATTTTTTGAATCTGCTCATTGTTCTTAATAGAACCCAATACAAACTCTGACTCCTTGAAAAGTTCATTTTTGAACGCGGATAGATCGTTGTCGTTAAATTTTTCCCCCTTATTTCCTAATACATCAATGTAAGCAATCGGGTTGTTGCTGAGCATTCGATAGAAATTGAGACCATCAATTGCCCAGGCCGGGTCCGGGTTGATCCACCGTTGCAACCACGGCGCGTAATAGCGCAATCCATAGTAATAGAGCCCTGTCGCATCCCGTTCCTTGCCGGAATAACGCACGGTTTTGTACTTGGCCTCGGTCGCGTTTCGACCTGCCCAACACGCCGTGCCGCCATACGAGTAATACCATTCCTGGCTGATCAGGTTGGCATGCTGGTCCAGTTCCAATGCGCTGGATTTCAGTTGGTCGTTGAGGCTGTAACGCACCTGATCCTGAGTCATTTGATCGGGTGGTTCCGACACCCAGTGCAGCACCTGCACGCTGTTGCTGCCAGCGTTGGCGGTGATGACATGGAGGATTTCACCGGTGCCGCTGTGGCGGCGAATTTCCACGCCGGGCAGGTAATGTACTTCACGAAGTACAGTGCGCGCGCTGGTCCGGCTGGAATGCACTTTACGCACCCGTTGGCCGCCACCGTCGTAGAGGTAGCATTCGCAGTCGTCTTCTTTGTCCTCGCGCACGACCGGCCGCACTTCCCGCAACTGGTTACGCAAGTCCCAGGTCAGTGACTGGCCGACTAGAAGCTCTCGCAGATTGCCGTTGGCATCGAAGCCGTTGGCCAGTTCTTCCTCGGTCGGTGGCCGGTTATCGCGTTCGGGCAGGCAGCGGTTACTGTAACGTGCTCGGGTCAAGGTGCGGCCATGGGCTTGCGCTCCGACGTGTACCAGGTCCAGCAGGTTGCCGCCTGCGTCGTAATAAAAAGTTTGTGTGTAGTTGGCGATCTGGCTCGGGTCGGGCGGCAGGGCTTGAAAGTCGGGCAGGGCGGGGCCGCCGGATCCGGTTTTGGCCTCACAGCCCGTGGCTTCGATCAACTGATCAAGCGTGTCGTAGCGGTAGGTCTTGAGCGGCGCGATGCGCTGGTTGGCGAAGTAGCGGATTGGTTGCGCGGCATCCTCGATGCTCAGCACATTGCCCGCGGCGTCGTAGTGATATTTCAGGTCTTGCAGCGGTGTGCCATCGGCTTTGTGGGCGCTCAGTTCGGTCAGTCGGTCGTTGGCTTCGTCGTAACGGTGGCGAGTGATGACGCCGTTGCCGGCGGTTTCCGCTTCGATCTGGCCAGTGACGCTGTAGCGAATATCGTGGACCAGCAACTTCTCGACCTGTCCGTCGCCCGCCAGGGTCAGGCGGGTATCTTTCAGTTGGCCGGCGAGGGTGTAAGCAAAGGCTTGAACATTGCCGAAGGCGTCAATCTGGCTGAGCGGTTCGCCGCCGGGGGCAAAGGTGTAAGCCGTGGTCGCGCCGTCTCCCGGTTCGAGCAATGCATCCCGCCCGGCAACATCGGCCGGCCAATCGGGCGCATCGGTGCCGGTCAAAAACTTCCGCGTGTGGCTCAGCACATTACCGGTGATATTCAGGTGGCGAACATACACGGTGCCGGCCGGGTCATCTTGACGGATCGGTTGGCCACACAGGTTGCGTGCCGCAGACTCCGCGCTGGCATCGGCATAGGTAAAGCGCTCCAGCGTGTGTTCGGCCACTTCCCGACCATATTCATGCACGGCCACCGGGCGCAGCAGTTCATCGTATTCGGTCAGCAAATGGCTGCCGCGGCCGTCCCAGTGTTCCAAAGGTTGCCCGGCGGCACCCTGCAAAAAAACGCGCCATCCGGCATCCACGCTGTCGGTCATCAATGCGCCACCTGACAGGCTCGCCACTTGGCTCAGGTTAAAAGGAGCCGATGCATCGGTGTGAGCCAGATCGAACAGATACGGATCACGACCGGCCGTCAATCGACCCACCGCATCGAAGCCTTGTTGGGTCACCCGTGTGTCAACAGGATCGACCGCCTCCCGCCGATGAAACTGCACCGTTCTGAGCAACAGCCCACGCGCATCCGACACCACCATGGTCGGTGTGCCGGTATGCGCGTATGACGAAGCTCCGGTTAGCATCCCTGCTGGCCTTGATCAAGGTGAACTGCCTATCACAATGCATGACCATCATTCGCCTGCCTACTGTAAGAAGTAACAGGTGAATCAAGTGTTTTCACCAACGCATCCGCACACCCAAACTGCCGATCAGCCCATTCAAATCATTTTCATCCACACTGCTGCTGTAATCGGCGCTGACATACAGACTCACGGCGGGTGTCACTCTGGCCACCAGGCCCAAACCCACTTCGACTGTCGATGAATAGCGGCTGGTGCTGATCTTGTCGACCTGATCCAGGGTCACGGTATTGCCGGTGTACACCGTGTGCCACAAGTTGGTCCGCACATACGGTTCGACCCCGAGGCCGTTGATGTCGTAGCTACCTTTCAACCGAGCACCGACCCGGCCACTCCAGGATGTCAGGTCGCTGGAGGACGCATTGCCGGAACCAGCGTACGGGGTGTCCAGGGTGATGCGCTGATTGATCAACTGAGCCTGGGGTTCGACCACCCAGTTGTCGCCCAGGCCAATCGGAAAGCCGCCTTCCACCGAGAAGGTGACTGCGCTGCCTTCGGTGGCTTGTCGGGCTCCCTGTTCATTACGACTGAAGCCGTTGACCCGACCGCCACTGGCCGTCAAGTCGACGTGCCAGCCCTGTGGGCCGGTCAGGCTCCAGTAGGCGCCGAGGCTCTGGCCTTGCAGGTTGAGGGTGTCGGTGTTGGGGTCGGCAAGGGCGCGACTGGTCAGCAGGCCGTTGCTGTTGCCTTGAAACTGGCTCATCCCGCCGATCAGCCCGACCTGCTGGGTATGGCCGCTACCGCTTTGCAGGGTGAGGATCGCCGGGCCTTTGAATTCGTTGGCACCAGGAATGCTGAATCCCTGGGACAGATAATCGGTTTGTGCCTGACGCGACGCCTGTCCATAGAGCTGATCCCAGGCCGAGGGCGCAGCGTCTTCGATGGTCAGGTGTGAACTTCGCAGATCAGGGTTGGCGCTGAAGCGGCCGGGGTAGTTGGTAGCGAGCGAGGGCAAGGTGAGCACCGGGACCTCCTGGTCATACCAGGGGGTTGTTTCTTCCTCGGCAGGCGAGGCCTGCACTTCCATGGATGAACACAGCAAGAGTGAACTCGACACTGTGCAAAAAGTAACTTTGATCTCTTGTGGGGTGAATGAAGTTTTCATGGAGGGCTACCTTGCAGTCGCATGTGGTATCTCGCTCTGGCGTCTCTCCTACCCCTGATTGAGGGGCGACCGAATGGACTGGGGCAAGCCGCTGGCGGCCCGTTTTGACGGGTGTCTGGGGGTTGCTCCGGGTGGTACTTCCGGGGGTAGTAACGTCAAGTCAAGAAGACCGATGGCGTCGCGTCAAGAAAATGAACGATAAGCGGTATGTCTAATTTAGCCGTTGCAACTGATTGTTTTTTGGCGCTTATCTAAGTTCTTGTTTGTACGAAAAATCATCGTGAAAGTATTGTTCCAGAGGCGTTTGAGCAGCCGACGGTCGGTAAGAAAGTCGATGTGAACGGCGAGATTCACGGGCGCATCCCTTAGAGCATTACTGTCAATATCAATGATGCCTGACGGGTCATGCCTGAAACACTAAAGACGCACTTCCACCGCCAACGGCAAATGATCCGACAGATGCGTCCACGGCTTGCTGCCCAATATCCGCGGCTCATGGCTGCTGGCATTGCGCAGATAGATCCGGTCCAGGCGCAGTAACGGAAACCGTGCCGGATAGGTTTTTGCCGGGCGACCATGGTGGCGCTCGAAGGCTTCGTGCAGGTAGTCGTGGCGGGCGAGGGCGGCGTTGCCTTGTAGCTGCCAGTCGTTGAAGTCGCCGGCGATGATCACCGGTGCATCGTCGGGTAAAGACTCGAGCAGTTGGCAGAGTAACTGGAGCTGCAACTGACGATGACTTTCCAGCAGGCTCAGGTGTACGCAAATCGCGTGGACTTCGGCGTGGCCCGGTACGTCGAGCAGGCAATGCAGCAGACCTCGGCGTTCGGGACCGGTGATCGAGACGTCGAGGTTGCGGTATTCGCGGATCGGGTATTTTGACAGCAGCGCGTTACCGTGGTGACCGTTGGGGTAGACCGCATTGCGGCCGTAGGCGAAATCGCTCCACATGCTGTCGGCCAGGAACTCGTATTGCGAGGTCTGCGGCCAGTTGTTGAGGCGGGAAGAATGGCGTTCGTGTTCACCGACGACTTCCTGCAGGAACACCAGGTCGGCGGACGTACTGCGTACCGCTTCACGCAGTTCCGGGAGGATGAAGCGTCGGTTTAGCGCGGTGAAGCCCTTGTGGGTGTTGACCGTCAGTACTCTGAGTCGATTAATCGCCGGCGGCGTGTTCAATGGCGTCGATTCGACGGTCTGGCGCTTGGAATCACTGGTCACTTTGACTCCTCTGAATCAGGCTGGCTTATGTATGCGACTGATGCGGGGGCGGGCAGTTCAGTTTGAGCATTTGCAGGGGGCCGACTTGCCAGTGATGGCGTCTTCAAGATTAGCGCAAGGTTCGAGGGCCTCATCGCCAGCAAGCCGGCTCCTACAGGGGTGGGGGCAACTTCAAACCTGCGATCGACACAACTTTGTAGGAACTGGCTTGCCGGCGATGGCGTCCGCAAGAATAGCGCAAGGTTCAAGGGTCTCATCGCCAGCAAGCTGGCTCCTACAGGGGCGGGGGTAAATTCAAACCTGTGATCGACACAACTTTGTAGGAGCTGGCTTGCCGGCGATGGCGTCTTCAAGATTAGTGCAAGGTTCAAGGGCCTCATCGCCAGCAAGCTGGCTCCTACAGAGGCGGGGGCAATTTCGAAGGTGCGATCGACACAAACCTGTAGGAGCTGGCTTGCCGGCGATGGCGTCCGCAAGATCAGCGTAAGGTTCAAGGGCCTCATCGCCGGCAAGCCGGCTCCTACAGGGGGTGTTGGTTTAGACGAAGACGATTTCATAGGGCAACCGCATGCGTTCCAGCAGTACCCGGGGCAGCAGCGGGGCGATGCCGATGGCGGGTTCGCCGTCGAGCTGGCTGGCGTAGGCGTGGGTGGCGTGGCTTTTGCGCGCGACGGTCCAGGTGTCGAGGCGAACCTTGCGGGCGCGGTGCCACGGGATCAGTCCTCGATCACGCGAGGGCCAATGCCACGCCCAGACGGGTACTTCGTTGAACGCTGCACCGACCGAGGCGGCGGCTTTGGCACTGGCGCGGCCGACGACGTCGTGGTCGACATTGCCGTCCTCGCTCCAGGTGCTGAACACCACATCACCAGGCCGCAAGTACCGCGCGATGAATTGAGTCAACTGAAGTTCGCGCTCAGCCAGGGCGTTGTCGGTGAACCCACCGCGAATCCACTTCAGGCTGTGCATCGGCAAACCGAGGCGGCGCAAGGCTTCGACGCTTTCCTGGGGGCGAAACACGCTGAGGCGTTTCTCCGACCATTGCTGTGACCCCGGATGACTGGCGCTGCCGTCGGTGATCGAGATCAATTGCAGGGGATGGCCCAGAGCGCTGAGTAATTGCAGCAGTCCGCCGCAGGTCACGACTTCATCGCCGGGATGCGGCGCGATCACCACGGCGCGGGCGCCGGGCGGGACCAGGGTCTGGGTGTTGATGACGGGAATGTTGTCGAGCTGAGGCGCGTTGTTCCAGATCTGTGCAGTAAGGCTGCTGTCGCTGATGGAAACGGATTTCATCGGGCTACGTCCTTGTTCTAATTGATAGCAATGTGCCGCTCTCCGAACCCTGGATTGCCGCGAGCAGAGTATTGCTCAAGTCACGCTATTCGTCGCGTCGATGTTCCCACCGGTGCATATTTTTCTCCGGGCTGTGCCAGGTCGCGCAATTATCGCTGGAGTCGCTCCAGTGTCCGTCCGCTGCCTGGCCATGTAGAAACCCCCGTAGTTTCATTTCACTCTTCTTCCTCACGCTGCAATTCGAACAGCAGCAGCGAACGGCCGGTGACCGAATATTCGTGGCCGAACTCAAAGCGCTCCTGACCGCGGATCGATGGCTGATTGGTGTCGACCATGCAGGTCCAGAACCTGCCATCCGGCACTTGCGGCAAGTTGAAGTTGACGATGTCGTGGTGCGCGTTGACCACCAGTAGCAAGGTGGCATCACCGCCCTTGCGGCGAATCCCGGTTTCCTGGGCTCGGCCATCGAGCAACATGCCGAGGCATTTTCCGTGGGATTCCTCCCATTGTTCGGTGCTCATCTCGCTGCCATCCGGCGCCAGCCAGGTGACGTCCTTGACACCGATGTCCTCGTTGTAATTGCCCACCAGGAAGCGCCCGCGTCGCAGGATCGGGTAGGCCAGGCGCAACTTGATCAGGCGTTTGACGAACTTCAGCAACGCCTTGCCATCTTCGCTCAGGTCCCAATTGACCCAGCCGATTTCACTGTCCTGACAATAGGCATTGTTGTTGCCGTCCTGGGTGCGGGCGAACTCGTCACCGGCCACCAGCATCGGCGTGCCCTGGGATAGCAGCAGGGTGGCGAAGAAGTTGCGCATCTGCCGTTGGCGGAGCGCGTTGATCTCCGGGTCGTCAGTCGGGCCTTCGACGCCGTGGTTCCAGGACAGGTTGTTGTTGCTGCCGTCCTGGTTGTTCTCGTCGTTGGCTTCGTTGTGTTTTTCGTTGTACGACACCAGGTCGTTGAGGGTGAAACCGTCGTGAGCGGTGACGAAGTTCACCGACGCGTAGGGCCGCCGACCACGCTGATTGAACATTTCACCGGAGGCAGTCATCCGACTGGCGAAGTCAGCGAGTTGGCCGTCGTCGCCTTTCCAGAACGCGCGCACGGTGTCGCGGAATTTGTCGTTCCATTCAACCCAGCCCGGTGGAAAGCGACCGACCTGATAGCCACCGGGACCAATGTCCCACGGCTCGGCAATCATTTTCACCTGGCGCAATACAGGGTCCTGGCGGCAGGCAACGAGAAAGCTGTGGCGTTCATCGAAACCGTCGTGGTAGCGCCCGAGAATGGTCGCCAGGTCGAAGCGAAAACCGTCCACGTGCATTTCCGACGCCCAGTAACGCAGGGAGTCGGTGACCATTTGCAGCACGCACGGGTGACTCAGGTCCAGGGTGTTACCGGTGCCGGAATCGTTGATGTAGAAGCGCTTGTCGTCGGGCATCAAGCGGTAGTACGAGGCGTTGTCGATGCCGCGCATCGACAGGGTCGGGCCCTGTTCGTTGCCCTCGGCGGTGTGGTTGTACACCACGTCGAGAATCACCTCCAGATTGGCTTCGTGCAGGTGCGCGACCATTTCCTTGAACTCGGCGATCTTGCCGCTGGCCAGGTAGCGCGGGTCCGGGGCGAAAAACGCGATGCTGTTGTAGCCCCAGTAATTGGTCATGCCTTTGTGCAACAAGTGCTGGTCATTCACGAACGCGTGAATCGGCAGCAATTCCACGGTCGACACGCCGAGCTTGCGGATGTGTTCCAGCATGTCATCGACCATCAACCCGGCGAAGGTGCCACGCACGTTCTCGGGGACAGACGGGTGACGCATGCTGAAGCCGCGCACGTGAGTTTCGTAAATGATCGTTTTGTCCCACGGCACGCTGACGCGGTGGTCGTGGCCCCAGGTGTGCGCCGGGTCAATCACCTTGCACTTCGGTACGAACGGCGCGCTGTCGCGTTCGTCAAAACTGAGGTCGGCGTCGGGGTGGCCAATGGTGTAGCCGAACAGCGCTTCGGACCACTTCAACTTGCCGACCAGTTGTTTGGCGTAGGGGTCGATCAACAGTTTGTTGTGATTGAAACGATGCCCGTTGGCCGGGTCATACGGGCCATAAACACGGTAGCCATAGATCAGCCCCGGATGGGCGTCGGGCAGGTAGCCGTGGTAGATCTCGTCGGTGTATTCCGGCAGTTCGATGCGCTCCAGTTCAACTTCGCCGGCGTCATCGAAGATGCACAGTTCGACCCTGGTCGCGTTGGCGGAGAACAAGGCGAAGTTGACCCCCAGACCATCCCAGGTGGCGCCCAGCGGGAAGGGCAGACCTTCCCGGATTCGCGAAGCCTCGGCCTGAGGTTCTGGCGCGGCTTTTTTTGGACTGGTCATAGATGCTCCTGCAATTGGGGGAATCCCCTGTAGGAGCGAGGCTTGCCCGCGAAGACGGCGTGTCAGTCGATTCGAATGTTGAATGACACACCGCCTTCGCGGGCAAGCCTCGCTCCTACAGGTTTATCGGGGGCGAACGTGCCCACGGTGGCGAGAGGTCGCTCGCCACAAGGTCAGTCAGGACAATGCCGGGAAGCGTCAGACCGCAGGCGGTTTACGCGCTGCGCGAGGTTTCTTCTCGGTGGATTTTTCCCCGGGCGGGATCACCTTTGCCGCAGCGGCCGGTTTCGCCTTGGCTTTGGTTTTCGGCTCGCCAGCCTTGCCGTTGGCGGTTTTGCTGACGGCAGGCTTGGTACCTGCCGCTTTGCTGCCGGCCGCCTTGGGCGATTTGCTGGGGGCCAGGGCTTCGGCTTCTGCCAGTTTTCGAGCCATCTCCCAGTGCCGGGCTTCATGGCCCTCGGGTTTTCCTTCCGATTCCCAGATCTGATAGGCAAATTCGCGGATGCGTTTATCGTCGGTACTCATCGCTATGCTCCTGAACTGAACTCAAAGTTTTGGATAAAGAGATTGACCGGGAAATCCCCCAGCGCGGCGCCAATCATCAGCTCCTTGTGTTCTGTGACTGCGACGCTGGAAAAAAGTCCCTTCAGATTTTCGGCAGGGGTGGTAAACGGTAATTTGACTCGCGTATCGCCCCACAGCGGCGCGCCGACATGGGGTATGGCACTGTTTTTCAGCAGGCCTGCACAGCGTATCGGGACGATCACGATGGCCTGCTTCTGGTTGTACGAGCGCGCAAATGCCAGCACCCGGTGTGCCTCGCAGCCGACTACTTCCAGCGCTTGATACGTCCCGCGTTGAAACAGCGCGGCCTGTTGGGCGCGCAGGCCTAATGTGCGCGCGATCAGGGTTTGTTTGATGCGTCCGTCACGCCAGTTGGCCAGCAGTTCCGGCAGTTCCGGCGAACGTTGCATGGTGTGTTGGCGACTCGCGTAATCCACCGGGCGTCGGTTGTCCGGATCGACCAGCGAGAAGTCCCAGTACTCGTTGCCTTGGTAAAGGTCCGCAATGCCCGGCACGGTCATGCGCAGCAAGGTTTGCGCCAATCCGTTGAGTGCGCCGGATGCAGCGATGGACGTCACGGCTTTGCTCAGGGCTGCGCGCAGCAGCTCGGCTTCGGGACTTAGCAGCAGACGTTCGATGAACGCCTGGGTCGCACGTTCATACGCATCGTTCGGCGCGCTCCAGCTGCTTTGCAGCTTGGCTTCACGCAAGGCTTTCTGCTGCCACTGCCAGAGACGTTTGACGTAGTCCTCGAGCGCGGGCCGATCGTCAACGCGCAGTTCCAGCGGCCAACTGCCGAGAATCGCCTGATACAGAATCAATTCATCGCCCGCCGACGGCATCGCATCGTCGGCGCGCACCGGCCGGGCCAGTGTCTGCCAGAGCGGCACCTGCTCGGCGAACCACGCGCTGCGCTCGCTCAACACCGCCAGCCTGGCACGGGTGTCTTCGCCGCGTTTGTGGTCGTGAGTCGCGGTGGTCAGCAGGTTGTCGGGGAATTCTTCGAGACGATTGAAGCATGCGGCATGGAAGTCAGCCACCGGTGCACTGAATTGTTCCGTGTTGAACCCCACGTCATTGCGCGACAGCAAAACCGCCGAGCGATAAAACGCAGTGTCCTCGACGGCCTTCGCCGCTGCCGGTGAAGTCAGTTGCTGAAAACGCACGCAGGCATGCTTGAGCATCTTGCGCGGGCGGCCCACCGGGCGTTTTCGCCAGGGTTCGCCGCCCAGCCATCGGGCCAGGCAATCGAGCACCGGCCAATCGGCTTCGCTGAGGTTTTGCCGCGCGCCGTCCATGGCTTGCTGAAAAAAACCATCGTCCTCAGCGGAACGCCCACAAGGGCTGATGTAGGTGCGATACACCGGGAAGTGCACGATCAGTTCCTGCAACGCCCGACGAATCGCGCCGAGGGTCAGGTCGCGGGTCATCACATCATCCCGGGCCACTTGCAGCAGCGCCTGGGCGACACTTTCGAAGTCGCCGGCAAGCGAACCGTTGAGAATTTGCTGGCGGGCCAGGTGTGCTTCCTGACGGAAATCGGCGGGCCGTTCGCTGTAGCGGTTCCACAATTCGCCGAGGGTTTTCTCACCAGCGGGATCATGTTGCAGCAAGGACACCTGGTTCATGAATTCATAACCGGTGGTGCCATCCACCGACCAGTCACGGTGCAGGGTTTCACCTTCACCGAGAATCTTCTCGACGTAGATCGGCAGGTGTCGGCCCGGCGTCAGGCTGTCGACCCGGCGTCGCAGTTTGCGGCAATAACCGCGTGGATCGGCGAGGCCATCGATGTGGTCGATGCGCAGGCCGTCGATCAGGCCCTCGGCGACCAGTTCGAAGATTTTTGCGTGAGTGGCTTCGAACACCGCCGGGCGCTCCACACGCAGACCGCCCAGTTCGTTGACATCGAAAAAGCGCCGCCAGTTGATGTCATCCGCCGCCGTGCGCCAACTGGCGAGGCGATAGCTTTGACGTTCCAGCAACTGGTGCAGGCGCTGGAAACCGTCCGGCGTGAGCGAATCGTAGGCTTGCAGGTTCTGCTCGATGACTTGAAGCAGGGCCGGGTCGCTGGCCAGTTCGCGCAGCTCGTCTTTCAACGGTTTGGCCAGGCGGTGGGCGTCGGTCTGGTAACTCAAGGTGCTGAAGCGGTCGGCCAGTGACTTGAATCGCTCGGTATCGTCTTTGAGCAATTCGCCGTAGTTCATCGGGCAAATCGGGAAGTGATGATCGTAGTGTTCGACGTAAAAAGCACCGTGCTGCGCATCGAAGCACAAGGGCAGGGTGCCGTCCTGCAACGCCACGCCATAGTCGCTGCCGAGGAATGGCAGCAAGAGCTGACCCTCCATCAGCGGATCGGGCGAATGCCATTGGATGTCGAAAAATTCGCCGTACGGGCTCAAACGGCCCCATTCCAGCAAGTCCAGCCACCAGGGATTATCGCCGCCACCGACCGCCATGTGGTTGGAGACAATGTCGAGGATCAGTCCCATGTTCTGCTCACGCAACGCGCTGACCAAACGGCGCAACGCCGCTTCGCCGCCCAGTTCCGGGTTGACCGTGGTGGGGTCCACCACGTCATAGCCGTGCATGGAACCTGCGCGTGCGCTCAGCAACGGCGAGGCGTAGACATGGCTGATGCCGAGGCGGGCGAAATAGGGCACCAGCGGCACCGCATCGTCCAGCGTGAAGCCTTTATGAAACTGCAAACGCAGGGTCGCGCGTGGTTGATTCATCGGTCACGCTCGGCCGCCTGAAGCCGCGCGCAGGCAAGCAATTCCAGACGTCGGGCAGCGTCCAGGTCATCGAGCAGGGCTTCGCTGGCGCCGGGCAAGCGGCGCGACCAATTCGGATGGGTGTCGATGGTGCCGGGCAGGTTGGCCTGCTGTTCGATGCCCAGGGCATCCTCCAGCGGCAGCAACACCAGCGGCGCGCGGGTATGGCCGAGGAAGCGAATGGCTGCGTCAAGTATCTGATCGGTCTCATGGGACTCTTCGCGGAAGTTCTGCGGGTCCTGGCTCAACGCCCGGCGCAGGCCTTCACGCTCGCGTTCGCGGTGACGGCGCCACTCGATTTCACCCGTGGCGTCGACCAGGCCCAATCGGGCATTCCAGTCGATATCGTGACCATGCCACCAGCCGTTGAGCGTCGGCAAATCGTGGGTACTGGTGGTGGCCAGTGCGTTGTCCGGCCAGTCGAGGATCGGCTTGAAGTGTGTGTTGTCCTGCTCGAACAGCAACACGCGCATGCCGAGAATCGAACGGGCGATGAGTTTTTCCCGCAGGCCGTCTTCCACTGTCCCGAGATCTTCGCCGAGAACGATGGCTTGATGCCGATGGGATTCCAGGGTCAGCAGGCGCAGCAGATCGTCCACCGGGTAATAAAGATAAGCGCCATCGGCGGGTGATGAGCCGTTGGGGATCACCCACAGCCGTTGCAATCCCATGACGTGATCGATGCGCAGGCCGCCGGCATGGGCGAAGTTGGCCCGGAGCATTTCGATGAACGCACGAAATCCGTGACGCACCAGGCCTTCGGGCGAGAACGCGGAAATGCCCCAGCCCTGCCCGGTGCGATTGAGAATGTCCGGCGGCGCACCCACCGTCAGCGAAGCAAGCAATTCGTCCTGGCGACTCCAGGCCTGGCTGCCGCCGCCGTCGGCACCGACCGCGAGGTCAGCGATCAGGCCAATGCTCATGCCGCTACTGCGCGCAGCGGTTTGTGCGCGCTCCAGGCAACGGGTAATCAACCACTGGCAGAAGGAGAAGAAGCCGATGCGCCCGGCATTCTCTTCGGCAAATTCAGCCAGCGCAGCACTGCGCGGGTCGCGCCATTGCTCGGGCCACTCGCGCCAGTCGAGGTTTTCACCTTTGGCGGCACGGGCCTCCTGAATGGCTTCGAAACGACAGTGGTTCTCCAGCGCTTCGCCGGCCGCGTGGCGGAAACTGCTGAAATCGGCGTGCAACGGGTGTTCGCCCTGGACAAAGCCTTCGTACAACGCCTGCAACAGACGGTGCTTGGCGTCGGCTGCCACGGGCCAGTCAACCAGCGGCTGTTGTTCCAGATGCTTGAGCTCGGCGGCGAGCCCGGTGGCGTCAATCGCCGTGCGCATCGCTCGTTCGCCAAGGATCGCGCCGGGTGCTGCGTACAGGCTGTTGAGGAACAGGCGGCTGGACGGCGAATAAGGGCTATAGCGCTGGGTGTCGCTGCTGAACATCGCGTGCAACGGACTGATCGCCAGCGCTTCGGCGCCACGCTCACCGGCAACGCGGGCCAGATCTTCCAGTGCCTGGGTGTCGCCAAAACCGCCATCGTCGGGACGGCGCAGCGAGTACAGCTGCACGCTCAGCCCCCAGGCGCGAGGGATCGGGCTGTCGACCGCATCGCTGACGCTGTAGCAGCGTGCCGGCGCCACGGCCAGCGTAAAGGATTGGCCGTCGATTGTGACGTGCTGATAACCGACAGGAATCAGGCCGGGCAACATCGCCTGGGCATCCAGTTTCAGGTTGAGCCGCGATCCGTCCTCAAGGTGGATCTCGCAGGGGGTCTGCGGCTCGAAATAATGCGCGAGGCTGAGGCCCACGCCAACGTCCGCGGTCAGCAGCGGCGGCAGATGCCGGGTTTGTTGCACTTGCTGCAATTCTTGCAGGCTGGCATCGATCTCCTGGGCGCTGCCGGCCGGATGGCCGAGCCCGGTCAGGACATTGCGTAACACCGATGGCGCGACTTTTTGTGGGCGGCCGTTGGCATCGATCCAGTCGACGGCCAGGCCAGCGCGGCTGGCCAGTATTTCCAATTGCGCATCGCTCATGGGCGCTCTCCATCCGGGGGTAGCAAAGGGGCTGCGGTCGTGAGGCTGACTAACGCGCAATACGGGGCAAGGGTGCCCTGATTCAGCAGGTCGGCGGACTTCGGCGGGTATTCGAACAACAACGAAGTGCCGGCCTGTGGGGAGTGGACCACCGGCTTGTCGCTGAGGTTCAGGTCAATGCGCAGCAGGCTGCCATCGCCCAGTTGCCAGCGCGCGCTCACCGCGCCTGGCGCCAGTGCCTCGGCACCCAACGGGTGTGCACCGGGCAGGCGCGCGATGATCTGCTCGTGGCGGATTTTCAGCAGTTGGCGATACAGCGCGTAAATGGCCGATTGCCCGCTCGCCGTCAGATTCGGCCGTGAGTCTTCGAAGGTCTGCTGCGCGTTCGGGTCGGGAATCTGTTCACGCCTGGCCGGATCGGAAAATGCATCGAACGCGCAAAATTCGTTACGCCGACCTTCGCGAACGAGTTCCGCCAGTTCGCCGTGATGGCTGGTGAAAAACAGGAACGGTTGCTCGGCGGCAAACTCGTCGCCCATGAACATCAGCGGGATCATCGGCGATAACAGCAACAACGCCGTCGCGGCTTTCAAGGCGTCGGGATGGGCAAGTTGGTGCAGCCGTTCACCGAATGCGCGATTGCCGATCTGGTCATGGTTCTGCAAGAACAGCACGAACGCCGTGGGCGGCAAATGACCGCTGGGCTCGCCGCGAGCTTCGCCGTGGCGGTTGGTGTGGCCCTGGAACACGAAGCCCTGGCTCAGGCAACGCGCCAACTGTTCGGTGGGGTTGTCGGCATAGTCGGCGTAATAGGCCTCGGTTTCACCGGTCAGCAGCACGTGCAAGGCGTTGTGGCCGTCGTCGTTCCACTGCGCGTCGTAACCTTCCTGCAGCAGGCTGGCCTGGTTGTGTTCGTTTTCGACCGTCAGCCACACGTGGCGCGCCGGGTCGATTTGCTGCCGGATGCGTTGCGCCAGTTCCTGTAGAAAGTCCGGGCTCTTGATCGCGTGCACCGCGTCGAAGCGCAAACCGTCAAAGCGGTATTCCAGCAACCACATCAACGCATTGTCGATAAAGAAGTCGCGCACCTCGCGTCGCCGGAAGTCGATGGCCGCTCCCCAAGGCGTGTGCTTGTCTTCATTGAAGAAGGCCTTGGCGTAGCGATGCAGGTAATTGCCGTCCGGGCCGAAGTGGTTGTAGACCACATCGAGCATCACCGCCAGACCATGGCCGTGGGCGCTGTCGATCAGGTGCTTGAGTTGCTCGGGCGTGCCATAGGAGGCCTGGGGCGCGTAGGGCAGAACCCCGTCGTAGCCCCAATTGCGATCACCGGGGAACTGCGCCAGCGGCATCAGTTCGATGGCGGTAACGCCCAGTCCGGCAAGCCGCGCCAGGTGCTGCTCGACCTCGACAAAACCGCCAAGCGCACCGACGTGCAACTCGTAGATCACCGCCTCGTTCCAGGGCCGTCCCAGCCAGTCGCGGTGTCGCCAGGTGTAGGCGAGGGGATCGACCACCACGCTGTGCCGGTGAATGTCACCGGCCTGAGCGCGGGAGGCCGGGTCGGGCACCTCGAGTTCGCCATCAATGTTGTAGCGGTAACGCGTGCCCGCAGGACAGCGCGTCTTGATCACGAACCAGCCATCGGCCTGAGGCAGCAACGGCAAGGACTGTCCATCTTCCAGTTCGACACTGACAAAAAACGCATCCGGCGCCCACAAGGCAAAACGCGTGTGCTCTGCGTCCAGCATGATTGCGCCGTGGGGCCAGGTCTCAAGGGTCCGTAACGGCATCGTTGAAAACCTCTTACTGTTTGTTCGATTTCCCCAGCGCTTTAGCCACCAGCTGTTCGTAGAGTTCGGCGTAGGGTTCGACGGCTTTGCACCAGTTGAACGGTGCGGCCATGGCCCGGCAACGCATGGCATTGAGCAAGCCAGGAAAGGCGAACACCTTGAAGGCACGGCTCAGGGCTTCCTGATAGCTCTCGACCGTGGATTCGTCGAACAGGAAGCCGGTCACGCCATTTTCGATGGTGTCGGCCAGGCCGCCGGTGTTGCGTGCCACCGGCAACGAACCAAAACGCTGGGCGTACATCTGGCTCAAGCCGCACGGTTCATAACGCGAGGGCATCAGCAGGAAATCGCTGCCGGCGAACATGCGGCGGGCGTCGGTTTCGTTGAAGCCGATGCGCACACCGATCTGCCCTGGAAAGCGCAGTGCCAGTTCACGCATTGCCTGTTCTTCTTCTGGCTCGCCGCGCCCGATGATCGCGATCTGGCCACCGGATTTGACGATGTACTCGGACACGGCTTCCGTCAGGTCCAGGCCTTTCTGATAGACCAGGCGCGAGACCACGGCGAACAGCGGACCTTCGGAGTCGTCCAGCCCGAACAGCTCGCGCACGTGCGCCGCGTTGACCGCTTTGCCTTCCCAGTCACCGATGCTGAACGGACGGAACAGGTGGCTGTCAGTGGCGGCGTCCCAGCTCTCATCGATGCCATTGGGAATCCCGCTGAGCAGGCCTTGCTGGGTCTTGGCGGCGAGAAAACCGTCGAGGCCGCAGCCGAAGGCCGGCGTGGTGATTTCCTGGGCGTAGGTGGCGCTGACGGTGGTGATGTGGCTCGAATAAGCCATGCCGGCCTTGAGGAACGACATCTTGCCGTAAAACTCCATGCCTTCCTGTTGCAGGGCATGCGCGGGAATGCCCAGCTCGGGGCACGACCCCAGGCTGGTCACGCCTTGATAAGCGAGGTTGTGAATGGTGAACAGCGTCGGCGTGCGTTGACCGCGCCAGTGCATATAGGCGGGGGCCAGGCCGGCGGGCCAGTCATGGGCGTGCACCAGGTCCGGGCACCAGTGGATTTGCGCGAGGTTGGCGGCGATGTCGGCAGCCGCCAGGCCCAGGCGGGCGAAACGAATATGGTTGTCCGGCCAGTCGCGACCGTTATTGGCGCCGTAAGGTGAACCTTCGCGCTCGTAGAGTTCAGGGCAGATCAACACGTAAATGACCAGTCCGTCAGGCATGTCCATGCGCCCGATCTTGCAGGCAGGCAGCGCGGCATGACCGCCGAGCTCACCAATAATGTGGATCGGGTTTTCGCTGTGCAGCACTTGCGGGTAACCGGGGATCAGCACACGCACATCGTGCAATTTCGCCATGGCCCGGGGCAGCGCCGCGGAAACGTCACCCAGACCGCCGGTCTTCACCAGGTCGGCGATTTCCGAGGTCACAAACAACACTTTCTTTCTGTTGGGATTCTGACTGACCACCGGCGTCAACGTCTTGGTACCCGTGACGTTGATCGATTGGGCACTTGGGGCGCTCACGGCGCTCGTTTCGCCGACCTGCTGATGAGCACGTTCTCCCTGGATATCTAATGCCGTACTGATCATATGAATCTCCCGTGTTGTTGATCTAGTTCTAGGTCTGGCAAACGGTGTTTCGTGGCCAAATCCTGTGGCCGGGCGCAAACGCGCTACGCATCGGTGAGCAAACGCTGCCCATGCGTTAAAGCAGAATGGCTGGAGTGGCCGTTGCAAGGATTGCACCAGTCGCAACGCACCTACCTTTCAGAGGACCGGCCACAAATGGCAAAAGTTTCGATTTTTTTGACACTTTGTGACCGACCGGTTTTGCCCCGCGAAAAGGAGTCTAGGCCAGAACTTAGAGCGGTGAAGGCCATATGGCAAAATTGTTCGACAATCGGTTCAAAGCGGTACGGACGTGCCGGATAGGCAGCCAAACGCCCCGACGAAGGGCATGTTTTTTCGCGATTCAGCCCCAAAAAGTAACCTGGCAGTCACACGAATGTGCGAGGGCGATTACGGCTACGCACTGTTGTGGTGCGCTCGCAGGTCCCGCTTTTGGCCGAACCGCTGCCTTACTGCGGCGCGGGTTGCCTTGTTATAGTTCGGGCCTCATTTTTTGCCCGGTAAAGGATCACTGCCATGTCTCAGTACACTGCGTTCACCGTCGAACTGGCCGATAAAATTGCCCATGTGCAGATCAATCGTCCGGAAAAGATCAACTCGATGAACGCCGCGTTCTGGAGCGAGATCATCGAGATCTTCCAGTGGATCGATGACACCGACGAAGTCCGGGTGGTGGTGCTCAGCGGCGCCGGCAAACACTTTTCCTCCGGTATCGACCTGATGATGCTGGCCGGCGTGGCCAATGAGCTGGGCAAGGACGTCGGCCGCAATGCGCGCCTGCTGCGCCGCAAGATCCTCGCGCTGCAAGCGTCCTTCAATGCCGTCGACAACTGCCGCAAGCCGGTGCTGGCAGCAATCCAGGGTTACTGCCTGGGTGGCGCGATCGACCTGATTGCCGCCTGCGACATGCGTTATGCCGCCGAAGACGCGCAATTCTCGATCAAGGAAATCGACATCGGCATGGCCGCCGACGTTGGCACCTTGCAACGCTTGCCGCGGATCATCGGTGACGGCATGCTGCGTGAACTGGCTTACACTGGTCGCTCGTTTGGCGCCGAGGAAGCGCGCAGTATCGGCCTGGTCAATCGCGTCTACAGCGACGCCGCCAGCCTGCTCGACGGTGTCATGGGCATTGCCCGGGACATCGCCGGCAAGTCGCCGATTGCGATCACCGGCACCAAAGAGATGATCAGCTACATGCGCGACCATCGCATTGACGACGGCCTTGAATACGTCGCTACCTGGAACGCCGCCATGCTGCAATCCACTGACTTGCGCGTGGCCATGGCCGCCCATATGAGCAAACAGAAACCCGAATTTCTGGATTGATTGAAAAATGACTTCACGCTGGACCACTGCAGTACTGGACACCGATCAACCGGGCGGCTGGGCCGTTGCGCGCAGCCCCGAAGGCTTCCTGTTCGACGACAATGGCGCGCTGTTCCCGCGTGAATGGCTCAAGCGCCAGGACCTGCCGGTTCTGGCCGAACACGGCATCGGTCATCTGGATGGCGAACCGGTCTACCTGCTGGAGCTGCGCAGTCACAGCGAAGTACCGGGCTGCAACTGGAAAGGCTTGCGGGCGTTCATGCTCGATGGCGATCACGCGGTTTACAAAGTGCTGGGTTATGCCGCGCAGATCGGCACCTGGGCCCGCGAACACCGTTTTTGCGGCAACTGCGGGCAGGCGACCTTGCAGGTGCCGCGTGAGCGGGCGATGTATTGCGAGCCGTGCAATTTGCGCTATTACCCGCGGATTTCGCCGAGCATGATCGTGCTGATCACCCGTGGCGATGAAGTCTTGCTGGCGCGTTCGCCACGGTTTGTCACCGGGGTCTACAGCACGCTGGCGGGATTTGCCGAACCGGGCGAATCGGCTGAAGACTGCCTGATTCGCGAGGTGCGTGAAGAGGTGCAGATCGAGGTCAAGAACATCCAGTACATGGGCAGTCAGTGCTGGCCGTTCCCGCACTCGATGATGCTCGGCTTCCACGCCGAGTACGCCGGCGGCGAGATTGTCTGCCAGGAGGACGAGATCGAGGACGCCCAGTGGTTCAACGTGCACGAGCTGCCGCCGTTGCCGGCGTCACGCTCGATTGCCCGTTACCTGATCGATGTCTATGTGGCGCGGCGCTTAGGCCACGCTGAACCAGTGCTGCCAGGCTAGGCGCACGGTCAGACCCAGCACCACGGTGATGAACACCGGGCGAATGAACTTGGCTCCGCCGCTGATGGCGGAGCGCGCACCGAAGAACGCACCGACCATCACCGACAGGCCCATGCTCAAGCCGATGATCCAGTCCACTTGCCCGGAAAAGATGAACACCGACAGCGCTGCAATGTTGCTGACGAAGTTCATGCTGCGCGCCACGCCGCTGGCCTTCACCAGGTCGATGGGGTACATCAGCAGGCTGCTCACGGTCCAGAACGCGCCAGTGCCGGGGCCGGCCACGCCGTCGTAGAAGCCGAGGCTGAAGCCTTGGGTCGATTGCCACTTTTTCTTGATCGGGGCGTTGCTGTCCAGCGGCGCTTTCGGCGTGCCACCGAACAACAGGTAGAGGCCGCAGGCGAACACGATCACCGGCAGCATTTTGTTCAGCCATTCGGCGGGCAGGTAATGGGCGACCACGGCACCGGTCAGCGCGCCGACCAAGGTGCCGACGATGGCGTGCACCCACTGTCGGGGATGAAACAGTTTGCGCCGATAGAAGGTGAAACTGGCGGTGGCCGAGCCGAAGGTCGAACTGAGTTTGTTGGTGCCCAGCACCAGGTGCGGCGGCAGGCCTGCGGTCAACAGCGCCGGCGTGGTCAACAGACCACCGCCGCCGGCAATGGCGTCGATGAAACCGGCAATGAAGGCGACGACGGCCAGGATGGCGAGGGTGGTGAGGTCAACGCTGAGTTCGAAAGGCATGGAAATGGGCTTATTCGGCGGGGTGCAGCAAAGGGCTGCGGGGAAGGGCCGATATCTTACCTATATCCAACTTCTGCGGCGACTGGTCTGGCCTCTTCGCGGGCAAGCCTCGCTCCTACGG
This sequence comes from Pseudomonas sp. IT-P44, assembly GCF_949768225.1. Lineage (NCBI taxonomy): Bacteria > Pseudomonadati > Pseudomonadota > Gammaproteobacteria > Pseudomonadales > Pseudomonadaceae > Pseudomonas > Pseudomonas sp. IT-P44. The sequence continues at coordinate 4,012 of NZ_CATKQM010000015.1, read as the reverse complement.
TTAAGTGTATTCCCCTGTAGGAGCGAGGCTTGCCCGCGAAGACTGACGTGCAGGCGCTACATCACTTGGCGGCCGGCCCATTGCCGATCTGCCACACAAACGGCGGTTCAGTCCCGTTAATCTCCCAATCCCCGACAATCCGCGCCTTGTAGATCACCGGATTATGCGAAGACACGGTCCGCGCATTACGCCAATGCCGGTCCAGCGACTTGCCCTGACGCACACCCGAAGCCCCCAGCGCATTGAACAGCTCGGTGGTCGCCCGCTGAATCAGCTCCGACACCACCACCTGCGCTTTCGCCGATTCGAGCTCCGCTGCAACATTCGCCGCCCGCTCCAGCGCGTCATCCCCCGAAAACCGCGCCAGATACGCCCGCTGCGCCGGTTGTGCGGCCTTCAACGCGCTCGCTTCGGCGGCGTACACCAGCGCCGCCACTTCACCGACGACTTGTTGAACTTGTGAATCCTCGCTGACGCGCTGGGCATTGCCATGGCTGTAAATACGTTTGCGCTCACGTACCTGATGCGCCACGTCGCGCAAAGCGGCGCGACCGATTCCGGCCAGCGTGGCCAACAACACGAGCTGATAGAACGCCGTCTGGTATTTGAAACGGGTGGCGAAGTCGATGACGTTTTCGGCGTCCACCTCGGCGTCGATAAACCGCGACGTGCCGCTGCCCGTGGTGCGCTGACCGAAACCGTCCCAGTCATCGCTTTGCACGATCCCCGGTTGTCGGGTGCGAACCGCTGCGATGACATCGCCGCCGGTATCACTGCGCTGGGCGTAGACGTCGATCCAGTCGGAAAACAGGCTGCCGGTGCTGTAGAACTTTTCACCGTTGAGCCGCCAGCCGTTGCCGTTGGGCGAGACTTTAGTGATCACGTCGCCAATCGCCACATTGCCGATTTCAGTCCAGGCGCAGCCGACAATGTCGCCGTCGACAAAGCGTTTGAACCACAGATCCCGTGCCGGCCCTGGCGTGGCGTTCAAGCGGTCCTCGGCAAACGCGAAATGCCCGCGCAGTGCCTGGGGCACGTTGGAATCGGCTTCGGCCAGTTCGATCAGCAACTCAAACAGCTGCGGCAGGGAGGCGCCGCCACCCCCATATTCCACCGGCACGCGCACCGCGCCGAAACCGGCTTCCTTCAGCCACTGGATGGGCTCGTAAGGCAGGCTGCGCGACTGTTCACGCTCAACGGCACCGGCGGCGATGCGCTGAAAAATCGGACGGAATCTCGCGGCCAGCGCTTCATAGTCAGTGCCAATGGACAGCGGATTGATTACCTGGTGTTCGGTCATGGGACAGCTCCTTGGATCGGCAGTGGATGCCAAGGGGGATTGCATGGTCCATGCCGGAGAGGGGCAGCCAGGATTTACTGAAGCGTAGGGATTCAGATTCTGCTTGAACTGTTGCTGGGCCAACAGCGCCGCAGCAAATTGCCCTGACACACCCAGACCCATGTGGGAGCGAGCCTGCTCGCGATGGCGGTTGCACATACAACACTTTTGTTGGCTGACACACCGCCATCGCCGGCAAGCCGGTCTCGCTCCCACAGGGGATTTCGGTTGGCTCGGGAAAGCACTGGCACGGTTGCTGCTCTCACCCCAGAACTTCCTAACGTCCCGAGGACACGTCAATGAGTCAGCAAGCCGTCAAATTTGCCTACTGGGTGCCGAACGTCAGCGGCGGGCTGGTGGTCAGCAAGATCGAACAACGCACCCACTGGGGCATCGACTACAACCGCAAACTGGCGCAACTGGCCGAAGCGGCGGGGTTCGAATACGCCCTGACGCAGATTCGCTTCACCGCCGGTTACGGTGCCGAGTACCAGCATGAATCGGTCGCCTTCAGCCACGCGCTGCTCGCCGCCACCACCACATTGAAAGTCATCGCGGCGATCCTGCCCGGCCCCTGGCAACCCGCGCTGGCGGCCAAGCAACTGGCGACCATCGATCAACTGACCAACGGCCGCATCGCGGTGAACATCGTCAGCGGTTGGTTCAAGGGTGAATTCCAGGCGATCGGGGAACACTGGCTGGAGCACGACGAGCGCTATCGCCGCTCCGAAGAATTCATTCGCTCGCTCAAAGGCATCTGGAGCCAGGACAACTTCACCTTTCGCGGCGACTTCTACCGTTTCGACAATTACAGCCTCAAACCGAAACCGCTGGGCCAGCCGGAAATCTTCCAGGGCGGCAGCTCCCGCGCAGCACGGGACATGGCGGCGCGAGTTTCGGACTGGTACTTCACCAACGGCAACACGCCGGAAGGCATCAAGGCGCAAGTCGACGATATCCGCAGCAAGGCCGCCGCGAATAATCACTCGGTGAAGGTCGGGGTCAACGCGTTCGTCATCGCCCGCGACACCGAAGAAGAAGCACGCGCAGTGCTGGCGCAGATCATCGATCAGGCTGATCCGGAAGCGGTGAATGCCTTTGGCGATGCGGCGAAACAGGCGGGCAGGGCATCACCGGAAGGCGAGGGCAATTGGGCCAAATCGACGTTCGAGGATCTGGTGCAGTACAACGACGGCTTCAAGACCAACCTGATCGGCACGCCGCGGCAAATTGCCGAGCGGATTGTGGCGTTGAAAGCGGTGGGCGTGGATTTGGTGCTGGCGGGGTTTTTGCACTTTCAGGAAGAGGTGGAGTATTTCGGCAAGCGGGTGCTGCCGTTGGTGCGGGAGCTGGAGGCTGAGGCCAGCGTGAAACAAGCCGAAGTCGCCTGACCACCACAAACCCCTGTAGGAGCCGGCTTGCTGGCGATAGCGATTTCACAATCAACATCATCGTTGAATGTTATGACGCCATCGCCAGCAAGCCGGCTCCTACAAGGGGGATATGCGTTTACAAGCCCAGGTCGGACAAACTTGGATGATCATCCGGGCGACGCCCCAGCGGCCAGTGGAACTTGCGGTCGCTTTCCTTGATCGGCATGTCGTTGATGCAGGCGAACCGGTTGGCCATCAGGCCGTTCTCGTCGAACTCCCAGTTTTCGTTGCCGTAGGAACGGAACCAGTTGCCCGAGTCGTCGTGCCATTCATAGGCGTAGCGCACGGCGATGCGGTTGCCGGTGAATGCCCAGAGCTCCTTGATCAGTCGATAGTCCAGTTCCTTGGCCCATTTGCGCGTCAGGAAACCTTTGGCTTCTTCACGGTTGTAGGCGAATTCGGCGCGGTTGCGCCATTTGGTGTCCAGTGTGTAGGCCAGAGACACGCGCTCTGCATCACGGGAGTTCCAGCCATCTTCGGCCAGGCGAACTTTTTCGATGGCCGATTCACGGGTAAACGGCGGCAATGGCGGACGAACTTCGGCGTTAGACATTTAAAGTCTCCCAATAAGATTAAAGTTCAAGCAAGTTGTCGGGCTTGTTTAAAGTGTTACAGGTCCAATAACTTTCGCGCCATGCATTGCGCATTATCGGCGGCACTGTGATCACCCATGACAAGCGCCACGGTAATGGCGCCATCGATCAGGATCAGCAGCTGTTTGGCCAGCGTCTCCGGGTCGGTTGCGCCATGTTCGGTGCAGAGCTCGCGCACGTAGTCGAGCAGCTTCTGTTTGTGTTCTTTGGCGACCAGCCGGACCGGGTCTTGCGGGTCGCCGGTTTCACCGCTGGTGTTGATGAAAGCGCAGCCACGGAAGCCTTCGGAGGCAAACCAGGCCTTGAGCACGGTAAACAGGTTGAGCAGCCGGTCGGCCGGGGTTTCGGCCTGGTCGACGGCACTTCTGTACCAGAGCATCCAGCGCACGTCGCGGCGTTGCAGGGCGGCGACGGTCAACTCCTCCTTGTTGGCGAAGTAGCGGTAGATGCTTTTTCTGGAGACGCCGGCGGTTTTCACCAGAAGATCCATGCCCGTAGCAGCGATGCCACTTTTGTAGATCAACTTTTCGGTGACATCCAGAATGATGTCGCGTGTGTCGTTGCTAGTGATTTCGTTCATGTGGCATACAGTAGAACGATCGTTCTCCTTGGTCAAATATTATTTTGTGTTGACCATTAAATCGCCT